>CANQUG010000064.1 GCA_947626985.1 uncultured Lachnospiraceae bacterium | reverse complement strand
CCTTTGCCGGCGGTTCACGGAATCAGGGACGAATGCTTTATCCGGGGAAAGGCTCCCATGACGAAGGAGGAGGTGCGTACGGTTTCTTTGTCCAAGCTGGACCTCAGGGAGGATTCCGTCTGCTACGATGTGGGAGCGGGAACCGGTTCCGTATCGGTGGAGATGGCTCTCCGGGCTTTTGAGGGAAAAGTGTACGCCATCGAGAAGAAGGCGGAGGCCGCGGAGCTTCTGGAAGAAAACCGGAAAAAATTTGCGGCGGATAATCTGGAAATTATCCGGGGAACGGCTCCGGAGGCGCTGAAAGAGCTTCCTGCGCCCACTCATGCCTTTATCGGCGGTTCTTCCGGAAATCTGGGAGGGATCGTCGCTCTGCTTCTGGAGAAGAATCCTGAGGTACGGATGGTGATCAACTGCATCACTCTGGAGACAGTGACGGAGGCTCTGGGAATCCTGAAAAGGAATCCGTTTCTTGCCGCGGAGGTGGTTCAGCTCAGCGCCGCCCGCTCGAAGCTGCTTGCAGGATATCATATGATGATGGGAGAAAATCCCATTTACATCATCACCTGTCAGAGAAAAACAGGGACAGAGAATTAGAAATAATCATTGGGATATTTACCGATATGATTCTCAAAATAAGAGAAAATCATGACTTTTTCATATCGTTGGTGTCGGGTGAAAACAATATCGATGATATTACTGACCAATATTGCACATTACCCCTGATTTATTCGGGATTTTGCTTTACATGACGGTGAAAACTTCAATGATTGTGATTAAAATCACTGCGGGGATTTATCTATGAAGTTACCAAGAATACTGCTTGCGGCAGGGGCCAGCGGAAGCGGCAAAACACTGATTACCTGCGGCCTGCTGCAGGCGTTTATGGACAGGGGACTGTCCGTGGCCTCCTTTAAGTGCGGGCCGGACTATATCGATCCCATGTTTCACAGCCGTGTGATCGGCGCAAAGTCCAGAAACCTGGACACCTTTTTCACTTCGCCGGAGAGAACCAGGTATCTGCTCTCACGCAACGCCGCGGACTGTGATCTGGCGGTGATGGAAGGCGTTATGGGATTTTATGACGGCGTGGGCGGGACGACTGTGAAGGCCAGCGCCTTTGACCTGGCGGATGTGACGGATACGCCCGTAATTTTTATTGTCAGCAGTAAGGGAATGAGTGTTTCTCTGGCCGCTTATGTCAAAGGGTTCCTGGAATATAAGAAAAACAGTCATATCAGAGGGGTCATTCTGAATCAGATGTCCCCCATGCTGTACCCCCGGATGAAGAAGCTTCTGGAGGAGCAGCTGGGAATCCGGGTGCTGGGATATGTGCCGAAGGTGGAGGACTGTGTGATCGAAAGCCGCCATCTCGGTCTGGTGCTGCCGGGGGAAATTCAGGGACTGAAGGAGCGGCTGAAAAAGCTTGCCGGGATTTTGGAGGATACGCTGAACCTGGACGGGATTCTGGCCCTTGCCTCGGAAGCGCCGGAGCTGGAGGCGCCGGATGATCTGACCGGGGAGGACGAAGCTTTTGGCTTTCGCGCGGAAACCAGCCCGGAAACGGGGATGCCGGAGAAAAAGCTTCGCATCGGCGTGGCGGATGATGAAGCCTTCTGCTTTTTCTATGAAGACAATTTTCGCCTGCTCAGGGAAATGGGGGCGGAGCTGGTTTCCTTTTCGCCCATTCACGACAGACGCCTTCCGGAAGATCTGGACGGGATGCTTCTGTACGGCGGTTATCCGGAGCTGAAAGGAAAGGAGCTTGAGGAAAACCGGTCCATGCGGGAGGACGTCAGAAGAGTCCTGAGAGACGGGATGCCCTGTATGGCAGAATGCGGGGGCTTCATGTATCTCCACGAAAAAATGGAGGGAATGGACGGAGGGACGTATGAGATGGCGGGGGTGATTTCCGGAAAAGCCTTCCGCACTCCCAAGCTTTCCAGATTCGGATATATCACTCTCAGGAAGCGGGAAAATCCCGAGGAAGGTTGCGGCGGCTACGAAGATAAAGAGACCGGCGATTGCGAGGAGAGGAAATCCGGCGGCTGCGAGGACAAAGAGACCGGCGATTGTGAGAACAGGGAATCCGGGGACTGCGGCCCCATTCCGGCGCATGAATTTCATTATTTTGATTCAGATAACTGCGGCGATGCTTATTACGCTTCCAAACCTTTCAGCAGCAGAGGCTGGGACTGCATCCACGACGACGGGCGGCTTATGGCGGGCTTCCCTCATCTGTACTATTATGGAAATCCGAAAATTGCTGTGCAGTTTCTGAAGCGATGTCTGGCTTATCGGACCGAAAAGAGGAGGATATGAGGGCACCGGCAAAATCTGTCCTGTGAAGAGAAGATTATGATGTCGCGAAACTATTTACAGATTGGAGAAATGGCATGCGGGAAGAGGCTGAGTGTCAACGTCTCTCCATAAACAGCAGATTTCAAAGAAACGGAGAAATCTATGAAATATCAATTCATTGCCCTGGCAGCAGGATATCTTCTGGATCTGCTTCTGGGGGATCCGAGATGGCTGTATCATCCGGTCATCTTTATCGGCAAACTGATTGCCGTGCTGGAAAAGGGAATCCGCAGGATTTTCCCCAAAACTCAGTCAGGGGAACTGGCGGGCGGCTTTCTGGAGGTGCTTCTCGTATGCGCGTTCAGCGGGGGAATTCCCCTGGCGGTGCTGATGATTCTGTACAGGCATCTGCCCTGGGCGGGGCTGGTTCTGGAAATTTTCTGGTGTTATCAGCTTCTGGCTACCAAGTGCCTGAAGACGGAGAGCATGAAGGTGTATGACCGCCTGAAAAACGGAACGATCCAGGAGGCCAGATACGCGGTGTCCATGATCGTGGGAAGAGACACCCAGGCTCTCACGAAGGAGGGCGTGACAAAGGCGGCTGTGGAGACTGTGGCGGAAAATGCGTCGGACGGGGTGATCGCTCCCATGTTCTACATGGCTCTGGGCGGCGTGCCGCTGATGTTCTTATACAAGGGAATCAACACCATGGATTCCATGCTGGGATATAAAAATGACAAGTATCTGTATTTTGGACGGTGCGCTGCCAGACTGGACGACGCGGCGAATTATCTTCCTGCCAGAATTTCCGGCTGGTTGATGATCCTTGCTTCGTTTCTGGCAGGTTTTGACGGAAAAAATGCGGCAAAAATATATGGAAGAGACAGAAGAAACCATGCCAGTCCCAATTCTGCTCAGACGGAATCGGTGATGGCGGGGGCGCTGAGAGTACAGCTGGCGGGAAATGCCTGGTACTTTGGAAAGCTGTATGAGAAGCCCACCATCGGGGATGCGCTCCGGCCGGTGGAGGCGGAGGATATTCCCAGGGCAAACCGGCTTCTGTATGTGACTTCGGCGCTGGCGTGCGTGATTTTTACGGGAGTGCGTTGTGCGGTATTGCTTGCGGTGCTGTAAGGATGCAGTAAAATACGTGGTAGTTCTTGCAGTGTTGCAAGGATACAGGCGTTGCGCGGAAGTGTTTGTGATGATGTAAGGATGCAGTGCGTTGTGCGGTATTGCTTGCGATGCTGGAAGATTGCGGTATATTGTGTGGAACTGCTTGTGTGGTTGTAATGCTGCAGACTGTTATGGAAAGGTGTCGAGACGATGTAAGGACGCAGTGCATTGTGCAGCAGCGTTTAGTGTGCTTGTCAGTACGGCGGGATTACCGGGTGATGAAAATATTTTGTCCGGTGCAGGACCGGAATGTTCTCACTTGCAGCAGCTGATCTCAGGAAATGGGAAGCATTGCCGTATCGAAAGAAAAAGGACAGGAGATTGTTGTTATGAAGAAATACATACATGGGGGAGATGTGTACAGTCACGAGGGCTGTCTGGATTTCTCCGCCAACTGCAATCCGCTGGGGACGCCGGAGAGCGTGAAGGAGGCTGTGATCCGGTCGCTGGATGGCGTTGTTCACTATCCTCAGGTGGGCTGCGGCCCCTTAAGGGAGGCGATTGCCGGTTATGAGGGCACGGAGGCGGATCATGTAATCTGCGGAAACGGAGCGGCGGATCTGATTTTTTCCCTCTGCAGGGCAAAAATGCCCCGGAGAGCTCTCCTTCCTGCGCCTACCTTCGGAGAGTATGAACAGGCCCTTTCCAGTGTGGGATGTGAGGCGGAATATTTTTATCTGAAAGAGGAAGAGGGATTTGCGGTGGGGGAATCGTTTCTGGATGCCCTTCACCGGAAGCTGGATATGGTTTTTCTCTGCAATCCCAACAATCCCACAGGCGTTCTCATGGAGCGGGAGTTCCTGTTTCAGGTGCTCCGGACCTGCAGAGATCTGGATATTCTGCTGGTGGTAGACGAATGCTTCCTGGATTTTGTGAGGGAGCCGGAGAACTATACTTTAAAAGCTCAGCTCTCCAGATATCATAATCTTTTTATTCTGAAGGCATTCACCAAAAGATATGCCATGGCGGGAATCCGTCTGGGCTACGGACTCTGTGAAAACCGGGAGCTTCTGGAGCGGATGGAGCTTATGACGCAGCCCTGGAATGTCTCTTCCCCTGCCCAGGCGGCGGGGATTGCCGCTCTGAAGGAACAGGAGTATGTGCAGGCCGGCCGGGAGATGGTCTTTGCCGAAGCGGAGTATCTGAAAAAGGAACTGCTTTTTCTGGGACTTAAAGTGTATCCATCCTCAGCCAACTATATTTTTTTCAAAGGGCCGGACGATCTCTGGGAAGCCTGTCTGGAAAGAAAGCTCCTTCTGCGGGACTGCAGCAATTATCCCGGACTTGGCAAAGGCTATTATCGGGCTGCGGTGAAAAAACCGGAGGAAAACCGGAAGCTGGTGGAGGGTCTGAGAGAGATCCTGAAATAGACCGAAAAATCAGCATGATATGCCGGGGTAAAGATTTTACAGCTGTCTGCTATAGATTTTTATATGAATTCAGATATAGATTGTTAATAACCTGCAGGTTCAGAATGAATTACAGTTATAGTAGCAGCTGTAATAATTACAGTTATAATCATAGCAGCTGCAATAATTACAGTCATAATAACAGCAGCTGTAATAATTATAGTCACAATAACTTGCAGATTCATAATAAACTATGGCTTTACAGCGATCTGCAGCGGTTTCACGGAAAGGACAATACATATGGCAAAAGCGATTATGGTGCAGGGGACCATGTCCAATGCGGGAAAGAGCCTTCTGGCGGCGGGACTCTGCCGGATTTTCCGTCAGGACGGGTACAAAGTGGCGCCCTTCAAGTCCCAGAACATGGCGCTGAATTCCTTTATCACCCGGGAAGGGCTGGAGATGGGACGGGCTCAGGTAATGCAGGCGGAGGCGGCGGGGATTGCCCCCTCTGTTCTCATGAATCCCATTCTTCTGAAGCCCACCAACGATGTGGGCTCCCAGGTGATCGTCAACGGCGAGGTGCTGGGAACCATGAGCGCCAGAGATTATTTCCGGTATAAAAAGAAGCTGATTCCGGATATCATGAAAGCGTTTTCCAGGCTGAGCGAAGAATACGACATCATTGTTCTGGAAGGGGCGGGGAGCCCCGCGGAGATCAATCTGAAGTCCGACGATATTGTGAATATGGGCATGGCGAAGCTGGCAAAGGCGCCGGTGCTCCTGGTGGGGGATATCGACCGGGGCGGCGTGTTTGCCCAGCTCATCGGCACGGTGGATCTTCTGGAGGAGGACGAGCGGGCCATGGTGAAGGGACTGATCATCAATAAATTCCGGGGCGATAAGTCCATTCTGGACCCGGGGGTGAAAATGCTGGAGGAGCGCAGCGGCATTCCGGTGGTAGGCGTAGCGCCCTATCTTTCCATTCAGGTGGAGGATGAGGACAGCCTGACGGAGCGGTTTGACAGAAAGACGGAGGCGGCCCTTCTGGACATTGCGGTGGTGCGTCTTCCCAGAATCTCCAACTTTACGGATTTTAATCCTCTGGAGAGTATTTCCGGGGTTTCCCTGCGGTATGTGAAGCATGTGGGGGAACTGGGAAATCCGGATCTGATCATTCTTCCCGGGACGAAAAATACCATGGAGGATCTTGCCTGGCTTCGCAGCAGCGGCCTGGAGGCGGCGATTCTGAAGGAGGCTTCCCGGGGAAAACTGATCTTCGGCATCTGCGGCGGGTATCAGATGCTGGGAGAGAGCCTCAGCGATCCCTTCGGAGTGGAGGCGGGAGGTTCCATGAAGGGAATGGGACTGCTTCCCATGGATACCGTGTTTACTGAGAGAAAAACCAGAACCAGGGTGGAAGGCGCGTTCCTTGCGCCGGAAGGGGTGTACGGGCCTCTGGCCGGCGGCGCTCTGGAGGGGTATGAGATCCATATGGGTGAGAGTACGGTGAAGGAGGGCGTGCGGCCGCTTACCAGGATCGCCGACAGTGTCAGCGGGCTTGAGAAAGAGGAAGGCGCTGTTTTTGAGAATGTGTGCGGCACCTATGTTCACGGTGTTTTTGACAGAGAGGAGTCCGTAAAGGCGCTGCTGAAGGTGCTGGGGCAGAAGAAGGGAATCGATGTGGAGGAGATGAGCGGGGTGGATTTTGCCGCTTTTAAGGAGACCCAGTACGATATTCTGGCTTCTGAGCTTCGGAAGCACCTGGATATGAAAAAGATATATGAGATTCTGGAGGCCGGAATATAGAGGAGGATTCGTCCGGATATTCCGGCAGAACTGTCGGATGGATGTATGGCGGTTCGGATGAAGAGCATGGAAAACGCCGCGGTGAAGAAAATTCGATTTCCGGTTTGAGTGCGGATATGCGCAGTACAGGTGCAGATGCGAGTGATTGCGATGCAGCCAGGAGACGAAATATTGTGGTGTGGCCGGGAGATGGAATGCTATGACGCGGTCGGGGGACGAAACCCTGTGATACGCTCTGGAAGTGAGATACTGTGGTGCGGGTATAAGAGGGAGGAAGAGGATGAAGGTCAAGCTGGAGAACGTGAAGCCTGCGGAGATTGAGAGACGCAGCTTTGAAATCATTACAGAGGAGCTGGGGGATACCCCCCTGATTCCGGGGACAGAGCTTATTGTGAAGAGGTGCATCCACACCAGCGCGGATTTTGACTATGCGCAGAATCTGTATTTTTCAGATGGAGCCGTGGAGAAGGCTCTGGAGGCTCTCCGGGGAGGCGCGTGTATCGTGACGGATACCCAGATGGCGAAATCGGGGATCAATAAAAAGGCTCTGGCCCGCTTCGGCGGAGAGGTGTACTGCTTCATGTCCGATGAAGATGTGGCTCAGGCTGCCAGGGAACATGGAACCACCCGGGCGACAGTCTGCATGGATAAAGCGGCCGACATGGGCAAAAAACTTATTTTTGCCATCGGAAACGCTCCTACGGCGCTGGTGAGGCTGTATGAGCTGATCGAGGAGGGAAAACTCCGTCCGGAACTGATCATCGGCGTGCCGGTGGGGTTCGTGAATGTGGTGCAGTCCAAGGAACTGATCATGGAAACAGACGTTCCCTGTATTGTGGCGAAGGGCAGAAAGGGCGGGAGCAATATCGCCGCGTGCATCTGTAATGCGCTGCTGTATATGCTGGACGAGAGAAGAGGGCAGTAAAAATGTGCGGGTCATAAAAAAATGCGGTCATATGACCACATTTTTCTTGACAACCGGAATATTATATGTATACTGTAAACATGGAAAAGATTTTCAGCAGTTTTGAATAAGGTACGGAGGGAATTAAGTGTACGGGCAGTGTCGGATGGCGGAGATCGCCGCATTCCTGGAGGAGGCGAAGATATTGCTTTCCTCAGGAAGATATGACTTTGTACCGAGGAGAAAGAATATGCAGGCCCTGGCGAAGTATGGCCTGACCATCAGAGATGCGAAAGAGGAAATTCTGGATCTGGTTGTTGACGATTATTATAAAGGTCCCAAGAAGGATTTTGACAGGCCGGGCGTGATCTGGGAATTCAGGAAGAACATGGAAGGAATTTTGTTTTATGTGAAGCTTAAGATTGTGGAGGAACATGGAGAGAAATTTCTGAAATGTCTCAGTTTTCATGAGGATGAATTTGATCAGGCTGCAGGAGGTGGCGTCGATGAGAAGGTATTGTGAGGAATGCGGGAGAGAGGTCGATACCCGGATTGTCAGTAAGAGAGAAGCTTATGATGTCTGCGGGGAATCTGTGGAGGTAGAGGCACAGGTGCTGGTCTGCGGGGCGTGCGGGGAAGAATTTTACTGTGAGGAGCTCGACAGCGAGATCCTTCTTCGCGCTTATAATGAATATCGCAGAAGACATAAGCTGCTGCTTCCCGATGAGATCAGGAACATTCGGGAACAGTACGGTCTGAGTCAGAGAAGCTTTGCGAAGCTTCTCAACTGGGGAGACAAAACCGTCCGCAGATACGAAAACGGATCTGTCCAGGACAGGGCGCATAACAGTTTGCTGCTGTTCCTCCGGGATCCGGAGAATATGAAGACATATCTTCTTGAAAACGAGATTCTTCTGGACGAACGTCATAAAAAAAAGATTTATGACGCCATCGAACGAATGGAACTGAGCAGGACGGTGGAGACGGAGAAGAAACTTCGGGATCTGTTTTTCCGGAAGGCCCCTTCCATAGAAAATGGTTTTAAAACTTTCGATTATGAAAAATTCTGTGCCATGGTGTTATTCTTTGCTCATAAGAGCAGGACGCTACTTAAAGTGAAACTGCTTAAACTGCTGAATTATTCAGATATGATATTCTATCAGGAAAACGGGGTATCCATGTCCGGGACGGAATATGTGCATCTTCCTTTTGGTCCTGTGCCGCGGAATTACGATATTCTCTTCGGGCTTCTGGCTGCGGATCACGTGGCCCATATTGAAATCCTGTTTGAGCATGGATATGAGCGGCATCAGGTAGTACCGGACTGCAGGCTGGCAGACGGATCTCTGTCGGAGCAGGAACGCACGGTGCTGAACCGGATTTATGAAAGATTTGCAGATTTCGGGTCTGCGGAAATCTCCGATTATTCCCACAGGGAAGAAGGATATCGTGCCACGAAGCCGGGGGAAGTGATATCCTATTCCTACGCCAGAAATATCCATCTGGAGTAGCTTTCTTTATTCCGCCAGCTTTTTTAAGAGACTGCAGGCGGGATAAAAATCCTGAGCGGGGAGAGCGGAGCAGGAGAGAAGAATGGTCAGCTCTCCGGGAGATTCCCTGAGGATCTGGAGGCGAAGCCCTTCTTTGGCGGCCCTTGCTTTCAGTTCCTCCCCGGTGAGGGGAGAGGGAAGAGAGAGGGCCAGCGTGGTGCCGGCGGAACCGATCTGCACGCTGCATTCAGGCCCGAAGACATCCTCCACTGTCTCCAGCAGTTGCTTCAGCTTCTGAGAGTACAGGCGGCGGAGCTTTCTGGTCTGAGCGGCCAGGTGCCCGTCACGGATGAACTGGCATAGAGCAATCTGTTCCGCCTTGGAGGCTGTCTGATTGTAGCTGGCTGCTTTTGCCAGGTAGGCGTCCTTCAGTTCCGGAGGCAGGATCATGAAGCTGATCCGGATGGAGGGCAGCAGGAGTCTGGAAAAGGAGCCGATGTACACAACGCCCCTTCCTCCGGCGAGACTGAAGAGAGAAGGGGTGGGCTTCTGGAGGTATACAAATTCGTTTTCGAAGTCGTCCTCTATGATAAGGCTGCCGTGCCCGGAAGCGTAGCGCACCAGCTCCAGACGTCTGGAGACGGGCATGATCTCGCCCCATTTGGTCATATGAGCTGGAGATACATAGATGACGCCGCTGTCTTTATTGCGGTAGCGGACCTGGAAGCCATAATCCTGAAATACCGTGCTGCCCTGGAGGAACGAGGGGGTAGGGAAGGAGACCGTGGCTTTTTCTCTGACCAGAGGGCATAAAATGTGAAGAAGGCTCTGGACGCCGGCGCCCACCACGATATCCTGGGGAGTGCACAGAATGTTCCGGTGCTCCCGGACGTAGGCGGACAGCGTCTGCCGGAAATCCTCCTCTCCCTGAGGTTCGCCGTAGGAGAGAAGCCGGTCGTCCTGCCGGAGCGCGCTTTTGATATAGCGCCGCCAGAGATCGAAACGGAAGCCTTCCCGGTCCACACCGGAGGAGGAGAGATTGTATTTTACCGGGGTATCCTGTGTCCGGGCTGTATTGCGGGAGGGGAGAGGCCGGTCGGCGATGTCGGTGACGTAATACCCGCTCTGGGCTTTGGCTATGATGTAGCCGTCGGCAGCCAGCTGAAGGTAGGCGTTTTCGATGGTGGTGCGGCTCAGCTTCAGTTCCTGGGCGCAGGTCCGCAGAGAGGGCATTTTGCTTCCGGGGGGAAGACGGCGTTCTGTGATCTGGTCTCTGTAATACCGGTAAACAGCCAGGTAGAGCTGTCTTGGTTCCGCTTCGTCTTTGAAATTGGGTCTCATAAGTGACCTCCTTATAATAATAAAATCCAGAAAGTTTTAAATGTACAGTTTTGATATATTTTACAGAATCATTCTGCAGAATACAAGCGGAAATGTAAATGAATGATGGAATACGGGAGATGAATGGTATGCTGAATGAAAAAGAGCAGAAGAAGGTTTTGGGTCTGGTGAAGGACACCAGGGAACTGATCATGCGGGAGATGGAGAATGCCAGAGTGACGGAGAAGGGCGCCGCGGACTATGTGACGAACGTGGATTTTGCCGTGCAGGAGTATCTGAGAAGGGAACTGGGGAAGGCATTTCCGGAGATCGCGCTGATCGCGGAGGAAAAGGAAAACCGGAATCTGAGGACGGACGGTTCTTACTGGATCCTGGACCCTATCGACGGAACCACCAATCTCATTCACCATTACGGGCTCAGCGCGGTGGCTCTGGCATTGTATGAGAAGGGAATCATCACTTTTTCTGTGGTTTATAATCCTTTCCATGACGAACTGTTCCATGCCGTAAAGGGAGGCGGAGCTTATCTGAACGGAAGTCCCGTTCATGTGAACAACAGGATCGCGCTGAAGGACGCGGTGGTTTCCTTCGGCTCCTCCCCTTATGAAAAGGAACGGGCGAAGGAGATTTTTCCTGTGTTTTACCGGATATTCACCTCCTGCGCGGATTTCCGGAGAACAGGCTCCGCGGAACTGGATATCTGCTATGTGGCCTGCGGCAGACAGCATGGTTATCTGGAACAGAATCTGAAGCCCTGGGATTATGCGGCGGGAAGCCTGATCCTTGAGGAAGCGGGAGGCGTGATGACACAGTGGGACGGGAGTCCCGTGCCCTATCTTCGCAATTCAGATGTGGTGGCAGGCACCGAAACTTTGAAGGGACAGCTGGATCAGCTGGTGAGTCAGAAATGAGAGGAGAAAGATGCTAAAAAATAATAAGAGCGGGGGTTCCGTGCAGGCAGCGTCCTCTGATTTTTACAGAAGGATGTTTAAAATGGTGCTTCCCATTATCATTCAGAATCTTTTGAGCGCTGCCGTGCAGTCTGCGGACGTGGTGATGCTGAATTATGTGGGACAGTCCTCCATATCTGCGGTATCCTTGGCTTCCAATTACGGAAGTATTCTGTTCATGATATTTTACGGACTGGGAACAGGAGCCACGATTCTCTGCGCCCAGTATTATGGAAAGAGAGATATGCGGGCGATTCAGGTGGTTCAGGGAATCGCGCTCCGGTTTTCCATGGGAATTTCCGTAGCATTTGCGGCCCTTGCCATGTTTGCGCCGCAGCTGATGATGAGACTGTTTACCAATGATCCGGAGCTGATCTCCATAGGAGCTTCCTATCTCAGATGTGTGAGTATCGCCTATATCTGCTGGGGAGTGACGGAAGTGTACCTGGCGGTGCTGCGGAGCATCGGCAAAGTGACCATCAGCACGGTTCTGAACGTGATGGCATTTTCTCTGAACGTTGTGCTGAATGCTGTGTTCATTTTCGGGCTTTTCGGTGCGCCGAAGCTGGGAGCCATGGGCGTGGCTGTCGCCACCTCCGCCTCGAGGCTTATTGAGCTGTCGGTATGCTTCGTTGTTTCCGCCATGAGCGATGATATCAAGCTGGATTTCCGCTATCTGTTTGCAAAAAACAAGCCGCTGTTCTCGGATTTTGTAAAGCTTTCTCTCCCTGCCCTGGGAAACGATATTGTGTGGAGTGTGGGTTTTGCCATGTACTCGGTGATTCTGGGGCATCTGGGATCGGATGCGGTTGCGGCGAATTCCCTTGTGGTGGTGGTGAGAAACTTCGGAACCATCCTCTGCTTCGGCATGGCCAGCGCGGGAGGAATCCTGATCGGGAATATCATCGGTGAGAATAAAATGGAGGAAGCCCGGGAGGGGGCGAAGAAGGTGATGAAGCTGACGGTGATCACAGGGGCTATCGGCGGTCTGATCGTTCTGGCATCCATTCCCCTGATGATGCGGTTCGCCTCTTTTTCCGGGCAGGCTCTGGTCTATCTTCGGAATATGCTGCTCATCAATACCTATTACGTGATGGGGGGCGCGGTGAACACCACGCTGATTGCGGGAGTGTTCCGGGCCGGAGGGGACAGCCGGTTCGGCTTTATCTGCGATACCATTGATATGTGGGTTTATGCGGTGCCGCTGGGATTTTTCGCGGCTTTTGTGCTGAAGCTTCCGGTCATGTGGGTGTATTTTCTTCTCTGTACGGATGAATTTGTGAAATGGCCCTGGGTGATCAGGCATTATCTCAGCGGAAAATGGCTGAAAAATATTACCAGGGATGATCTTTTTGCAGGGGAGGAGGAAGACGCCTGACCTGCGGAAAAAATAAAGAGAATGACCTACGGCGGCCCCGGGACAATTTATCCTCATGTGGAGAATATCGTGATCGATGAGATCGAGCGCTATAACCATGAGAGGTTTGGAGTGTAATCTGAAAGAAATGCTCAGAATATGGCAGCCATATCCATTCGGAATTCCGTCTGGGTATGGCTGTTTTGTGTGAGATATGAGTGCTGCTGATAGTCTGCTGGAATTTGCCTGTACCAACTATAGGCAAATGGAGCATCTATCCTGATAAGTCAAATTGACTTTTTCCTGGAGTACGGTTTCCAGCTTTTGGCTAAGAAAGGATCTTTAAGATTCGCTTTTCATTTTCTTTCGAGAAATCACTCAGCTGATAGGTGCGTATTCTGGTTTTAACAATATTCGGGATTAAAAAACCGTTGCTGGTAAGTCCTGCGCACCTTTTGATGATGGTTCGATTCGTTACACCTGTCATTCTGCTTACTTCAATGGGAGCGAATTCGTACAGCCGTTTCTGGAGAAGGAATTTCAGCAGTTCTTTTTCTTTCAGACTGAGATGAGAAAGGCTTCCTGAGAGAAGATCTCCTTCAGACGCCTTTGTCAGGCTGTATACTTTTCCTGAGTATAATTCCATCATCCGCAGGAAATAATGGATCCATATCTCCGGATGAGGCGGGTCGTTTCTCCCGGAGTAATAGAGTGCAGGCAGTCCCATTTGCAGGGATGCATAATATTCCTCCGGGTCATATGCGAAATATTCTTCGAGAGAGCCGATTCCCTGAAAACCATACCCATAATAATCAAGGATATACCCGGACATCAGTCTGGCTGTCCTTCCGTTGCCGTCTTCAAAGGGGTGTATGGTGACCAGCTGATAATGGACGATGGCTGCAATGATCAGGGGATGGTCATCCGTGGTGTTTACATATGTCACCAGTTCATCCAGCAATTCGGGAATATCTTTATATTCCGGAGGAATATACTCCGGAATGCCGCTTTCAGAATCGTATACGGCAAACAGGACGCCAGGCGGCGTCGGTCCCCGGAGGCCGGTTTTTTCTTTTAACGCCCCCTTTTCCACGATTGCCTGTACATCCAGAATCATTTCTCTGGAGAACTGTTCTTTGTGTTTCAGCTTTTCATCCAGAAGCTTCAGTGCCAGAAAATAATTGCGGATCTCCTGTTCCGGCTTCAGGAAATGTCTGTGGGGATCACTTTCAATTGCGTCATTGGCCTGTTGTTCCGTAAGCGGGTTCCCCTCAATCTTATTGGAGGCGTAGGAGCTTTTTTTTCTGGAATTTTTTCTTAGTCTGTTTTGGGCTGCGGCAGGGAGCTTGATGGTGTTGAAGGAAAAACGATTTTCATCAATCGCAGATATTCTTTTCAGCATTTCATTTGTGAGCGTAACTTTGATCATATGTTTTGCCTCCTTTCTGTTGTATTATACATTTTTTTACGTATAAAATCCATTAAAACTTCTATTAAAAGGTCACTGTTCTTTCACTAATTTTCACTATTTCTTCACTATTTTTCATTATTTGTACATGAGGCTGCTGAGTTGTAAACTGAGGCCGCTTACCGGGCGGCAGATTTTTTCGACAGGGCCAGAAAAATGGGCTTGACTTTCTGCTTTATTAGTGATATGGTTAATTACATAAGTAATGAACTAATGATGAAGAGACTTACAAAAACGGGAGCATTCGGGAGAATATGCAGAGGCAGAAGGACAATGAAACAGTGAGGTGAGGAAAAAGAAAGCCGGAAATATAGAAACAGAGAAGCAACGCAGATAACTGTAGCAGCAGAAAGGAAGTGTGAATTTGAATGAGATTCTGACTCAGGAGAAATCCATTTACATTCAGATTAAGGAAATGATCGAAAACGATATCCTCCGGGATATCCTTCTGGAGGAGGAACGGGCGCCCAGCACCAATGAGCTGGCGAAGCTGTACGCGATCAATCCCGCCACCGCCGCCAAGGGCGTCAACCTTCTGGTGGATGAGGGCATTTTGTATAAAAAACGGGGAATCGGCATGTTTGTCACAGCCGGAGCAAAGAGAAAGATCATGGAAAAACGAAAACAGAATTTTTACAATGACTACGTGAAAAGCCTGCTGGCTGAGGCTGCCAGTCTGGGCATTACAAAAAACGAACTGATAGATATGATCCGGAATGCGCAGATGGGAGGAAAAAATTATGAGTAAGCTGGTCGCGCGTGACATTACGAAGGTATACGGAAAAAAGGAAGTTCTTCATGGAATCGATCTGGAACTGGAGGCAGGGAAGATTTATGGTCTGATCGGAAGAAACGGAGCGGGAAAGACTACGCTGCTTTCCGTCCTGACCGCTCAGAATCCGGCCACCTCCGGCAGTGTCCTCCTTGACGGGCAGCCTGTGTGGGAAAATTCTGATGTTCTGAAGCATCTGTGCTTTTCCAGGGAGCTGAATTTCGGCGCCTCCAATGGAATCGGCGCGCTGAAAGTGAAGGAATATCTTCGGACGGCGGCAGCGTTTCTGCCGTTCTGGGATAAGGAGATGGCGGACCGTCTCATGGAGGAGTTTCCGCTGAACCGGAAGGACAGACTGAATAAGCTTTCCAAAGGAATGCTTTCCATGCTCACCATTATCGTGGCGTTAGCCAGCAAAGCGGAATTTACTTTTCTGGACGAGCCGGTGGCGGGGCTGGATGTGGTGGCAAGAGAACGGTTTTATCAGATTCTTCTGGAAGAATTTTCCGAGACGGGAAGAACCTTTGTGATATCCACTCACATCATAGAGGAGGCGGCGGATATCTTCGAGGAGGTTGTCATGGTGGATAAGGGGAAGATTCTTCTGAAAGAGAATACGATGGAGCTTCTGGACAGGAGCTTTCATATCAGCGGCCACGAGGAAGAGGTGGACCGGATGACGGCGGGACTTTCGGTGCATCACGCGGAACGTCTGGGAAGAAGCAAGGGTGTGACGGTTCTGCTGAAGCCGGGAGAGGAACTGCCTCAGGGGTTTGACGTGGATATTCAGAGGCCCAGTCTTCAGAAAGTGTTCGTGGCGTTGTGCGGGGAGGAGGCGCAGGTATGAGGAGCAGGAGAAGCTTCATCTTCTGGAGTGAACTTTTTCTCAGGTATGTGGGGGATACAATCCTGTTTACATTAGCCTGGATGATTTATTCCGTCCTGTTTCACGCAGGCTGGACAGAAACAGGAATGGGTCGGATGGAATTTCTGGGAATTTTTCTGTATATAGGAGGAGTGTGCGCAGATCTGATTCTGACGGCAAATTTTCTGATTATTTATTTTCCGCTGCTGCTTTCTGTAAATGTTACCAGAAAAAGAGCCATGTGGGGATTTCTGGGATGCTCTGCCGGACTTGGACTTTTTGTCACAGCCGGGGAGGCAGTATTATGGAGAGTGGGAGATCTGCCGTTTCCGGTCAGCGCTCTGCCGGCTTTTCTTGGTTTATTTCTGGCGCTGGACGCTGTGGGCATCTTTTGCGGTGTTCTGATCTCACGGCTGAAAAAAACGGGGATTTTTTTGACGGTGCTGGTGATCCTTATCATTACTGCAGGTATTATATGGGCGGTTGTCGGGGAACTCTGGTCTGCTTTTTCCGCAATCAGAATGGAGATGCTGTTTCTGGCGGTGTGTGCCGCAGGGTGGATATTGTTTCTGGCGGCAGGTTTCTTTGCCTGGTATCTTCTGAAAAATCAGGAAGTACAAAGGTAGCGTCCGGACGGATGTTTTCGGGATTTCGGAACGGCTGTCAGAATGCCCGGGAAAGGCTGTTGGGAAAGAATATCGGGAAGGAATGTCCGGGAAGGAATCATAGTGCGCGTATGATTGGCGCGGAAAGGAGAAAGGATGTTGGATGGTGTAAAAAAACAGGCCGGATTATTGTGGAAAGACCTGCTTGTGGGGATCCCGTTTATTTTGGGCGGGTTTTTGCTTGGAATGATAATATGCGCGCTGGTTATGAAACTGGATACGACGGTGGATGCATCCGTTCCTCTTGGGACTTTGATGGCGGCTGTCGCCGCGGCGGCGTATCTTGTTATTATGGCCTGCGGTGAAATGTCAGTGAATTTTCCCCTTCAGGTTTCCATGGGATGTACCAGGAGGAAATGTTTTGTTTCCCTTTGCCTTTTGCTGCTGCTGACGGTTCCGGGAGCGTTTCTTCTGCTTTTGCTGCTGGGAGCGGCGGAGCAGAAGCTTCTGCCTTTTCTGTATTCCGGTATGCAGATAGAGATGCAGGTACTTCCCTGGATCCTGCGGATCGGCATTCCTGTGGGAATACTTCTGATTCTGGCCGCAGTGCTGGGAACTGCCCTTGTGATGAGATTTGGGAGGATTGCTTTCTGGATCTTTTGGTTTCTCTGGATGACAGGCTGTATGGGAATTCAGCCGGTCAGCCAATGGATACACAGAAATTCTCAGTCTAACCTGGCCAGGCTGGTGAAGACCGCAGCAGGATTTCTGAGATCGGTGCCCGTGGGAGTCTGGATACTCCTGGGAGTGCTGTTAGGAGCAGTGATGCTGCTTATTTCTTATTCTATTCTGCGCAGGCAGGAAGTGAAGCTGTAGTACAGCGCTGCATTAATTATTGAGTAATCAGTACCTGCTGTCTGCGCCAGCACTGTGTTGTCATCAATCAGCGATGGAACCCCATCGCTTCCATCTTTCGCCTTGTGTCGATGCGGATATCAGGCACTGATTACTTCGATATTAATGCAGCACTGTACTAGTACAGCATTGCCGAGTTAACGGTGAATAAATTCCTGTTTCCTTTTTTGCATTCCAGGTGTATAACATTCTTATTACAAATAAGTAAGGTGGTTCTGTTATGCGAAAGAAAACGATTGATACAATCCCTGTTTTATCTGATGGTATAAAGGCCGTCCTGTCCGCCTTTTCCAAAAGTCGCTCCCTTCCCGCAAGCCTGGTTAAGAGATCCAGGATCATTCTTCTGGCCTCACAGGGCATTTCCAACCAGGTGATCGCCTCCCGGGTCGGGCTGCATTATAACCATGTCGCCACCTGGCGGAACCGCTTCCTTGAAGCTCTCCCTTCCCTGCGGGAAATTGAGGCCGGAGCGCCGGAAAAGCTGCAGGAGGAGATCCGTACCCTTCTTTCCGACAGGAAACGGCCTGGAGTTCCCTCCACCTTCACGCCGGAACAGATCATGGCGGTGATTGACCTTGCCTGCAAGGATCCGGGTGAGTTCGGTTATGAAGTCAGCCAGTGGAGCCTCCCCCTCTTAACGGCGGAGATCAAAAAACAGGGGATTGCTGAACGGATCTCAGAGAAATCCGTCAGCCGTTTTTTAAAAATGAGGTAGAACTGCGTCCACATAAGATCCGTTACTGGCTCCATTCCACGGAAAAGGCGGAAGATCCGGATTCTTTCGCACAGAAAGTGAATGAGATATGCGGGCTGTACCAGGATGCACAGGAGCTCACCCGGGAAGGAGCACATATTATCTCAACCGATGAAATGACCGGCATACAGGCGCTGGAGCATAAATATCCGGATAAGCTGCCTTTACCGGGGCAGTGTGCGAAAATGGAGTTCGAATACATCCGCCACGGCACAACCAGCCTGACCGGTTTCTTTGATGTTGCGACAGGACACATGGAAGCGCCATATCTGAACCGTACGCGTACGGAAGAAGACCTTGTAAAAGCTGTGCGCTCACTGGTTGAAACAGATCCGGAAGCACCATGGACTTTCATATGTGACGGTCTGAACACGCACAAATCAGAAAGTCTGGTAAGGTTTGTCGCTGAACAGTGTGATCTGCAGGTGGATCCTGGCTGTAAAGGGAAAAGCGGCATCCTCAAAAGCATGAAAAGCCGCGCGGACTTCCTGCATGACCCATCCCACCGGATCCGGTTTGTCTATACTCCAAAACACAGTTCGTGGATGAACCAGATCGAGATCTGGTTTGGGATCATTAACCGAAAACTGCTTAAAAGGAAGAGTTACTTATCAATAGAAGAACTGGAGCAAAGCATCCGGCGCTTTATCGAACAGTATAACCTTACTGCCCATCCGTTCAAATGGACATACGCAGGGATACCTCTGGCAGTTTAATTCACCGTTATTTATGCAAGGTTGTACTAGCTTTCTCAGAGTAAATGCAAGTATGAAAGCATTTTAGGGGTTGTGAGGTAAAAAAAGGCATAAAAGGTTTATAAAGTTTAAAAGTTTAAAAGAGCTGAAAAATCAAAGAGGGGGATTGACAGAACAGGGGAAAAGGCGTATCATCAACATTAAGAAAGAAATGGGTTTTTACCGTACAGTGTTCTCACTCAAGCGGGCTGCTCGTTTCTTTTTTTATTGCCAGAATATCGTACAGATATTGCCTGCTGTCATTTGCATGACGAACCAGCATACTTGCTGAATAGATGTTATATCTTGCTATGTTTCCTGTTTTATCATCATATACAGGCAGTGCAAACCTGATTTCATACCTGTGCCATCCATATGCCGCATCTGTCTTATGTTTTTCTTTCCGGTTTACTTCATATTTCGGATTAGTCGCTGTTCTGATAAGTTCCGGAACGGCCTGTGCAGCATTTGCTTTAGCTTTTGCGACAGCGCCTTTTAAGGCGATGCGGCTTTTCGAGCTGGCATATTCATCGGGAAAATCTGAAGAAATATATATTTTTTCAGAAGTTTCCTCAATCTCATAGAACTTCCCAATATACTCTTTCAGATATTCTTCGACAGCTTTCCAGTCATCCCGTACTTTTGCCTTGAAACGGACGTCGTTGATTAAGACCAGCTTTTTGCCATCGGCATCGGTTACGATATTTATATTCTTGTCTTCAATCATTTTCGCGGTTCCTCTTTTTTCCTGGATGTGCAGATATGATAATGGAGAAGCCTGATGGTACAAACTGTGTGTCTGTTCATCATTTTATCATAATCAGAGGCATATAGGAAGCTTGTCGTAAAGACAAATACAAGTCCGAAATATAAGCCGGTAAACTCTTCCCCACAGGGACTCTCTCAGTTCACCTTCCGGAGATTTGTGCATCAGAACTGTGAAAAATCAATACGGCATTGACTGAAACTGTATAAGTTT
>CANQUG010000063.1 GCA_947626985.1 uncultured Lachnospiraceae bacterium | reverse complement strand
CATGAACGTCACTTTTTCAAGAGAAGTGCAGGTATTGTCTGCATTGTTAGGACATTCTCTGCAAAGCTCGTCACATCCCTGCACTATAGTGATCCCGGTCTCGGGTCTGTCTGTCAGCTGTGATACTATGGACGTCATATGTGCGGTAAAGGCGGCATTATATCCATGCCCTGTAAATTTCTGAATACAGAGCAGATGGTGCGGTCTTAAATTCATTGTCAGATCTCCTTTACATTGAAATGTGCGGGACGCAGGCTGGTACAGCGCTGCATTCATTATCGAGTAATCAGCATCTGCTGTCTACGCCGGCACTGCATTGTCATCAGTCAGTGATAAATTCCCGTCGTTTCTTTCTTCCGCCTTGAGTTGACGTGGATATCAGGCCCTGATTATTTCGATATTTAATGCACTGCTCTACCAGGAGATATTCTATTTTATCCGCTCCTGCGTCTCTCAGCACTCTATTTATAACACAAAAACAGCCTATTGTCAACCACATAAATAATTTTAGTTGACAATAGGCTGCATGCACTTACTGTGAAATCCGTACTTCGCCGGAAGACAGCGCGAGAAGTTTCCCCTTCTCATTTTTTACAAGCAGATGCCCTGCGGCGTCCACATCGACGGCAATGGCCTGATACTCCGTCTGATTCTGAATGACGGTGATTTCCCTTCCCAGCATCATCAGTCTCTTTTTATATTCTTTAAAAATTTCGCTCTCCACCGGAGGAGAGGCATGTCCCAGAATCCGATTTATGATCTCCGCGGACAGCCGATTTCTCACGCCGGATACTTTTTTATCCGGATAAATGGAAACGGCCAGAGACCGGAGATGTTCGGGAAAGTCCTTTTCAGGTATGGAAACATTGATCCCGATGCCGAGGACGATCCAGTTCAGACCGCCGCTCTCGAAGTCGGTCACAGCCTCCGTCAGGATTCCGCATACCTTCTTCCCGTCAATAAAGATATCGTTGACCCATTTGATTGTGGCTGTCTTATCCGAAATACTTTCGATCGCCTCGCACACCGACACAGCGGCAAAGGCCGTGATGGAAGCGGGATTTTCAAGGCGCAGCGACCCCGGACGCAGAATGATGCTCATATACAGGCCGCCACCGGAGACGGAAAAGAAATCCCGGGAATATCTGCCTTTCCCCATGGTCTGACAGTCGGCAATCACGACCGTTCCATGTTCCGCCCCTGCCACAGCCAGCTCCATCGCCGTTTTGTTTGTGGATTCCAGGGATTCATAGATCCGGATCTGACCGGCGTATTGCCGGCCTCCCTCAGATAAAAAGGGCAGGATGCCCGGAACCGAAAGAATATCGTTTTCCGCGGAAAGACAGTATCCTTTGTTGGTCACAGCCCGGATATGATACCCGTCCTTCTGCAGCTCCCGGACTGCTTTCCACACTGCGCTTCTGGAAACGCCCAGCAGCCCGGCAATCTGTTCTCCTGATATGCTTTCTCCCCTCCGGCTTTCCAGCAGTTCTAAAACGCGGTTTTTTGTGCTCATGTTCTTCACCGTCCTGACGGGTGATATTTTATCATATTCTGCTCGGATTGTCATCAGGACCGGGAGAAAACTTCTGGGATTCCGGAAATTTCGGAAATGCAGGACTCTTCTCCCGGTATTCCCCGGGAGTGACTCCATAATATTTTTTGAATACATTCCGAAAATTCCCGGCGTCCTGATATCCCAGCTCCTCTGCCACAGCGGATACGGACATTCCGGGATTTTTCAGAAGACGGGCCGCATGGCGCATTTTCAGTCTCTGGATGTTCGCGGAAAAGCTGCATCCGGTGCTGCTTTTGATGATGCGCTGGAGCTGGCGTTCACTGTAGGAAAAGAATTCCGACAGCTCCTTCATGGTGACGGCGGTGAAATGCTCCTGAATATATTTCAGGATAAAAACCACATTCTGATCGCAGTCATTTTTGTCATCCTCCGGAAAGCTCACATCCGAGCCGTGATTCCGGAGGAGCAAAATAAAAAACGCACTGATGATATTGTTCAGAAACCGCTCTCTGTACAGGTGATTTCTGTGAAATTCCCGGTAGGCGTACAGCACGAAATCGAAGACCTCCTGATCTCCGCCGGTGCGGAACAGGAGATAGGAGCGGTTCCGGGAATGATACAGGGAGCGGGAAAAAAAGTCGGACAGCACATCTTCATTGGTCAGCACGCCGAAGAAAGCCTTCTCGAAGGTGCTTGTCCGAAGGATGATGTTGATGACAACGCAGTCGTCGGAAAAGGCGCTGAGGGCATGAATGGTCTCCGGCGCGATGATGCACACGTCGCCTTTTTTCATGGAGAGCTCCTGCTCGCCCATATAATTGATGCAGCACCCCTCCACCACGCAGACGATCTCGAAGAAGGCGTGAGAGTGCCAGTTGGCCGGAAGATAGCGGAGATGCCGGTACAGCTCAGTGTCGGAGTCCCTATGAAAAAACAGATCTTCATCCAGGCTGCTCTGCATCAGCAGATTGGAAAAGGGAACCCCGGACTGCTCCGCGGAGGCTTTCAGTATATCGCTGAAAGACTCCAGAGGATGGGGCAGCTCCAGATTGCGCTCCGGATATTTTCTGTAAAAGTCTCTGAATATGGTTTCAATCCCGTTTAAGGGCATCTCCTGGGGAAATTCTTCCTGAAATCTCATGGCCAAGCCTCCGCTAAAACTCATAGTGAAAGTATAAAACAGAATTTCCGCAGATGTCAACGACGCTTTTCACAGGAAACCGGCGCGCATTCCGGCCGGGCGTTTTTAATCGCGTTGTACTTGAGTATGGTTATGAATGGAATATTTCTTAAGGGAAGATAAATATCGGCATTTGCTGCCGTGGTGCTCGGCCGTTACGCATTTACATATTTTTTAAGGGCGGTTGCTGCCGTCGCCCCCCCCTCCCGCGCGGCGCCTTGGTTACGGATTGACATATTTCTTTAGAGTGGCCCGCACGGCGCCGGGGGCTGCGATGAGTTCCCGGAAATAGCCGCATACGACGCTGTCCATTCCTATTTCCGTAAGGTCCGCGCCCCAGATGGAACTGTCCTTCAGAATCGGCTCCAGAATTTTTTCCGCGTCACAGTCCGCGCCCAGCCTGACTCCGGAAAGACAGGGACAAAGAGCATCCAGCCGGGGATCCGGACTGAGCTCAAAGGGCGTTCCGTCATCGCCGACAGCCATGAGGTACCGCAGCCAGCCGGCGAAAACAAGAGGGATCAGCTTCAGATCCTTCACATTCAGTTCCGGTGCGGCAGCGTAGGCTTTGATGGTCTCTCCGTAGCGGACAGACAGCTTCTGGGAGGTGTCCGTGGCGATGCGCTGAGGAGTATCCGGCATAAAAGGATTGGGAATGCGCACGTTCAGAACGGTGCCGATAAATTCCACGGGATCCAGAATTCCGGGATTGACCACTACGGGAAGTCCCTCCTGATACCCAATGATCTCCACCAGCTTTTTCAGTTCGGGATCCTTCATTTCTTCAGAGATCTTTTTGTAACCCAGAAGACAGCCGAAAACGGCAAGAGCGGTGTGAAGGGGATTCAGGCAGGTGCAGACTTTCATTTTTTCCACCTTGTCCACGGTTTCTCTCTGAGTGAAGATGAGGCCGCCTTTTTCCAGTGCCGGACGGCCGTTGGGAAAGGAATCCTCGATAACCAGATATTCGCATTCCTCCGCATTGACAAAGGGGGCAACGTAGGTGTTTCTGGAGGTGACCACAGGCTCCAGCTCCTCCAGACCGTCGCACCTGAGAATCTCCATTACAGAAGCGTCCGGGCGGGGCGTGATCTTGTCGATCATGGTCCAGGGGAAGGTTACCTTTTCCCCGGACTGAATATAGGACAGAAACCCTGAGTCCGCTTTTTGGTTCCCGCACCATTTCTCCGCAAAGGCGCTGATGGCGGCGTAAAGTTTGTCCCCGTTATGGGAGCAGTTATCCATGCTCACCATGGCGATCGGTTTTTCTCCGGAGAGATAGCGGGTGTAAAGAAGAGAAGCCACCTTGCCGATATAACTCATGGGCGCTTTGGGACCTGCGGCAAAATCAGCCTCCACGGCGGGGAGCGTTTCACCTTTTCCGTTTACCAGACTGTAGCCCTTTTCCGTGATGGTGAAGGTAGCCATCTGCAGGGAATCCTTCCGGAAGATTTCCTTCAGCCGCTGGTATTCGGCGGTATTTCCGGAATCCAGAATATGGGACTCCATCACGCTTCCTACGACGGTTTTTTCCACGCTGCCGTCGGACTTCAAAGTTACCAGAAGCGAATAATCGTCATGGGGGCGGTTCATTTTTTCGATGATCTCGTAGTCAAAGCCCTCCGCCACAATAAGCCCCCGGTCCAGCACTCCCTGATTCAGCAGGTTCTGCACCACGTTGGCCTGAAAGGCCCGGAAAATGTTTCCGGCTCCGAAATGGATCCAGAAGGGATGTTCCGCGGTGGCCTTTTTTACGGTATCTCTGTCAAAAAGAGGAAGCCGGTATCCCTTTTCCTCCCAGACCTTTCTGTTTTTCAAACCCTCTGCGGTGATCTTCATTTCCGTTTTTCTCCCTTCTCGATGGCTTCCCAGAGCCCGTTCAGGTAGGCTGCGCCGAGGGCCCTGTCGTAGAGGCCGTATCCCGGCATGGCCACCTCGTCCCAGATCATGCGCCCGTGGTCGGGACGGATAGGACCGGTGAATCCGATGTCGTAGAGGGCTTTCATGATCTCGTACATGTCAAAGGTTCCGTCGGAGGACAGATGCGCCGCCTCCTCGAAGTTGGTGGGAGTGATGAACTTCAGATTGCGCACGTGGGCAAAATGAATGCGGCCTTTCAGGGAGCGGATCATATCCGGCAGGTCGTTCTCCAGGTTCGTGCCGTAGGAGCCGGAGCAGAAGGTGACGCCGTTGTGGGGATTGTCCACCATTTTCATCATGCGGAGTATGTTCTGTTTGTTGATGATGATGCGGGGCAGTCCGAATACGCTCCAGGCGGGATCGTCGGGATGAATGGCCATATTGATGTCATATTTGTCGCAGACGGGCATGATTCTTTCCAGGAAATATTTCAGGTTTTCGAACAGCTTTTCATCATCCACGTCCTTATAAAGGGCGAAGAGCTCCTTTACCCGGGTCATTCTTTCCGGTTCCCAGCCGGGCATCACTGTTCCGTTCATATCGCCTGCGATGGAGTCGAACATTTTTTCCGGGTCGAGAGCGTCCACCGCTTCCTGGGTGTAGGCCAGCACTGTGGAGCCGTCGGGGCGGACCCTGGCCAGCTCTGTTCTGGTCCAGTCAAACACGGGCATAAAATTATAGCAGACCAGGTGAATGTCCTCCAGACCCAGATTTTCCAGGGTTTCGATGTAATTGGCGATGTA
Organism: uncultured Lachnospiraceae bacterium; assembly: GCA_947626985.1. Classification (GTDB taxonomy): domain Bacteria; phylum Bacillota; class Clostridia; order Lachnospirales; family Lachnospiraceae; genus Blautia_A. The sequence continues at coordinate 14,542 of CANQUG010000063.1, read as the reverse complement.
TTGTTCCCTCTCGGGGGCGCCTGTTTTAATGGCGTCGTGAATGTTTACGCTCTCGATTCCCGCAATGTGCAGGCCAGCGGCTTCCACCTCTTCCTTCAGGGCATGGATGCGCTCTCTGCTCCATACGTCTCCCGGTGCGGTATCGTACAGGGTGGTGATTACCCCTTTTACTCCGGGAATCTGCCGGATCTGTTTCAGGGTTACTGTGTCAAACTTGCTTCCGTACCATCTCAGTGTCATTTCCATAAGCTTCGTTCCTCCGTTGAAAATTTTCCGACGGCGCCGGTGCGGGAGCGGCACGGCCGGAAAAAGCTTTGTACTTTTATGTTTTATAGGAAACAGTATACGCCGTTCGGGGAAAATTTCCATTGGGCGGATTGCTGTTTATATTGTAAAAATTGCGGTCATCTGATATATTTGGTGTACAGGAAAAACGACAGTTTGCTGGACGAAGTTTGGTCCCGCCGGGAGAGATGGAAGCCTGTGTGCTGTCCGGAACGGGCTGCCGGGAGAGAACTTTTTTGTACCATTCGAAACGATTTGCTGCCGGGAGAGAATCCTCCGCCGGGAGGGGGGGCAGGTGCATCGGAAAAACTTGCCGGAAAGGAGAATATCCGTCATGAAAAAGAAGCTTCAGACTGCCTTCAGCAGCAGACAGTATATGCTGTCCCGGGATTTTGAGCTTTATTATTATAATGACCGAAACCTGAAAAAGGTGGATCTTCATTCTCATGATTACTATGAATTTTATTTTTTCCTGGAAGGGAATGTGAGTATCCGGATCAGGAAAGAACAATTTGAGCTGAAATTCGGGGATATTGTAGTGATTCCTCCGGGGTACGCTCATCAGGCCGTCATCCATGACGCGGAGATTCCCTACCGCCGTTTCGTATTCTGGATCAGCAGGGATTTTTTTCTGCATCTTCTGGAGCTTTCTGCGGATTACGGTTATCTTATAAGGTATGTTCTGGAAAATCAGAGGTTTGTGTTTCATAATGACAGGGTGGTTTTTAACGGAGTCCAGTCCAGGATCTTCAGCCTTCTGGAGGAACTGCATGCGGAGCGTTTTGCCCGGGAGGCCCGGATTTCCCTCTGTGTCAGTGATCTGATCCTTCACCTGAACCGGGTGATGTACGAAAAAACACATCTGCAGTCCGGGGGAGAGGAACAGTCCCTGTATCTGCGAATCCTGGACTATATTGAGGAGCATGTGGAGGAAGAATTGTCTCTGGATCATCTCGCCGCCGTCTTTTTTGTGAGCAAATACCACATTGCCCACATATTCAAGGATAATCTGGGGATTTCCGTACACCAGTATGTCCTGAAAAAAAGACTGGCGCTCTGCCGCGGGGAGATTCTCAGCGGTGAAAATATTACGGAGGTCTGTCTCAGCTGCGGTTTTCAGGATTATTCCAGCTTCTACCGGGCGTTTAAAAAGGAGTACGGCATGTCTCCCAGGGAATTCCGGGAGAGGAATGAGAGTCATTGCAGAGTCTGAGACGAGGATAGGAGTTGAAAAGAGCCTGAGAAAGAAGATCGGGAAAAAGGACTGAGAAAAAATAAGTACCCGGCAGGATTGATTTCCGGAGGTTTTCTGTTATAATGGGAAAAGTTGCGTAAGAACCCTCCGGTGTGATCCGGAGCTTTGCAGAAAATAAAAAAGAAAGAAGGAGTTTCGTTCATGGGATTACGGAGAACCACCGGACACCCCCGAAGGGAGATCAGCCTGACGGAGGGTCCGATAGCCAGAGGAATACTGGCCTTTACCTTTCCGCTGTTTATGGGTCAGCTTCTTCAGCAGTTCTATAACATGGCAGACGCGTGGGTGGTGGGAAATTTTGCGGATAATAATGCATTTGCCGCAGTGAGCTCCGCGGGAAATCTGATCTTTCTCATTATCGGATTTTTTAACGGGATTGCCATAGGAGGCGGCGTGGTCATTTCCAGATATTTCGGCGCGGGGGATGAAAAAAGTGTGACGAAAGCGATTCATACCAATGTCCTCATGGGAATACTGGCCTCCATTCTGGCGACTGCTGCGGGCCTTCTGCTGATTCCTCAGATTCTGGTCTGGATGAGGACGCCGGAGAATGTTCTGCCGGACTCTCTGGTATATTTCCGGATTTATTTCGCCGGTGTGTCCACAGTCATCATGTATAATATCTGCATGTCCATCATGCGCGCACTGGGGGACAGCCTGCATCCATTGTATTATCTTATTCTGTCCTCTCTTACGAACGTGGTTCTGGATCTTGTGTTTGTAGCCGGTTTCCACTGGGGTGTGGGCGGAGCCGCCATCGCCACCGTGTTTTCTCAGGGACTCAGCAGCGTGCTCTGTCTGGTGAGAATGTGCCGCTTAAAGGACTATACCAGACTGGACTTTCGAAAGATCCGCTTTCACGGGAAAATGATGTCGGAAGTCCTGTATCAGGGACTTCCGACGGGCATTCAGGGCTCTGTGATCAGTATCGGAAATATTGTGATTCAGTCCAATATCAATTCCTTCGGCTCTTTCGCCATGGCCGGTCAGGGAGCCTACGCGAAGATCGAGGGGTTCGCTTTTCTGCCGGTGATGTGTATGTCCATGGCTCTGCCCACCTTTGTCAGTCAGAATCTTGGAGCCAGGCAGTATGACCGAGCAAAGAAGGGAGCAGCCTTCGGCGTGATCTTCGGTGTGGTCATGGCGGAGATCATCGGTCTGATCATTTATGTCCTGGCGCCCTCGGCTTTGGGGATTTTTGTGAAGGAGCCGGAATCCATTTCCTACGGACTGGTGTTTGTACATACCATTACCAGATGTTATTTTTTAGTGGCGTTTTCTCACTGTGCGGCGGGTGTTCTCCGCGGCTGCGGGAAGTCTGTGGTTCCTATGATCACTATGCTGGTGTTCTGGTGCGGGTTCCGGATCTGTTATGTGACTGTCGTTCTGAAATTCTTTCCGGATTTTCAGACCATCGCATGGGCTTACCCCATCACCTGGACGTGTAGCACAGTGGTATTTCTTCTGTTTCTGCTGAAATCGGACTGGACGCATGCCTTTGAAAAATAAAGCGGGAATGAAAAGAGCACCTGTTGTTCAGGTGCTCTTTCAGCAGGGGATGAGAGAATCGAACTCCCACCAAAGGTTTTGGAGACCCCTATCATACCATTTGACCAATCCCCTGTATATGAAATCAGGTTCGCATGTTTGAATCGTAATTTGAACCTCTTTTGGTTAGATTATATATGTATGGAATTTATTTGTCAAGAAGTTCAGAAAAAAGAATTTTACAAAGCTTTTAAATTTTCTATTGACAAATGAATCAATATCTTATATACTAATCATCGTTCTGAAGAAAACCTTGAATATGCGGGTGTAGTTCAATGGTAGAATACTAGCCTTCCAAGCTAGATACGTGGGTTCGATTCCCATCACCCGCTCTGTGCGATAGTGGCGTAGTTGGTAACGCGCGACCTTGCCAAGGTCGAGACCGCGGGTTCGAGCCCCGTCTATCGCTCTCCGGAGAGTCCTGAGATTGTCAGGACTCTTTTTACGTACTTTCCGCATATCCTTTGTATGTATACATATAAGCTATAACCTGATACGATCATCACAGAATAAGGTGACCCCGGTCTTATGTTCCATCATAGAACCGGAGTCACCTTACTGTTTTTAATCCTTCAGCTGATAAGCCACCAGAGCCACATTCCAGCAGCCCTGTCTGTTCAGCTCCCGCTCAAACTCGCAGAGCTGCTTCCGGCAGGCCTCGGAAAGGACCGCGTATTCCGCCCGGGAAAAATCCGCCCGGGAATCTTCCGGAGCGTCCTCCTTCCGCAGGGTATTTTCAACGGAAGTCTTTTCCATGGCTATGCGCCCTGCCTTTCTCTGTCTACCAGTCCGTAGAATGTGAACAGATAGAGGCCGCACAGGCCTACCAGACCGTAAATGACTCTGGAAAGCCAGGTCATGCTGCCGAAGAGGGCGGATACCAGATTCAGATTAAAGAATCCGATAAGTCCCCAGTTGATCGCGCCGATCACGGCGATGGTAAGTGCAAAGTACTGTAAAAATTTATTTCCCATAAGTCACCATCCTTTCATGAGGATAGTATTTCGGAAATGAAAAAAACTATGCATGGAGTGCAAAATTTTTTATTCGCCTTCTGCGGTGACCTTCAGAACCTGGGAAGAAATCTGGCCGTCTCCGAAACGGAAGGCTTCCTCGGCCAGAATGGTCACATCGGATTCGTCCTCCAGCACGAAGGCCTGACAAACGTTTGCCGTTTCGCCCGGCTGAATTTCGGCCATGAATCTGTCCGCGGCTTCTTCATTATCAGCCAGGACTGCGGCTTCCAGGGATTTTCCGTTCTGCCGGGCCTGCACTCGCACATCCACCATGGCGCTGGAAGCGGCGGTGCCGTTATTGGTATAGTCGTAATAAAAAATGAGGCAGGGATTTCCTCCGAAATCCTCGGAGATGCGGTAATGGGTGTAATGAATGGAAAAGGTATCCCCGGTCAGATCCACAACGGCGTCTGATTCCGGCACAGGGATTTCCACATCCCCGGGATCTTCACCGGCTTCCATGTTCACCAGAGTATTGTTGATCTCATCCTGGACATTGACAAAGTTGGAGGACATGATCCGCACCGTTTCTTCGTCCAGGGAGACGATCTTCCATGTATCGCCGATCTGGATGAGCGGGTAGGTGATCTGACTTTCCGTGAACTGATCCTCCATAGTTTCCGCCTTTTCCATCAGAATGGAGGACAGCATCTGCTGCGTCTCCGCCTCCGACGGCTGCCTGCCCGAAAAGGCGGTGGAAACCATCTGTCTGAGAAATTCCGTAATGCTTTCCTTATACAGATCCGCGCCGTCTATGTACCGAAGGAGAACAGTGATATTCGCCGTACCGTTCTCAATATGAAAGGAATTTTTCAGAATATTCCAGGTCATTTTGCTGTTGTTGGTTCTGAAAAAGTCCGCGTAGGCTTCCTCCCGGATGTCCGCGTTGTCCAGGGCGGAGAGATCCTGACTCTGAAGGAGGGCGGCCATTCCGTCAAAATCCATATTCTGCACGCATGTCAGAAAATTCTCCACAGCCTCCACCGGCTTCTGTCTTTCACGGAAATAATAGGTCCCTCCCAGCGCCAGTGCCGCAAGAAGAACCACGATCAGAAAGAATGTGCCGAAATGACGGCGTTTCTTCTTTTTTCTGACAGGCTGTTTTTCCTGTGTATTTTTTTTCTTCATAAATGCCTCCAATCTCTCCCGCCGAACTCTCTTACGGCGGAGATTTCCTGCGGGGTTTCTGCCGGACCCCGTCTTTTTTATCCAGGGTGACATTATAGCAGAATCTGTTGACAATGGCAATGCGGGAACGTATAATACATTTGTGACTGACCGGCCGGTCGGTCAGAGGATGGAAAACAGAGAATCCGAAAAGAAAATCATGAGAATGGAGAGATTGCCATGATATCGCGTTATAGTGTAAAAAAGCCCTACACAGTGGTGGTGGCTATCGTGCTGGTGCTGATTCTGGGGGTGGTTTCCTTCACCAAGATGAGCACGGACCTTCTGCCCAGCATGAATCTGCCCTACGCCATTATTCTGACGACCTATCAGGGAGCGAATCCGGAGACGGTGGAGCTTACGGTGACCAGACCCATCGAGCAGTCCATGGCTACGGTTACCGATATTTCCAATGTGAGCTCTCAGTCCAGTGAGAATATGTCCATGGTCATACTGGAGTTCCAGGAGACTACGGATATGGATTCCGCTACCATAGAGATCCGTGAAAAGCTGGATCAGATCAGCGGCTACTGGAGCGACAGCGTGGGCAAACCCATGATCATGAAGCTGAATCCGGACATGATGCCCATCATGATCGCCGCGGTGGAGATCGACGGGCTGGAAGCGGTGGAAGTGACGGATTATGTGGAGAATCATATACAGGCGGAGCTGGAGAGCGTGTCCGGCGTAGCCAGCGTCTCCACCACAGGAAATATCACGGAGAGCGTGCAGGTGTTTCTCCGGGAGGAAAAGATCGAGGCGGTCAATCAGAAGGTGATGGACGCCATCGACCGCCAGTTCGAGGAGCAGGAAGAAGACCTGAAGGAAGCCCAGAAGGAACTGGACGAAGGGAAGGAAGAACTGGAGGAAGGCAAGGAGGAGCTGGAGAACGGCAGGAAAGAGCTGGAGGACGGGAAGCAGCAGCTGGCCTCCGGCATGGCTCAGGGCACGCAGCAGATGTCCTCCGCCAAAGAGCAGCTGGCGGAGAAGGAAGCTCTGGTGACGGAGCAGTTAAACCAGCTGGAGGAAAAGCAGGAGGAGCTGGATTCCGGTCTGGCCCAGATCGCGGATGGAAAAGCTCAGGCGGAGGAAGGACTGGAGCAGCTGGGACAGACCCAGACGGGACTGGATACGCTCACCCAGGCTCTGGGAGGTATTTCCGCCCAGGAGGAACAGCTTCAGGGCGCTCTTTCGGCGGCGCAGGAAGGAATGACCGCCATCGATCAGCAGATCGCACAGCTGGAGATGGCTCCGGATATGGAAGGATATGAAGCCGCAATGGCCGGACTGACCCGGCAGAAGGCTGAGCTGGAGCAGCAGATCGCTTCCATGGAGCAGGGCCTGGCAGAGATCGGGTCTCAGAAGGCCGCTCTGGAGGAGCAGCAGAACCAGATCCTGGCCGCGCTGGAGAAGAGTTCGGTGGAGGAAGCCACGGAATATCTCACAGAGCAGACCAATACCATCTGGAACACTCTGGAGGAGCTGGCCGCCAATGAAGCGTCTCTGGGTGAGGCCCAGGAACAGCTGAACGCGGGAAAAGAGCAGCTTCTTCAGGCTCAGGAGCAGATCAATCAGGCGAAAAAGCAGATTTCCTCCGGTGAGGCCCAGCTGAGCTCCCAGCAGATTCTGGCCACCATCGATATGAGCGTGGCCCAGACCAAACTGGATTCCGGCTCCGCTCAGATTGAAAGCGGAGAAAAACAGATGGAGGAAGCCCAGGAACAGCTGGATTCCGGAAAAGATCAGCTGGAGGAGGCCAGAAAACAGGCGAAGGATCAGACCAGTCTCTCGAAGCTTGTCACGGCGGATCTGATCAAGGGCATTCTTGCCGGGGAAAACTTCTCCATGCCTGCAGGATATATTCAGGAAGGACAGGACGAATATCTTGTCCGCGTAGGAGATAAATTTGATGAGATAGAGACCATGGAGGATATGGTCATTCTCGATATGGGCCTGGACGGCCTGGATCCCATCCGTCTCAGGGATGTGGCGGACGTGACCAGGGAGGACGACAGCGACGAGGTTTACGCCCGTCTGGGGGAGAACCCCGGCGTCATGCTCACCATGGAGAAACAGACAGGATATTCCACAGGAGACGTGACGGACCGTCTTCTGGAGAGGATCGGGGAAATCGAGGAGGAGCGCCCGGACGTGCACTTCTCCGTGCTGATGGATCAGGGTATCTATATTGACCTTGTTGTAAATTCCGTAGTGGAGAACATGCTGTCCGGCGCTGTGCTGGCCATCCTGATTCTTCTGATCTTCATGAAGGATCTGAAGCCCACCATCGTGATCGCCTTCTCCATTCCCATCAGCGTGGTGGCAGCTTTTGTCCTGATGTATTTCAGCAACATCACGCTGAACGTCATTTCCCTTTCCGGTCTGGCGCTGGGAATCGGTATGCTGGTGGATAACTCCATTGTGGTTATCGAGAACATCGACCGTCTCAGACAGCTGGGGGTTCCTGCCAGGAAAGCGGCGGTGGAGGGCGCCTCTCAGGTGGCGGGAGCCATTGCGGCGTCCACCCTCACCACGGTCTGCGTATTTGCTCCTATCGTGTTTACCGTGGGAATCACCCGGCAGCTGTTTGTGGATATGGGACTGACCATCGCCTATTCCCTGCTGGCCAGTCTTGTGGTGGCCCTTACCCTGGTGCCTATGATGTCCGCCGGTCTTTTGAGAAAGAGCAAACCCAAGACCTTCCGGCTTCTGGATATCATCCGCAATGGCTACGGGAAGGTCCTGAGCGGGGCTCTGCGGGTGAAATTCCTGGTGATCCTTCTGGCTCTGGGGCTTCTGGTGGGCAGCGCGTCGGCTTCCTTTAAAAAGGGAACGGCGTTCATGCCTGCCATGGAGAGCACCCAGGCTTCCCTCACCGTTTCCGTGGAACAGGGAACGCCCTTTGGGGATCTGGTGAAGTACTCCGATGAGGTGATTGAGGCCATTGAGGATATTGAGGATATCGAGGGAATCGGAGCCATGTCCGGGGGCGGCGGTATGGCCGCCATGATGGGGGGCGGAAGTTCTTCCGATTCCGTGAGTATGTATCTTCTTCTGAAGGAGGATAAGGTTCTCACCGGCGAGGAGCTGGAGAAAGAAATTCTGGACAGGACCAAAGACATTCCCTGCGAGATCGCCGTTTCCACCCAGTCCATGGACATGAGCGCTCTGGGCGGGAGCGGAATCCAGGTGCGGATCAAGGGAAGAGAGCTGGATGAGCTGGCTTCCATCGCCAGGGACGTCGCCGCCATTGTGGAGGATACGGAGGGGACGGAGAATGTGTCCGACGGACAGGAGGAGTCCGACAGCGAATACCGCATCGTGGTGGATAAAGCGAAAGCCATGAAATATAAGCTTACGGTGGCTCAGGTGTATCAGGCCATTCAGGCCCGTCTGGCGGAGGCGACAGCGGCTACCGTCCTTTCCGGAGCGGAAAAGGATTACGACGTCTATGTGAGAAGCGAGGCGGACGAGGAGCTGACCAGGGAGGACCTGAAAAAGCTGAAGCTGGAGTATACGGACAGTGAGGGGAAAACGAAAAAGGTGAAGCTCTCAAAGATCGCACAGTTCCAGGAAGCGGAGGGCCCAAAGACCATTCTGAGGGACGCCCAGTCCCGGTATACCACCGTCTCGGCCGAGATCGCCAGCGGATACAATATCGGTCTTGTGGCTGCGGAGCTTCAGGAAAAGCTGGATGAATATCAGCTTCCGGGAGGCTACAGTCTGGAGATGATCGGTGAGGATGAGACCATCAATGACGCCATGGAACAGCTGATGCTGATGCTGGTTCTGGCTCTGGTGTTCATGTACCTGATTATGGTGGCCCAGTTCCAGTCCCTGATGTCTCCTTTCATCATCATGTTTACCGTGCCCCTGGCCTTCACCGGCGGATTTCTGGGGCTGATTGTGGCGGACGCGGAGATCAGCGTGATCGCCATGATCGGATTTATCATGCTGTCCGGTATCATTGTAAATAACGGTATCGTGCTGGTGGACTATACCAATCAGCTCCGGATGGAGGGCATACCCAAGAGGGAGGCGCTGATTCAGGCAGGAAAGGACCGTCTGCGTCCTATTATCATGACGGCTCTTACGACCATTCTGGGTCTTTCCACCATGGCTGCCGGCATGGGCATGGGCGGCGATATGGTTCAGCCCATGGCAATCGTTACCATCGGCGGACTGATCTATGGAACGCTTCTGACCTTATTTGTGGTACCATGTATATATGATCTGCTGAACAGGAAAGAATACAAGAGGGATGAACTGAGATTGGAGGACAGGGAGGATGCAGACAGAGATCAATGAAAAAGTGCTTGCCATGTACCGCGCGGTCTGGACTCTTATCGATGAAGGCTGCGATATCCACAGGATGAAGGTTGCGGATATCACCGGCCGGGCAGGGATCGGCAAGGGCACGGCTTATGAATATTTCCGAAGCAAGGAGGAGCTCCTTGGAAATGCCATGGCCTACGATTTTTTCCTGCAGTACAGGGCCCTGGAGGACAGTATCCGGAAGCAGGATAATTTTGGAGACGCGGTGAAGGGATGCTTTTCCTGGATCATGGAAAACAGGGACCGGAGAAGGTTCGCCATGCAGTTCGTGAAGCGGGAGGCGCTCTATGACCGGAAGGATCCCCGGAGCTTCGGGGAGATGGAGGAGAAGGTTTCCTGCGGGCTGGACCGGATCAGACAGCTTCTGGAGTATCTCACGGAGCTGGGCAAAAAGGACGGCTGTATCCGTCAGGACATCCCGGACCAGTTTGCCACCCTGCAGATTTTCTCACAGGTGTTGTGCTTCTTTATGTATCAGGAGTCCCGGCCGGCCCCTTCTCAGGAGGAAATGGAGCGGCTGGGGGAGTTCCTTCTTGAAAATCTTTTTCAGTGCATGTCCGGGAAGAAGGAGCAGGATTCCGGGTCGGAGCCATCATAACGGAAGAGGGAACGGGAGATACAGGTGAAGTTTAAAAAACGGTCATCCGGGCCGGCAGTGTCAGGACTAAGAAATGGAGAGGATGAATCATATGTTTGCGAAATTTGAAAGTTATTTTACATCGGAGACAGACGGGCTGAATATTTCCTATATGAAGGTTCTTCCGGATCAGGAGCCCTTCAGGGGAATCGTTCAGATTGTTCACGGAATGAGCGAGTACAAGGAACGGTATATTCCCTTTATGGAATATCTGGCGGAGCACGGATATCTGGCGGTCATCCACGATCACAGAGGACACGGCAAAAGTGTGAAAAGCAGGGAAGATTTGGGCTATATGTACGGCGGCGGAGCGGACGCCATGGTGGGGGATATCCGGACACTGAACAGAATGCTCCATGAGGAGTACCCCGGGATACCGCTGATCCTCTTCGGGCACAGCATGGGATCTCTCGCCGTGAGGGCTTATGCCAGGAAGTATGACACCACCATGGATATGCTCATTGTCTGCGGTTCCCCTGCGGAGAACCCCGGCCGCGCTTTCGGCGTGCTGATTGCCAGGGCGGAGGGAAAGCTCTTTGGCGACAGACACAGGAGCAAGCTGCTGGAGGCCATGTCTCTGGGAAGCTTTGCCTGGAAGTTCCGCAAGGAGGAGTGCACGGCCTGGGTATGCTCGGATCCCAAAGTGGCGGAGGAGTATGAAAATTCGGAATACTGCGGCTTTACCTTTACCGACGACGGTTACCTGGCGCTCTTCGGTCTGATGAAGGATGCCTACGATGTGAAGCACTGGTATCCCGGAAATAAGAAGCTTCCGGTGCTTTTTGTGGGAGGAGCCGACGATCCCTGTCTGGGAGGTGTGAAGGGCTTCTCCAGAGCGGTAAAGGCCATGCGCAGAGCCGGCTACACAGACGTGAAGGGAAAACTGTATCCCCATATGCGTCACGAAATCCTCAATGAGAAGGAAAAACAGAAGGTGTACCGGGACATTGTGGTTTACATGAAAAAGAAGGGTCTTTGATTCCCGTGAGGGAAGATTTTACCGGAATAGAACCCCGCTTTTTCGCCTATACTGTCAGAAGAGACAGTCCAACAGGAAAGGAGCGGACGGGAAATGAACAAAAACGGCTGGATTCTCCTGCTGATCCTCCTTTGCATCGCCTTTCTGGTAAGCTGCGGAAAAAAGGAGGTTCAGGATCGGACGGCAGGAGAGCTGGTGAGAGCGGAGACCGGGGGAGAGATTCCCCCGGTTTTGTGATTATTGACGAATTTTTGGGAATACAATTGTATTTTTTTATGAAATGATTTGACCATCCGCAGTGCGCTTTGGTATAATGGTAAAGCATTTACATGCAGTGTTTCATAAATATATACAAATTGTGGAGGATACGGGAGATGAGAGCCAGCGGTATTTTGATGCCGATTTCCAGTATACCGTCGGAATACGGAATCGGCTGTTTTTCCAAAGAGGCTTACGATTTTGTAGACCTGCTTTATGAGGCGGGACAGCAGTACTGGCAGATTTTGCCATTGGGCCCCACCAGCTATGGGGATTCGCCTTATCAGTCCTATTCCACCTTTGCGGGGAATCCTTATTTTATCGATCTGAAGGAACTGATCAAAGACGGACTTCTCACGGAGGAGGAGTGCCGGGCTTGCGACTGGGGCGGCCATGAGGGATATGTGGATTACGGAAAGATTTATCAGTCCAGATTTAAGCTTCTGCACCTCGCCCATGAGCGCCGGGCGTGGGAGAAGGAGCCGGATTATGTGAAATTTGTGGAGGAGAACCGGGACTGGCTGGAGGATTACTGCCTCTATATGGCCATCAAGCATTCTCAGGGGGATACCAGCTGGAACCAGTGGCCGGCGCCTCTGAAGGAGAAGCGGCCGGAGGCTGTGGAGAAGGCCAGGGTGCTTTATCAGAAGGAAATTGCCTTTTTCCGGTTCCTGCAGTACTGTTTCTTCGCCCAGTGGTCCAGGCTGAAGGCCTATGCCAATAAGAAGGGTATCCAGATCATTGGCGATGTGCCCATTTATGTGGCCTTTGACAGTGCGGACAGCTGGAGCAGTCCGGAGCTGTTTCAGTTCGATGAGGAGCATACGCCCAAAGCTGTGGCGGGATGTCCGCCGGACGCCTTTTCCGCTACCGGCCAGCTGTGGGGAAATCCCCTCTATGACTGGGAATACCATAAAAAAACAGGCTATGCCTGGTGGATCAGCCGCCTGGAGCATTCCAGAAATCTGTATGACGTGGTGCGTATCGATCATTTCCGGGGATTTCATGAGTATTATGCCATTCCCTACGGAGATAAAACGGCGGAAAACGGAAAATGGGAGCCGGGCCCGGGGCTGGAGCTTTTTGACGTGCTGAAGGCAAATGTGGAAAATCTCAACGTCATCGCGGAGGATCTGGGGCTTCTCAATGATGAGGTCCGTCAGATGCTGAAGGACAGCGGCTTCCCGGGGATGAAGGTGCTCCAGTTCGCCTTTGACGACACGGAGAGCAGCGATTATCTTCCTTATCAGTATGAGAAAAACTGCGTGGTTTATACAGGAACCCACGATAACGAAACCTCGAAGGGATGGATCGAGAATCTCAAAGGTCACGAGAGATCCTTCCTCAGAGAATACATCAACTGTTATGAGAGTCCGGTGAACGACTGTGTGTGGGCTCTGATCCGCACGGCCATGGCCAGTACCGCGGACCTGGCTGTTATTCCCATTCAGGATTACCTGTGCCTGGGCAATGAGGCGAGGATGAATACTCCCTCCACCCTGGGGGATAATTGGAAATGGAGACTGCTGAAGGATCAGATTTCTCCCATCACTGTGTATCATATCCGGGAACTGACCAGAATCTACGGGAGACTGTCGAAAACGGTTCTGGAGGAGGAACTGGAAGCAGAGGCGGAAGAGGAAACTGTGGAGAAGGAAACGGCTGCAGAAAAGGAAGAGACTGAGATCCTGGCTGAAAAAAGGGGATAATGGAATGAGAAAGGCGATGATCGCCATGAGCGGCGGGGTAGACAGCTCCGTGGCCGCTTATCTGACAAAGGAATCCGGAGACGACTGCATCGGCGTTACCATGAAGCTGTTTGAGAATGAGGATATCGGCGTCCGGAGGGACAAAGCCTGCTGTTCTCTGGACGACGTGGAGGACGCCAGAAGCGTCTGTTACAGAATCGGGATCCGCTATTACGTGCTGAATTTTACGGTCAGGTTCCGGGAAACCGTGATGGACCGCTTCGTGAAGGCCTACGAGAAGGGCTGGACCCCCAATCCCTGCATTGACTGCAACCGGTTTTTGAAATTCGAACTGCTGTTTCAGAGGATGAAGGAGCTGGAGAGGGATTATATTGTCACCGGACATTACGCCAGAACAGAGTATGACGCCGCTGCCGGACGGTACCTGCTGAAAAAAGCCGTGGATGCTTCGAAGGATCAGAGTTATGTTCTCTATACGCTTACCCAGGAACAGCTGGCCCATGTGTCGTTTCCTCTGGGAAATCTGCAGAAATCCCGGGTGCGGGAGATTGCCGGGGAGCATGGGTTTGTCAATGCCGGGAAGCACGACAGCCAGGATATCTGCTTCGTTCCGGACGGAGATTATGCCGGATTTATTGAGCAGTACAGGGGATTTCCCTCGGAGGAGGGGGATTTTGTAGACAAAGACGGAACTGTGATGGGACGGCACAAGGGCGTGATCCACTATACGGTGGGGCAGCGAAGAGGCCTGGGTATTCCCGCGGCGGACCGGCTTTATGTATGCCGCATTCTTCCGGAAAAAAATCAGGTGGTTCTGGGAAGCAGGGAGGAGCTGTTTCAGAGAGAGCTTACCGCGGGGGATGTGAATCTGATTTCCTGTGAATCCCTGGCAGAACCGATGCGGGTGAAGGCAAAGATCCGCTACCGGCATCCGGAGCAGCCTGCTCTTGCCTGGCAGACGCCGGACGGAAAGCTTCATCTGCGTTTCGAGGAGCCTCAGAGGGCCATTACCAGGGGACAGGCGGCAGTCCTTTATGATGGGGATACGGTAGTGGGCGGGGGAGTGATCGAAGATTCCCGGTAGAGCGGGGAGAGATTTTTCCATAAAAATATCCGGTGAACTTTATAAGGTTCACCGGAATGATTGTCTGACGGTACGCTGCTGCAATCCATGCAAGAAATACTCGTTCCGGGGTTCACCGGAATGACTGGCCGACAGTACGGCTGGAAACGGCCCCGGGAGATCGTTCCCGGGTACTGAAGCCATGAAGATCGTTTTTATCCTGTGCGCACCCGGCGCTTTCGTTTCCTGTCCGGATTATGAAGGGAGGACCAGCAGAAGGCCTGAACCAG
>CANQUG010000062.1 GCA_947626985.1 uncultured Lachnospiraceae bacterium | reverse complement strand
TAGATGTATTAGATTGGACTTTGTAACTATTAACCAGTAGTCATTCTTGACTACATCATTATTATACTAGGAGGATAACTGATGTTAAGAGATGGATGGAATTTTCATGGAGATATTGCCATCGAGTTAGAAAACATAGCGACACGGCGTTTTGGTAATATCCGAAGACCTGTAACAAAAATTTATGACGCTGATGCAATTGAAGCCAGTTACTTTGTGGAAGTTATGATTATACTGCTGAGAGTATGTACAAATATGGAAAATGATCGTGATGATGTAGACCGGTTTATTAAAGATTGTGTAGCGTACTTAGGAAAGAGTGGGAACTCTATACCGAAAGAAATTGCTCAGAGTTTATTTGATAACTTTCGAGAATTGTATTATTAGTCCTTTTTGTGAGTATAAGTGATCTGTTAAATTTACGATACAAATTTATTGTGGACAGAGCGGCAATCAAGGAAACACATTGGAAATGCAAAGAAAATATGTGGTCAAAGATGAAAATATGAAATAAACCACTTTTATAGAAGGGTAATGAGAAATTGAAGAGAAAGGTCGTAATTATCACTGATTGTACTGATGTTGCTTATCTGGAAATCAGAGGCGCGATCTATTCAAACGCCGTTTCTGAAGATTTTGAGATAGAACCTGTTGTCCGGGTGGATAATTTTAATATTGTAAATGTATCATTCCTGGTCAGGCTGATCGCAGATATATATCCGGACGGTACACTGATCAATGTAGTTGTACATCCGTCGAAATTCAGAGGGGAAAGGATAGCGGGTATAACGGAGAAAAAGAGAATCATTTTTGAAGGAACAAACACAGGTGCGTTTGGATGGCTGATAAAGGATTTTGGCTGCATGGAAGTATATGAACTGTATGATCCGGGCTTTGTTCCGTTTGGAGGAAAATATATTCATGCGCCGACAGTGGGCCATATACTTTCAGGGCGCCCAATAAAAGAACTTGGTACGCTTTTTCCGACGGACAGAATCAGAGATGTGGAAAGAACGGAAGGGACGATTCTTCATATTGATAACTTTGGAAATATCAAGTTTACAGGAAGTTTAGATGGAAAGCAGGGAGATCGATATACAGTCAGAGCCGGAACGAAAAAATTTACCGCAGTTTACTGCGAGAGGATGATGGAAAAAGACGACGGAGAAATAGTTATTTATCCAGGAAGCTCTTTTTCCTTTCCTGAAATTGGAGTAGTACGTGGAAATGCTGCTGAGGAACTGGGAATAAAATGGTCGGATAAAATTTATTTTATTAAGGCTTCAGAATGATTTGCCCTAAAATGGCGATACATGGTACTTTCAATGATGTTCTATTTAGCTTTTCACGGGGTATATTATGGGAGAAAAATTGAAAAGAAAGTTGAATAATGGTCGGTGGTCTGTTCATTTGGGATATGTAACTCTTATTGCTTTGATTCTGACAGTTTTTTTGTTTGTATTATACAGAGTGGATGCTTATAAAGATGGAACAGCTGCTAAGGCTTTTAATGAACTTGTAGAGAATGGCGTTACAGTTTTAGTATCAATTTTTTGTTCTATTCTGGCGAGTATAATAACAGGTTTAAAGGAAAAAAATGACTTAAGAGACAATCTGGAGAAAATATCCGGAAAAATTTATGAAGAAAAGATTGAAGACAGTGTCAGGAGAATATCGAAAGAGGTAACGGAAATATATCAAAATGCTGTGGATATGATGCCGCTGCGTTATTACAGAAGTGCTGATTCGCCAAATAAGGAATTTAATACTTTTTTGGAAAGCAGTATTACAGCTGGAAGAAAATTCGTCTATTATGGGGTAAGTGCAAGATTTACCTGTAAAAGGTTATACAGACTGAAAGATGAAATGCATGCCTTCAGAAATCTGAGTATAGAAATATATATTGTGGATCCTGTCTGTGAAGCGACGTATGAAAACAATAAGGACTTTCTAATTACGAAGGAAATGAATAAAAACCCCGGATCACAGGTGGAGTTTCAGAAAATTATTAAACAAGAAAAAATGAAATCACTGTATTGTTTATATGCATTGATGGAGATAAATAATTTTTGCTATCAGACGGATATATATTTAATCAGAGATGTGCCTTTTATTGATATTGAAATGACCGATAATATGATTGTGCTGGAATTTTTCAGGACATCCAATGACTATAAGAGATATCCGTTTACGCTTATTTACGATGATAAAAGTGTCTATTATGAAAGTTATAAATCATATCTGGACTGGGAGAAAGGAAAAGCACAGCATATAAAGAGGGATGATCTGACAGTGGACTTTATATTGGAACTGGGGAAAAAAGCAGGAATTGAAGTAACGGAAGAAATTCTGAGAGATTGTTGTAATCAGGAAATCTTTAAGGAAGCTGAGAATTATATATAAGGATATAGATGGAGATAGGTAAATGTTGGATATGATTTATTCTGTTCAGATTATAAGAAGAACGGATCAGTGCGTCCTGTCGGTTTATCTGGAAGAATTTTTTAAGCTTTATGGGATTTATGTATATGATTATGTGGTTGATGAGGACTGCAGGTTTTCCATATCGAAAGTCAGTGTAAACATATTTCTGACGGATGTATCATCGGAGTATTTTAAGCGGACTGCGGATTATGAGTACAGAGCCGTGGAACCGGAAGGTATGGATACAGATATCGTAAGCTGTGTACGGAAAATATTGAATGAACTGTTTTCCGTACTGGAAAAACATATGGAACAGGGAAATATCCTGCATGATTATTTTAGAGGTATGATAGATGTTTTTATGGAAAGCAGCTATGCCCGAATTGATTATTCAAGGCGTTATTTTCAGAATCAGATGGGGGAGAAGCTGCTGCTGGATACTGCGGAGGCTTATTACGGATGTTATCAGGAGCTAAGAAAGCTGGAACAGAAAAATATCACTGAATGGAATCTGTTCCCATACATCCTGGCTGCGAAGCTCAACTGTGCCGGGAAGATAAACAATATCTGCATGCTGCGGAAAAACACTCCTTTTTTTGATCAGAGGGTTCTTTACGGGGAGGCAAGAAAGCTTGCGGATGCTGATGCGGATTATTCTATGGGGAATGTGATGGCCGGTATGCTGGCTTCGGGTGTAAATGAACTGTGGAGGGAAGGAATCGAATGTCTGAACAGGGCAGTGAACAAAGAAGGATACAACTCATATATGAGTTACGTCTATTACTTCCTTGGGCAGTATTACGAGAAGCAGAAGAATGATCCTGACAAAGCCTGGGAGAATTATGAGAAAATCCTTCAGTTTTCTCCGGAATATTATCGGGCAGTATTTAAGAAGGGATGCAGATATCTGCGGAAGAATGATTACAGAAATGCGTATAATTCCTTTGACAGTATCATTAAAATGCTGGAACCCAGAAAGCATAAGGGCTGGATTCGGCCGCTTGAGCTGGAGTATGATTATAAGTGTCATTTATTAAATGCAAGGATAAAAAAGACTTTCCTGGGGGACCATTACGGTGCGGCACAGATCATGTATGCTGCGGAAGAATTTACGGATAAGGTATTTATGAACAGCAATTTCATGAAATTATTTTTTGACGGTTACCTGGAAGAATACATGGAATTCCACCGGATTAAGCTTTTAGGATACGGCGGGTTACTGTAATCTGTCAGTCCCATCGTATCATCTGCCGCGTGCGAAAGATAAGGGAGGTACATAAAATGCCGGAGAACGATGTCAGGGAAACCATAAGTACGATTATTCTCGGAAAACATGGGATTGTGTATGAGGACAGGGAAGATTTTCCCACATCTATATTTCACAAGGTATACAGGAGAGCCTTTGAACTGGCGCGGCACAGCGTGAAGTCCCAGATGGGCAGCCAGACCAGAACCGGAGAGCATGAGCAGCTGGATAATATTATCACTTTTATTGGGCGCAGGGGCACCGGAAAATCTTCATCCATGCTCTCTTTTATGGAAAGCCTGAAAAACAATGCGCAGAGCGCAGGGGATGATAATAAGGAATACGTGATTAAGAGTCATGGACGCAGCGTCCGTTTTATAGGGCTGGAATGGATCGATGCTTCTTTGATTGAAAAAGGGGAAGATATTTTTGAAATTACCCTGGCGGAGATGATGAACGAATTTCTGGATCTTGATGAAAAATTTAAGAGGAATGGGGATACGGCGGAGTATGAAGTCCGCCGGCTGCACCAGATGTTCGACAGCATCTATAAAAGGAAGCTGAGTTTAAAAAAGAGAAGCGGCGACGTATATTATTATGGCAATGAATCCGCCGTGGCGACGCTGCGGGATCTGGCAAGGAGCAGCGATCTGCGGAAGGACTTTGAAGAATTGATAAAACAGTATATCAAGGTGAAGCAGATTCTCTCAGATGACAGGTCTTATCATAGGGAAGAAACTTTTCTGGTTGTCGCAATAGATGATATAGACATGAATACAGATTCCGGCTTTGAGATGCTGGAAAAGATTCAGAGATATCTGAAGGTGCGCGGGCTGATCGTCCTGCTGGCGGTTAACTATGAGCAGCTTCTGATCAGCTGTGAAAAACATTTTATGAAACTGTACGGCGACAATAACAGATATGCCGGGATAGCAAGAAGCCGTCAGATCTCGGAGATTGTTGATGAGTACATGGAAAAAGCGCTTCCTTCTTATATGCGCGTGTATCTGCCATCTCTGAAAAAGAAGGATTATGACAGGGAACAGCTGACCAGAGTCCGGCTGGAAATCAATGGAGAGCAGCAGGAAATGTCCATAAAGAACGCAATGTTCTTTGTTGCTGAGAGAAAAACAAAAGTACGTTATGACAGCCAGGGTAAGAAACGCCATTTTATGGAGCCCGGAAGTCTGCGCAGCCTGAACAGTCAGTTCCTCTTCTTTAAAGATCTGAAGGATCCGGAACCGGAACAGAAGAATTTTATTGAGACACTGAATCATAACTACCGTTGGAGTATGGACGACCTGCTGTTCCGTTACGCTTTTGAAAATCTTCCTCTGGAAGAACGACGTTTTTTTATAAGGTTAAGCGAAGAGGATATCAGGCGCAGGGGAGAATTTATTGTGGCCAATCTTCTGGGCGAGCTGGGAAGAAGGAAAGAAAGGGAGCTGTTATTCATAGTAAAAAACGGGGACGGCGGGTGTGTCCATGAGTTTCAGAAGGAAACAGGAATATTCGGCTATAGCTACGGACAGCTTATGAGGGGTCTATTCTTCCTTGGACGGGAGCCGGTTTTTGAAAAAAGACTTGTCCATGCCATTCTTGGCATGTATTCTCTGGTACTGACGAAAATTTTCTATAATTATAAGCAGGAACTGAAAAAAGGCCTGTTTAATGGAAATAATTACAGGATGCTGGGGGAACTGTTCGGGGGTTCCGCTGCAGGGAGCTGGTCGCTGTATCTGATTCCTAAAATGAGACGTGAAACGGGCGGACGGGATCGTCTTTTTTCAGGTGCAGTAAAAAGTATCAGGATGGCGGGGCTGCAGTTGCCGGCAGGCAGGGATCTGCTGGAAAAACTGAAAGATCTGAAAGCAAAATGCGGAACAGATGAGCTTGAAGAAAATCTTTTCCACATAGTTATGTCTATGGAACATCAGATCATTCTCATCCTGTTTCTCTCGGAGTTCCGTTCAGATACAATGTCTGATCTTTCCTATGAACTGAAATACCATGGACCGATCCCGCTTGAGAGAAGAATGTCAGACGGTACAGGTACGGAAGGCGCAGATAACTGGATGGCAAAAGATACGGATGCGATCCTGTTTGGAAAGTGTACCGCTGATTATAATGTCCTGAATTTTATCAATAATATTTTCATGTTTGAAGAAGTGATAAGTAACTTTATTAAAGCTATGGCCTGTCTGCTGATGGGTGGATCGGACAAAATTGATCGTAAGAAACTGGAGAATCTGACCGAAAAAGTAAAAAAACGTCTTTTCAGATCGAGAGATAGAGTCTCCGGCGGTTTCTGCAGAAATATGCATGAATGGACGAAAAAATATGGCGGCATGGTTGTGCCTGCCTATTCCGCGGATATTTATTATAATATGCTGAAACGGCTTGCGAGACAATGCAGGAAAAAGTCTGTTCCGGATATTAAGGGGGATCAGCTGTTTGACTATCTGCAGGGATTGCTTGCGGACATCCGCGGGCATCTTGAGACATCTGACGAATTTTATTCAACAAAAAAATGTCCTGACAGGATGTTTCGGGATGCGTTTGACGAGTGTCCGGTGATCAGGATCCTGATGGATTCAGAAAGCAGTGAAATGAAAGAACTTTATAACTTGTTCGTTACATCGCTGCTCACGGTTGGGGATAATGAAAACGGGAGATTGTCTTTTTATGAAGATACAGGGGCTTTAATGCTCTGAAGAATATGAGGAAGCACTATGGATGAACTGGCGGGGATCCTGAAAGTCATATTAAAACGTGTTCCGTATGAACCATTTCTCAGGAATGAACTGGACTGTATGGCGGTCAGAAAGGAAATGCTGAACAAAATCCTTCATCATTATATGCCCTATAACAGTGATACGGAAGTGCAGTATAAGATAGAGAGCCTGGCGGATGACCTGGAAAAGTATGTGATGCTTTTCGGGAACGGGCAGCATACGGGACGGAGGGAAGTTTCTGTTTTTGACGCAGTGTTCTTTTTTTCAGAGCAGATGCTGGTGAGCCAGAATAATGAAGTGATGTGCAGATATGAAAAGATCCTGCGCTGGAGGGTCACGACAATTGATATCAGTGAAGAAATATTTGTGACCGCTTTTCTGGCGAAAAGAGATACGGACGCCGGGATACGGAGGCGGTATTTTGCCTGGCCTGTAGTGATCGGCCATAATAATGTCCAGCTGCGTAAGATCACACAGAAGGGAATGGCGGAAAATCATTTTCATTTATGGGGGTCAGCCCCTTATTTCCAGGTTTCCTGGATCCGTTTGATGAATGAGATCGGCAACCCCGATTATCTGGAAAAACTGGACAGATTTGAGGATAACCTGAGGACCGGATATATTATGTTTGACAGAAAATATCCGGAAAACGGGATCCGGAGAAGCTGCATGCAGGCCGCTCTTATACGCTTATTTTTGTATGCGAGACTGACAGGCACCATGATAGAACTGGGGGAATACTATACGGACTGGACCTGCCTCCTGCCATGGATCTCAAAGCTTGAAGGGAGCATCAGCCGTAGCGAACTGGATAAAATCAGACAGACATGCAGGTTCCTGCCGACATATGATTTTCTTTATAAACTTTCAGATCATTGCAGGGAACTGGAGAAATATTGTGACAGCCTGGGGATGATCCTTGATGCAGGACCGGATTATGAGGAGAAGAAATTGTCCGGCCCTGTAATTGCCATTCGGGATATTGTGGGAAGTATGCTCCGCCGGAAAGGCAGGATCCGCCTGATGGACATCCGGGAACTGATATCCGCGGAGATGTTCTCTGAACTGTGGTGGGATGGTACGTTTCAGAATACGGTTTTTCTCCTGAACCATCAGGATGCCCTTGACAGGCATGCTGACAGAATCCGGGATATCATTGCCGGACTGGTTCCGTATTTTGATGGACCTGAGGACTATGCACTGTCGGCAATAGGCTTTAAAAAGTATTCCGGTCAGGAAATTTACCGGATTCTGAGCGGAGAGCGCTGGCTGATGTATGAAATGTTCCGAAAAGCGCTGAGAAGGGACAGGGAACTGTCCCCGCAGGTTTATAACATGTTTTATGCGTATCTGGTTATCAGGGAAAGGATCCGTGGAGAATTTGTACAGTCAAATAACTGGGTGGGATTTGAGAATTTTCAGATATATCAGGCAAGAAAAAGCCTTTTTTCTGATGGAGACGGTTACGAGCGTCTGATGGCCCGCATGGCCGTGCTGTCATGCTTTCAGGAGAATGTGGAAAGCCTCGAGATACGGATCAGCCCTCTGGCAGCAGCAGAACAGGATTATGAACTGATTTCTTTTCTGGATCACTCCATTGATCCTGAACAGAAAACAGGAAAGAAATTTTTTTATGTATTTCATTTCATAAAAAAACCGGATGACAGAATTGACGGGAATGTGTACTGTGAATGCCGACACAGCAGTCTGAGAAAGGAGATCAGGAAAAAAGCGCAGGCGCTGCTTGAATTCAGAAGAAACTGCCCGCGTACAGCAGCCAGGGTACTGGGGATTGATGCGGCAGGTCAGGAGATTGGCTGCAGGCCGGAGGTATTTGCGCAGACATTCAGGACGCTGCAGAATGACATCAGCAGTCTGTACGTCGGAAGTGAAGTAAAAAGGCTGCCTCAGCTCCGGGTGACATATCATGCCGGGGAGGAATTTCTGGACGTCACAGACGGGCTCAGGGCCATTGATGAAGCGGTTCTGTTCCTGAATATGAGCTGCGGGAACCGGATCGGACATGCCCTTGCACTGGGGATCTGCGTAAGGGAATGGTATGAGTTTAAAAGATACCGGATATCGTTGAAAATGCAGGATCATCTGGATAACCTTGTCTGGCTGTACCATGCGATCGTACGGTACGGGATTTATTGCCTGGATAATCTGAAAGACCGGATAGAAGATGAATTTCAGAAATATTTTTTTGAAATATACGGAAAGTATATGAAAAAGGAATTTATCCGGAAGATACAGAAAGCATCCAGAAACACCGGACATTTGAATTTTGATATTCATGCTTATTATAATGCCTGGAAACTCCGTGGGGATGATCCCGGGCTGTACAGCAGGGGGTATTTTAAGAGACAGTATTGTTTTTCACCTTTTGACGTATATGCAGTGAACCGTATTTATCCGTCAGATTTTGATTTGCGCTATAAACCGGAACCAGCAATGATAAATTATTATTACCATTATAATGCGGATGTGCGCCGGGCCGGGAACCGGGAGATTGATATAAAAGTTACGGAGGATTACATAAAAGGAGTGGAACTGGTACAGAAAGCGATGCAGAAGGAGATCGCGGCAAGGGGGATCGCCATAGAAACGAATCCTTCATCGAATTATCTGATAGGGACTTTCCGGCGTTATGATAAGCATCCGATCACCCGGTTTTATAATAACGGGCTTACCTGTGATGAGAAGCAGCTGGCAGAATCCCCCCAGATATGGACTTCCATTAATACGGACGACCAGGGGGTATTTGGCGTCACCCTCGAAAATGAATATGCCCTGCTGGCAAGGGCGCTGGAAAAGAAAAAGGATCGCGGAGAACCGGTATACCAAAAAGCCATGATCTATGACTGGCTGGACAAAATACGGGAAATGGGGATCAGCCAGTCATTCTATGATAACGAGTATGATTTCAGGAGAGGAAAATGATGTGTAAGCCGCTTGATTTCGAAATAAGAGAACATAAAGAACTAGTAAATCGTATCATTGATGGAGAGGCCGTATTGTTCCTGGGTTCAGGCTTCAGCCAGGGATCCGTGGGAAGTTATCGGGATGAAGAAACTGGAAATCTGTTACCATTGCCTGATGCTTCAGAGTTGAAGCAGATTTTGTTGCGGAAGGTTTTGTATACGGATGAAACGGAGGAGAGTCTGAAGGTAATCTGTGAGGATTGTCAGGAAGATGTTCCTATGCTGTATGCTAAGGTGATGAGGGAACTTTTTACCGTGTCAACTATACAGGAATTTCAAAAAATGTATGCGGATATAAACTGGAAAGCCGTTTTTACTACCAATGTTGACAATGTCCTTGAAAAGGCATATCAGGAAAGGGAAAAAAATCTGATCTGTGTTTATACGAAAGATCCTGTGAATGCACGGCGTGGGGAACTGATGTATTATAAATTACATGGAGATGCAGTTCATAAACCGGAGGACATTGTTTTTTCAACCACGGATTATGTGACAAATTCAGCAAGCAGTCATGACTACCGTTTTGAGAAACTTTCCGCAGATTTAAAGACAGATAACTTTGTGTTCATTGGGACCTCGCTAAATGAAGAATGGGATTTTGATATTCAATGCAGGCAGGCGAATATTTATCAGATTACCAATAAGACATATTTTATCGTCAGGGACGATAACAGCAGACTTATCAAAAGAATCAGAAGAAAGTTCAATAACGTGGTTTTTATCCGTGAGACAGCAGAATCTTTTATTTATAAAGTAAGGAATTATATTTTACAGAATCCTGTGAAACACAGTGATTCGGTATTTACGAAATGGAAATTTCAATGGATTCAAAGACAGAACTATGAAGTTGCTTCTTATCTTAAACCAGATCTTTATGTTGGGGCAGAACCTACATGGCAGGATATCCTTTCAAACCATGATGTGATCTGGGAGAATACGGAAAGGGCGCTGCAGCAATTCCGAAAGGAAACGGATAAAGCCTGTACCTTGATTGTTGGAAGGCCCATTTCAGGAAAGAGTACGCTGCTGTACCGACTTGGCGCAGAATTTTGTGATGAGAGAATGGTTCTGGAGTATATCGGTGATGATTTGGACGATATTACGGATTGTCTGAATTATTTAAACGAGCAGGGTGATCCTGCTCTTATCTTATTAGATGATGCTAACTGGATCCTGGGGCGGATAGGGACTGTTGTGAACCTTTTGGAGAAGGGAAATTCGAGACTGGTGATGTCCGTGAATAAGAAAGAGTTTATGAGACGGCAGCATCTGTTCGAAGGAGATATCAATAATCATATTATTTGGATTGAGAGTTCCGGACATCTTTCCTCTGTGGATATTGGAAGATACCTGGATAAGTTAAACGAAAAGTCATTTCTCGGACGTTACAGCAAAGATTATAAGGAATCCAGAGATTCTGCGGTTAAGAAACTGAAAAAAGAAATATATAAGAAGAAGGAAGACCCGCTGCTGCGGCTGGCATATAAAAAGCAATTTGGAGATGAACTGGACCGGCGGATCAGCGAACTCAGTGAAGCGATAACACGAAACGATAATTATAATGTAAAGAGACTCGCTGTTCTGCTGTATTTACTGGATGTGATTGGCGGTATGGGGCTCCGCCTATCTTTTTTTCTGGATTTGTATCCGATGGATCCGGAAATGCTGGAAGAGTTTGTTCCGGAGATCCAGAATCTGATGGTGTCCAATATTAATCAGTCCAGTTGGAAACGGACGAACTACGGGAAAATTACGATCCATGCGAGACTGTCAGAAATTCTCAGGAAAGCGGTTGGCAGAATTAGGAGCGATGAGCTGAAAAATCTGACGGTGGATGTGTTCCGCAGACTGGATGAGGTTTATCATTTCAAGTGCAGACAGCCAAATACCTATCAAAATTATGTTTTGTACACTCTGCTTCGTTCACAGAATATCCGTGAATTATTTAACAGCGTTAGAGAAAAACAGCTGAAATGGGGAAATATCAGCTCCATTTATGAGGAGTTGCATGAATGTTTTGGAGACTATTATCTGTATTGGCTGCACCGGGGAATTTCAGAGATAAAAATGGGAGAATACCTTTCGGCTGAAATCCATCTTCAGCAGGCTGATGCTATAAGAATTGGCTATTCTTATGAGATTGAACATACGTTTGCAATCTTATATTTTGAAAAAGCGATTCATTCGGATAAATTACCGTACAGTGAAAGAAAGGATTTATATGAAAGGGGACTGAAGATCATACGGTCACAGATGGATATGAAAACAAATGATGCGTTTACTATTCATTCTTTTATAAAAAAGACAATCGAGTTTTATAATAACTGTGGCAAAATGATACCGGATGATCTGATGAAGGAAATATTGAGCTGCTATTATATTGCCAGGAAACGTTTTGATCTGAACCACTCCATTATCAGACGGGATATGCTGGGATATATTTACGATTATCTGGATGAAAATAACTGTTTATATAATTATGGGCTGCGGATCACCCAGGAGGAACTGGCATATCTTTCACAACGAATAAAAGACAAGAAGATAAATATAGATATTCTGGATATGTTTTCAGGGGATTAAAAAGAATGCAGCATGGCAGCAGAATAGGATACTGCAGACTTTGTAAACCTGATAGAGTTATAACCTGGTACCTGCAGGCAGCGAAGGAGAGAAGAATACGTTTTCCTGATTCGGTTTCTGTTTTGAAAATAAGCGGAAGAAGCGGGGAGGTTTGGGAAAGGTAAGGATTGTACATTATGGCTAAACAGATTATTAATCGGCGTAACAGTAAATTCCTTCTGACGATTCTGTTTTCCTGTCCTTTTTTTGCTCGGACAAATATGCCTACGATCTTTGCATTTCTTTTCCCGTATGTAGATGGAAATGACAGATTATATGAAGATACGGAGGAGGGATTCCAAAGAAAGCTGGATGATATCAGCCATGGACGGATCGGCGGACAGATACAGAACGCGGCATCTCAGGGTATTTCCTCAAGAAATCTGTATGAACCATGTATCACTTTTCTGTATTATTATGAACGGCTAAATTTATTTAAAGCATATCTGAAAGAGCAGTATAATTCCAATGTTTCAGACTGGGATGAAGACGACCTGAACATTGAATCGGAAAATATTCATGCTACGCTGAGCATGGCTCTTTCCATGAAAGAGCTTTATTATGCGCGCAATCGGGAAATATTCGAGACAGATAAGAAAATCCTTCTGACGCATCTGGGCAGACATGGGAATCAGTATGTTCTGGCGGAGCTGCTTTATTATATTTCATCAAAAAATCATGAATTGCCTGATGCCGAAAAAGAGATCAGAAGAAGGATTCAGGGGGAGCTTTCCCGCCGTCTGGCTGCCAGTCCGAACGTGCTCGTCCAGACGAGGGAGGAGCTGGATGATGATTATGCGGAGATGCGTGTGAGGCTTTTCCGGATGAAGGGATT
The DNA here is from genome assembly GCA_947626985.1 of uncultured Lachnospiraceae bacterium. GTDB lineage: Bacteria > Bacillota > Clostridia > Lachnospirales > Lachnospiraceae > Blautia_A. Next base: position 7,091 of record CANQUG010000062.1, on the reverse strand, counting down.
TCAGCTGATGAGTTTTACGGGGAACGCATTCTTTGACCGGAACCGATCCGGCGGCATTCCTTCTTTTTATCCTCTTCTGGAGGAACGGTTAAGGGCCGGCGCTGAGTTTGCTCTGGAGGTGATCCTTGCGGATCCGTTATCGGAGGCCAATGCGGATACCGCCAGGTACAGAAGCGCTCCCCATCATATGTACCTGCCGAAAGCACAGATGAGCCGCAACAGTATAGAAGGATTAAAAAAGCTGTTTTCTGTCGCGCCGGACAGAGTTCATATGAAAACGACGAAATTATTCCTGCCGTATTCGCTGGCGGTTTTCCGGTTTTATAATCCGGTTCTGGATTATGCCAGGGTGGATATTTATTCTCCATATATACCGGGAAATGGGAAAAGGCCGGCTCTGGTCATATTTAAACGGACCAATCCGGCTCTTTTTGAGCATTTTGAGTCTGTATTCTGGAGCATCTGGAATGATGAGGAGGTTTCCGGGTTTATCTGAGGGATTTTTATGAAACCGGTAGATGTTAATAATGAATGGCTCAACTGTTATTTCAGCGGAAACAGCCGGAAATATTCCGGGGGCATTCTTGCCGCGCTGAAGAGGGACGATGCGGTTTTACCCGACTTGGAAGCTGTTTTTCCTGAAAGACAGGACCGGGTATATTTGACGCAGGAAAAGACCGGGTATTGCTGGCTGATTTCCGCGCTGCACTGTATCGCGGATTTTACATGCAGGAAATATGGTATCACCAATGTAAGTTTCTCAAAAAATTATCTGATCTTCTGGGATAAGATTGAGAAGGCCAACTGGTTTCTGGAGCATATGCTGTGTCTGCTTCCTCATAATGAGAAGGAACGGGAAGTCAGATATCTGCTGGACAGAGGAATGTCAGACCGCGGTGAGTGGAACATGGCCCGGAACCTGATAGAGAAATATGGCCTGATCCCTTATGAGATCATGGAGGATTCCCCGGTCTGCAGCAGTACGGGTGAATGCAATGCCTGCGTCAGCATGCTCCTGAGGAGAGACGCTTATGAATTGAACAGACTGTATCGGGAAGGCGTATCCTTCGATCTGCTCCGGCAGAAGAAAGAGAAAATGTTCCTGAAGGTTACAGAAATCTTATGTTCATGCTTCGGGACTCCGCCGGTATACCTGTCGGCGGAAAGCTGTGACGGCAGCGCAGGAATGACGCCTTCGGAGTTTTATCATACCCGGATTGGATTCCCGTTTGATGAATATGTCTGCATTTACAATGATGGGGAAGGTTCTGCTGATGAATATGGAACAGACGACATATCTCTGGATGGAAATGTAGTCGGGGGACAGCCCTGTACGGTTCTGCGCGTGAACAGCGCGGATTTTTATGCGGGACTTTCAGGCCAGATCTCAGATCATGTGCCGTGCTGGTTCACCTGTGACGCCGGGAAGTTCTGGTTTCCCTCTGCGGGGATATTTGATGACGGAATGCTGCGCTTGGATTTAATTGATCCATCTCTGAGTAATACTTCGAAGAATGTGATCAATCAGTATCGGCTGGCTTCTATGTCCCATGCGATGCTGCTGACAGATACGGCGTCGGTGAACGGAACGCGGTGGTGGAGAGCGGCGGACAGTGCGGAATATGAAAACTGCGGGCATGCCAGATATCTTTCAGACGGGTGGCTGAAAAAATATGTTTTTCAGGCTGCTGTAAGGAAACAGTATCTGCCCTGCCTTTCAGAGAAAACTATATCTCGGTAAGAGACGCGGATCCCCGGGAGATTCGATGGAAAACCGGGTAAGATGATACGGCTCAATGAGCAGCTGAGGAGGGAACAGAGATGATCACATCCGGACAGTATTATCAGTATTTTTATAATATTTTCCTGCGGAAACATAAAGAAGAGTTCCAATATTGTCTGCGTCATGATCCTTCCCGTGAGATGGATGTCCCGAAAAGGGGGAATTATGGGAAGCTGAGTTCCCTGCTGGAACAGATAGACCTTAAATATGGATTTGACATGGAACTGAATTACGCACAGTTATCTTTATGGCAGAAAGAATTCGCTCGCTGCACAGAGGAGGAAGCGCTGTTGGCTGCGGGCTGTTTTGTCCTGTTCTGCTGCCTTATTGATAAATTTCTGGATTCCCCCAGGTTTTCCACGGAACAGAAGGAGGCTGTATGTGAAAAATGCAGCCTTACCGGAATGGAGATTGCCGGAATGGAAATTGCCGGAAGGAAGATTACTGGAATGGAAACTGCCGGAATAGAGATTACCGGAATGGAAATTACCGGGACGGAAATTATCCGGGAGCAGGATTTCCGGGAGCTGGATCTGCTGATCGCCCCGTTCATCCGGTTTATCCGGAAGCAGAAAGACCGGGAACTGTATTCGAAAGAGATGCTTTACACAGATATCAATAAAGCGTTCCGGTCTGAAATTTATATGTACAGATCCGCGCTGGGTCATAACCGGGATATGGAAGGGGAGGAACTTTCGCTGCTCATCGACAAATCTGTCAGGTTTGAAAAAGCCGCTTTTCTGACCGCATCCTTTGGCGTGAATTCCCGGAGGTCGGTCCGGGCTGCCGAAGTGCTGGGAAGGATTTTCTGGCTGACCGATGATCTGTGTGATTTTGTGGAGGATATCAGGGAACACAGAAAGAATTCCCTGCTGGTATTCTGTATAAGAGAGGAAAAAGTTTCCTCACTGGAGGAGAGAATTGAGATCGTACTAAAAAATCTGGATATCGCGGTCTCTCAGCTGGAAGAAGATCTGCGCCTCCTGAAAGAACTGGTCAGTGAGGAGTTTTACTGTTTTATGATGGCCCAGGTCTGGAAATGGTCGTATAAAGTAAGAGGAAAAGCGGAAAAAGCGGATGAATGACAACAGGCTGATGAAATACAGGCTGCTGATGGACCGTTTCCTGGAATCAGCGGACAGAACTGTTAAAGGATATACCGGTTATTCCGTGAGAAACCGTGTATTTATGAGTAAGCTTATGAAGAAAGAAGATACTCAGAAGTACATGAAACAGATGCTTGGAGCCGGCCGGCCCTTTGCTATCGTAAGGTTCGGGCTTTATGAAACGCTTTTATGCGTGCAGTATCTCGAAAAAAAGTATGGGGTAAGGGAAGGGTATTCGGACTTTATCAGGACCCATATCGATACCGACGCAGGGATGTTCTCCTCCTCCGACAGAGGCATGGACGGATACGCCAAGCTTGTTCTTTCCCTGCTGCCGGAAGCGGATGCGATCGCGTACTGGAGAAACTATCCCGGCCGTCTGATCTTTTCGCCCTGGTACAGGCATCCCGCGCATCTCAATGTGGAAGACCTGTATCCGTTTCCCTTCTGGCATAAGGAGCCGCTGCCCGACTGGCAGAGCGGGCTTGCCGGGAAAAAAGTTGTGATCGTATCGGCCTTTTCGGATACGGTGGCACGTCAGTACCTGAAAAGGGAGAAGATCTGGGAGGATGGCCGCATCCTGCCGGACTTTGAGCTGATCCCGTTCAGGGCCGTCCAGACAGGCGGCGGCCGCAGAGACCCGATGTTTGATTCGTGGGCCGATGCCTTTCACTGTATGCTGGATGAACTGGAAGGTATCTCCTTTGACCTGGCCCTGATTAGCTGCGGAAGCTACGGCACGCCCCTGGCGCTGGCACTGAAAAAAGCGGGGAAATGCGCTATCCAGTGGGGAGGGTGCTTCCAGCTGTGGTTCGGGATCATGGGAAAACGGTGGGCGGGGGATGCCGGGATCATGTCATATTTTAATGAAAACTGGACATATCCCTCCGAAGAGGAGACGCCTGGGGGCTTCCGTTTGGTGGACGGCGGAAGCTACTGGCGTCCGTAAATTTTATCATGAAATTTTCATTATTATTTGCTGTTTTTTAAGATTTACCGGGATAGAGCGCAGGAATATAATAAAAACAAATCTGAAGAAAGGAGGAAGAAACCATGGAACTCTATTCAGAAAAACTGGGAAAGCTCATTTCCATTTCTTCTGATGAAGAAACGGACAAAGAGCAGATCGTCATGGAGGACAGCAGCGATTCTCTGGTTGGCTGGTGTCATGGCGGGTGGAACAATGATAACGGCGGAGCCGGGTGGTGACGGCTCAGCGGATGGGTGTTTCACAGGAACTTCCCCCTCTTTGTCAGGTTTCTTATGACCGGCAGATAGGGGGATTTTTAATTTATTTTGAAGGAGAACTGCTGCAATGGATAAAGCCGCTTATCTGGCTGTTTCATATTTATGTAATGAAAGCTGTGAATTCTGTCCCTGTTCGGAGAATGAGAAAAAAGAAGGGATGATCACTCCGTTTGGGGAACTGACGGACAGTGCTGATGCATTTTACGAGAACGGGGTGGAGCGGGTGGTGATCTCCGGAGGGGAACCGACGCTGCATCCGGATCTTGCGCGCCTGACGGGATATATTCAGAAGCGCGGAATGAAAGTGACTTTACTGACGAATGGAGAACGGTTTTCCAGCCCGCGGTTTCTGGATAGTTTTGCCGGCAGTGTGGATATGCCGGAGCTGACGGTGATCACGACGCTTCACAGCCACATCCCGGCGGAGCATGAATCGGCAAACCGGACGCCGGGCAGCTTTGGGCGCACTGTAACGGGCCTTTTGGAGCTCTGTTTCCGTCAGTGCAGCGTGATCGTCAAGCACTGTATCACGAAGCATAATTATCGCGATCTGGCTGGATTCTATAGATATTGCGATGAAACATTTCCGGAAAATGTATCGCTGCAGATGTGCGGGATCGATTACTGCGGTATCCCGGAAGACCGGCTGGAGAGGGAGAAGCTTTCCTTTACCGAACTGAAACCATATCTGGAAGGGCTGTTCGATGAGCATATCCGGAATCAGGATCACGGGAGCAGGAGACGCCTGTATTCCATCAATATCCCTCTCTGCGCGGCAGACGTGTATTACTGGAATGAGAAACATTTCATGAAAAAGAAGCCGGGGAAAACATATCAGGCCTATAAGGATCCCAGAAGGAATGCCGTATCGGATGTGGAGAATAATGTCTCGGTTTTTCCTGAGGTATGTAACGGCTGTAAGGCCACCGGCCTGTGTGAGGGAACCTACAGAAGCGCTTTTGACGCTTTTGGCGGCAGGATCATCAGACCGTATATCTGAGGTGGAGGAAATGCTGAAGACATCGCAGAAGCTGTTCAAAAAGGAAGAGAAAGAGGAACTGAGACTGTCTCCATATGTTACGATCCGAATGAGAGGCAGCAGCAGGATGTGCCTGTCCCGCGACGACAGGCGGCAGTTTATCCTGCTGGAGGCGACGGACAGGGATACCCTGGTCCGTCTGGCGGAAATATTAACAGAAGGGATATCCGGGGAGACTCTGCGGGAACTGCTTTCCGCGCTGGGAATCGGGGATCCGGAAGCCTGGATGGAACTATGCGTGACGAAAGGTGTGCTGGAATGATCACGGAATATGTAAACGGTTTTGCCGATGCCGGGTCCGGCAGCTTTTTTCAGGGCGGGATGCTGTTCAGGAGCGGCGGCCGGTGTCTGCTGCACGGCAGGGACGGGCATATTGTCCTTATGGAAGGGGCGCTGGCTGATCAGCTCCTGGATAGAGAGATTCCCGGCCGCTTATACAGGGCGTTAAGATCCAGGGGCTTTTTGGGAAACGATATGGCTGATTCCCCGTGTCCCGCGGTAAGGCCGGAATTTTTCATGATCGATCTGACCAGCCGCTGTAATATGGCCTGCCGGTACTGCCTGAGGGATGTTTCCTGCAGCGGCGGCTCCATGAAGGAATCCGTGCTGAAACAGATTTGTGAATATATAACGAAATACTGCGAAGATGAAAAGCTGGCGGATGTCAGCATCCAGGCGTGGGGAGGCGAGCCGCTTCTGGAACTGCCGTCCGTGCTGAATATGAAGAAATGGATTCGTCCGAAACACACAAAGGTTCATTTTTCTGTTGAAACGAACGCAGTCCTGCTGAATGATACGGTTCTGGATCAGCTGTATGAAAACAGGATCGGTATCGGCGTAAGTATTGACGGGACGAAGGAGTGTCATGACGCCCAGAGGGTATGGGCCTCCGGGGAGGGGAACCACGCCCTTGTCGAAGCGAATCTGAAGAGGGCATTATCCAGATACGGATCCCGGCTGGGAACGATCACTACAGTTACGAAACTGAATGCTGAAAAGCTGGATGAAATACTGGAATATTACGCGGCGGAACTGGGACTGGAGAATGTAAAGTTTAATTTTGTCCATAAAAGCAGATTTGCCTGTGGGAGCGAAGAGCTGTGTCTGTCTGAGGAGGAGATAGCGGAAGCCGAAAAAGTAATCCTGAGAAAAATGGCGGAGCTTGCGGAAAGGGGTTATTCCCTGACAGAGAAAAATATCTGCACAAAGATCAGAAACCTGCTGTTTTTCGAATATTCCGATATCTGCCTGTCCAGGGGATGCGCCGGCGGCAGAAAGATGATCGTGTTCGACAGGGACGGAAGGATCTATCCATGTGAACTGACGGATTTCCCTGAGGAATCGATTGGAAGTATTTATCAGAACGATATAAGCCTGATCGAAATGGTAAAAAAGGGCATCGGATGCAGGGATTATTTTATTCCCAAAACTGCGGAAAAATGTATGGAATGTCAGTGGTATGCGTACTGCGGCGGGGGATGTACCGTCCGTATTATGAACGCCGGCGGAAGACCTCCGGAAACAGATGATATTGAATGCGCGGTGAACCGGGCGCTGTATCCGGAAATCATTGATATGATCCTGAATAAGCCGCAGGTCATAAACCGGATTCTGGGGTATGAGGCGGTAGTTTTTTAGTTACTGACTGTTTTGCCGCTACAGGAAAGAGGGGCAGGTCTGCCTGTATGAAACGATGATATATGGAAATCCGATAAGACAGACCGGATTTAAATAATATGGACAAACAGAAAGGAACCTGAGTTAAGATGGGCGGATTATGAGATTTAATGGGGAAGATGGTAAGTGCTGCAAAAGATGGCGTAGTGCAATACAGCATTTTTTCTGCTATATTGCATACATCATAGTTTGCAGCACTTTTTATCATATCGTTTCAGTCTGCATGCTTCCGGCAGTT
>CANQUG010000061.1 GCA_947626985.1 uncultured Lachnospiraceae bacterium | reverse complement strand
GCCGATGCTGTAGGCTGTGCTGGTGCTGTAGGCTGTGCCGATGCTGTCGGCTCTGCCGGTTTCGTCGGTTCTGCCGGCTTGGTTGGCTCCGCTGGTTTCGTCGGTTCCACCGGCTTGGTTGGCTCCGCCGGTTTCGTCGGTTCCGCCGGCTTGGTTGGCTCCGCCGGTTTCGTCGGTTCTGCCGGCTTGGTTGGCTCCGCTGGTTTCGTCGGTTCCGCTGGTTTCGTCGGCTCTGCAGCCGCAGCAAGCTCCGCCTCGCCTCCAGAGGAAAACATATCTCCGGCCAAGCCCGGTCCGTCTGTAAAAACAGTCAAATCCTCCGGCTCCACAGATCTATCGGAAAATCCTTTTTCAAATTCCTCCTGCTCTTCATCAATAAGGGCAATCTCCGCCAGAGGAACCGCTTTCAGCTGCTCCTCCGTATATCCTTCCATCCAGGCAAAATCCGACACTTCCTCCGGAATTTCTTCCGGATCATCAGAAACAGGATCCACTCCGGCGTCAGACAGTCCTTCCCCGTAAAAGATTTCCTCCTCAGGAAGCACTTCCATTTCAGTGACAGAGACAGCCAGATCCTCCCCCGCCGCTCCGCTTACCGCAGATACAGAAAAGTCAGGCTGCACGGCCAGCAGAACAGCCAGCAGAATACTTCCGATTTTTAAAATATTCCTGTTGAAGAACCTTCCTTTCATCATAATACCCCGCTTCCGGTTATTTTCCTAAATCGCATATTTGTATATATGTATTTTATTATAATCCCATCTCCCGGAAAACAAAAGTACAAATTTCTTATTTATTCATCTAAAATGTTACAAAAAATCCCATAAAAGGCGCAAAAAAATCCCCATAAATACCTGAACCCAGATATTTATGGGGATCATCATCCTCAGAAGATTATTTAAGGGTAACCTTAGCTCCCTCAGCTTCCAGTTTCGCCTTAACATCCTCAGCCTCAGCCTTGGAAACGCCCTCTTTTACATTCTTGGGAGCGCCGTCAACAACTGCCTTAGCCTCTTTCAGACCTAAGCCGGTAAGCTCACGAACAACCTTGATAACCTTAACCTTGTTGGGACCAACTTCGGTAAGCTCTACATCAAACTCGTCCTTCTCTTCCTCTGCCTCTGCGGGGCCTGCTGCTGCAACTACAACGCCTGCTGCCGCGGATACGCCGAACTCTTCCTCACATGCTTTCACCAGCTCGTTTAACTCTAATACGGATAACTCTTTGATTGCTTCGATAAATTCAGCTGTGGTCAATTTTGCCATTTTTATTTACCTCCATTTTTTCATTTTATTATTTACCCGCCCTAAGGGTACATGTCTCATGAAGCCAGTAATTTATGCTTCTGCGCCTTTTGCAGCCATCGCTGCTTCTGCTCCGCCTGCTTCTGCAACCTGACTGAGTACGCGGGCCAGATTTGCGATAGGAGCCTGCATGCTTCCAAGAAGCTTTCCGATAAGTTCTTCTCTGGACGGAATCTGGGACAGCGCCTCGATTCCAGCCTGGTCATTATAATTTCCTTCAACGACGCCGGCGATCAGCTCCAGCTTCGGGAACTGTTTCGCGTACTTCGCCAGAATTCTGGCGGGAGCGGTAGCATCGGTGGTGGAAACGGCCAGGGCGTTGGTACCTTCCAGATGTTTGATCAGGCTTTCACAAGCAGTTCCTGTAAAAGCACGGTGCATCATCGTGTTCTTGTAAACCTTGTAATGAACACCGGACTCTCTCAATTCCTTACGAAGAATAGTATCCTGCTCAACAGTAAGACCGCTGTAATTAACCAGAACTACAGACTGAGCGTCTTTAATGCTGTTTGCGATTTCATCCACGATGGGCTGTTTCAGTTCTACTTTTGCCATGAAATGGTACACCTCCTTATAGATTTTGATATACCGCCGCAGTGTTCCTGCCTGCATCAGGGAAATGACGGGGCAGGACTTTTTCATTCGCCAAAAAAGTCTGCGGTTCTCTGAAATCCGCTCCGGGAACTCCCGGAAATGGAGATTACGGCATCCGCACTCTTTTCTGAAAAATAAAAAAGGTCTGACTGCATGACAGTAAGACCTGGTGTGATTCTAACAAAATTCATAGAATACTTAGTCCTCGGTAGGCGTTTTAACCCTTATGCCTTACGGCACCTACTGTCTTCGGCAGCGTTCTGTAATAAAATAGCATGTTTGCCATCCTGTGTCAAGCTTTTTTCGCAGGAAAATTCTCTTTTTCCGGCGGTTAATTCACTGGTTTGCTTTTTCTTTCCGCCGGGAAATCAAATTCTTTTTCGAATACTTTTCTCTTCCGCAATACATTTCCTGCTTCACATCTGCTTTCTCATGATTTATCAGCTTTATCCCTGACGCGGATCTGAGTCATTCCTGCTTCACATCTGCTTTCTCACGATTTATCAGCTTCATCCCTGACTCAGGCCTGAGTCATTCCCGCTTCACATCTGCTTCCTCACGATTTTATATTCGTCTCCCATAGAAAAATACGGACACTGGGCAAAATTTCCGGTCAGAAACCGGGCCATCTCATCCTCGTCCAGATTTACCTCGCAGACATAGCACTCGTATTCGTCATCGTAGGAATAATTCGCACAGTATTCACAGTTGGCAGCTTTTTTCATAAATCTCCCTCCTCGCTCACTGTTCACAGCCGTCACACTCAGGGAAGCAGCCCCACAGAAGCAGCGTAAACCGCAAACTCATAATCCTTTTCTCCGGAAGGACCCGGCATAAATCCCAGAAGCTCGTCCAGAAGCTCCTGATTATAGGACCCTATGGCGCACGTCCCGCAGCCCGATGCCTCGCAGGCGAGATAAAGATTCTCACAGGCATGTCCCGCGTCCAGTAAAATGTACTTATGCGACTGCCAGCCATACCTCCACTCCGTCCTGTAGGGAATGGCGCTCCACACAAAGAGCACCGGAGCTTCAGCGGCGAAATCCTGACCATTCAGAGCCTCCGTCAGTTCCTCCGCGTAATCGGGATCATCCTCCCAAAGCTCCAGCTGATGACCGGAAGGAAGATAATGGTAGATTCCCGGAGCAACTCCTTCCACATTACGGATAAACAGATAGGTTTCCAGAGGATGGCGGGATCCTGCGGACGGAACATTTCGAAATGTAATCTTCTCCCCTCTTCCTGCCATTCTGCGCACTCCCTGCACAGCCCACAAAAGAAAAGAAAGAGTATTTAATGGTACAGCTTCTTTGCTGTATTTTCTGCAGCTTTCCCGTTCCCGGATAAGGGACAGTAAATTTCTGTTACTCACTGCATCCTGAAAATCCAGCGGCAAAGGGATTCTTTTTCCGTTTCCCGCCGCTTTTAAAGCGCCCGGGGCCGGAAGCTTCTGCTGTTGGTCCGTAGGCTCCGCCTGTACATAAGCTGCCGTGTAACCCTTCATCATTTCCCGCTGGATCAGCATTTTGTATTTCGTCGTCTCATTCATAGAATCAGAGCCTCCTCTCAGTACACATGATTTTTCGGGCAATCTTTCCATCAGGCGATCATATCCGGCCAGGAGCGAATCTCCCGGGCGATAATCTCCTCATAGTCTCCTTCAATATCCTCACTTCTTCCCGCTTCGAACACGTTCGTCTCCGCTCCCCAGATCCCGTCCTGATACTCCCACACATGGAATTTCAGACCGCGAAAAAGGAAATCCAGGCTGCCGCAGCCGTCCTCCTCCGTGAATTCGAAGGTTATATTTTTCTCCTTCAACGCATCCTGCACAATTTTCAAACGCATATCTTTATCCTCCTGTTTATGTTTATATTATCAACGTATCCTGTCTTAATTTCCAGTGCACGGCAGATTTTTCTGATTTTCCAAGTTGGAGATTCTTTCGGCTTCAGTTTTCACTGTCGGAACCATGCTTCAAAAATACAAATACAGAATCTCCGGAACGCTCCATATCATAAGAAAATCCCAGTCCGGAGAATTCCTTCACTCCCTCAGGCTCCTGAATATTGTTCTCGCTGAGAAAACGCACCATTTCGCCCCGGGCCATCTTCGCCAGAGTACCCTTCTGAATGATTTTTCCATTCCGTTCCTCACCAAAAACGCAGGTAATACAGCGCATATGAGGCTCCAGAAACGGTTCTATACATCTGAAATATTCTTTACTGGCCAGATTCAGGATCCATCCGGCTTCCCCAGCCACCTGCCGGCAGATATCCTCATTCCAGAATTCGTACAGGTTCCGGCATCCCTCCACGGCAAGCTTCGCCTGCATTTCCAGCCGATAGGGGACAATTCCGTCCAGCGGTCTGAGAACGCCGTAGAATCCGGACAGAATCCGCAGATGTTCCTGGACGAACTCCCACTGTCCATCCGTGAATACCTGAGGCGCCATGTGCTGATACTGTATTCCTTCATATGATAATAATGCCGGCGTAAGATTGTTCGTCAGTTCCATCTTCTGAAACCGCTCAAAATTCAAACGCGCAATTTTATCATTACAGGCCCAGAGCCGTTTCGCTTCATCCATGGTAAGCCGACGCACTGCGCCGCAGAGTATTTCCGTTCGCTTCAGCAGCCGCGGAAGCCCTGCCGGAGCGAGGAAATCCGTAACCACATTCATCTTTTTTGCAGGGGCTATAATTATTTTCATAACGGGATCCTTCCTGGTCCTTTGCCATTCTCAGTTTTCCTCTGCCGCATACCGAATAATATCCCCCGGCTCGCATTCCAGCACAAAACAGATACGGGCCAGTATATCCGCATCAATCTTCTCCACATGCCCGCGATACCACTTGTCAATAACCTCAAAGCGCGTATTTACGGCACGGGCAAGAGCATTTCTGGTAATCTGCTTCTGATCCATATATTTTTTTAACTCTATTTCAATGTGTCCATAATGATTTAGCGTAAACAACTCTTTTTCCATAGACGCAGCACCTCATCTATATCTCATCTGATTTATATCCTATCTGAAAAGTAACATATTGGCGAATCTCATGTATATAGTTACTATGCAAATAGGTATTTGCAAAATATGTGCATATTGCCTGTTTTATAGCAGGAAATCTAAGATTTACCACACAAAGGAGGCTAATATCATGAAACGATATGGAGACATAAGAGTTTCTGCAAAAGAACAACCCGGAGAGGCAGCTGCCAGATAATCCCTTGCGCTGTTCCGCTATTTCGACTATACTGATACTAAAATCGGCACAGTGTATCATTCGCATTTTTTGACATTTAACTGAAAATGAATGAGAGACTGCGTCGGGAGCGGAGGTGCATGTAGTGGGATTAAAAATGAAAATGCCCCCTGTGGGAGTGGAGGATTTCGACGCACTTATTAAAGAAGGATTCTATTTTGTCGATAAGACGGGAATGATTGCGGAACTGCTCCGAAATCCTGCACGGGTGAATCTTTTCACCAGGCCACGGCGCTTCGGTAAAACGCTTAATATGAGTATGCTGAAATGCTTTTTTGAGATCAGCGGGGATCCCTCCGTTTTTAGCGGACTGGCAATCTCAAAAGAGACGGAGCTCTGTGAGAAATACATGGGGAAATTTCCGGTAATCTCCATATCCCTGAAGGACGTCGGAGCAGGAGATTATGAAGGCGCATGCCGGATGCTCAGCAGCACTCTCTGGTTTGAGGCGATGCGGTTCAGCTTCCTTTCCGAAAGCGACCGGCTGAACGAAAAAGAGAAAACCGCGTACGATCAGCTGATTCGTGTAGGCGGTATCGGAGAACCGCAGTTTCCCATGTCAGCTGAGCTGCTGGCGAATGGTCTCAGGCTGCTGTCCTCCCTCCTGGAAAAGCATTACGACCGAAAGGTGATTCTGCTGATCGATGAGTATGATGTGCCGCTGCAAAAGGCATTTTTCGGTAATTACTATGATGAAATGGTGCAGCTGATCCGGAGCATGTTCAGTCAGGTGCTGAAAACCAATCCGAGTCTGCAGCTGGCGGTACTGACCGGATGTCTGCGCGTTTCCAAAGAAAGTATCTTTACAGGAATGAATAATCTGTGTGTAATGACTGTATCTGACGAGGAATTTTCAGATTGTTTCGGCTTTACGGACAGAGAAGTACAGGAGCTTCTGGCGTACTACGAGCTTGATGACCATTATGCGACGGTAAGAGACTGGTATGACGGATACCGTTTTGGAAGCGCGGAGGTCTACTGTCCCTGGGACGTGGTCAGCTATGTAAAGCGTCTTTTAAGAAACCCCAGAGCACTGCCGGAGAACTTCTGGGCAAACTCCAGCGACAATCATGCGGTAAGTGAATTTGTACGGCGGCTCGACGTGAGCGTGACGGCCAGGGAGCTGGAGCGCCTGACGGCAGGCGAAGCGGTACGGAAGGAGATCCAGCCGGAACTGACGTACCGGGAGATGTACAGTTCTATTGAAAATCTGTGGAGTCTGCTTTATATGACCGGTTACCTGACGATGAGGGGCGAGCCGGAAAATCATGTGGCTCCCTTATGCATCCCCAATATGGAGATCCGGGAAATCTTTAAAAGACAGATTATGGAACTTTTTAAGGAACAGGTTTCCGAAGACGGTACGACCATGCGGGAGTTCTGCGACGCGCTGAAAGAGGGCAACGCAGAAAAAACGGAGGAACTTTTCGAAAAGTATCTGAAAAAGACCGTCAGCATTCGGGATACATTCGTAAAACGGAATCTGAAGGAGAATTTCTATCATGGAATCCTCCTGGGCATTCTAAGCTTTAAGGGAAACTGGTACGTGACCAGTAATTACGAAACCGGCGACGGATATGGGGATATCCTGGTCGAAACAGAGGACGACAATGCAGGGATCATAATCGAAGTAAAATACGCCCATGACGGTGATCTGGAAAAGGGTGCGGCGCAGGCCCTTCGGCAGATCGAAGACCGCCATTATGATGAGGCACTGTACGATGACGGAATAGAAAAAGTGCAGAAATACGGCATCGCCTGTTATAAAAAGAAATGCCGGGTGGTGCTGGCAGAAAATTCCGCATATCGCTGAAGCAGCAGCTCTATCTGCAGATTCAGATTTTCAGGCATATGCGCTGCGGCAGTTTCGGATAATCTGAGCCACAGATGGAGGTTCTGATATCTGACGTACCCCGGTCTATTGCAGGGCTGTTTTTCCGACACCTGTATTTTTACCTGAATCGCTTTCTGCTCAAAAAGAGGAATCACGATATAATAGAGACGGTCATCGGAGAAGGACAGATATCCTGCCTCCCGGCCGTCTTTCTTCTTCAAATACAGCCTGTGTTTTCTCAGCCTGAAAGGATACAGGAATTCTCCCGGCTCCGGCGGCGCGGTGATATCTGAGGATTCCAGCATGGCGGAAAGATAAAAGATCCGCCCTTTGTCTCTGCCGCTCTTTTCTTCCTTTGCCAGCTCTTTTAATAAATCTGTTCCGGCTATAAACTGCTGCGTAAGGAAATAGACGAGTTCCGTCTGAATATCATGCCGAACCGCAGGCGGTTCCCTGCAGGAGAGAGCTTCATCGATCTCGTCCAGAAGCTGTCCGCTGCAGCGATAGATGCTCAGAAGAAACAGGGGAAAATCCTCCTCCACGGTCCACAGATATTTTCCTCTGTCGATACAGAAACTCCCCAGAATGGAGCCTTCCGCATCCTCCGCGTACTGGAGAATCTCCCGCTCTCTATAGGCATTTTTATTCACGGGCGCGTTCCAGCGCGTATTCTGAGGACGCATGGAAGAAGAATTTCTTTTACTCTGAGACTCGTTTTTTCTATTCGCCCCGGACCTCTTTTTCAAAAAAGAGTAGGCTTCATTGATCTCATGAGCATGATAAGCGCTGCTTTGCGGCTCCCGGATGCCCGTATCCGGATGCACCTGCATCATAAGCTTTCGATATTTCTTTTTGATTTCTTCCGCCTTACTTCCGGGAGGAAGTCCCAGAATCTGATATGCCTCTTTTTCAGTCATAAAATGTAATCTCTTCCGTCAACAACAGCCGGATCCTCTCCTTCCAGATCAGAGGAACCGTTTTCTTCATGGCAGCGTCTCCTTATGTTTCAGATTATTTCTATAAATCATTTTACCATTGACGGTATAAAATGCAAGATTCATATTTTGGCATTGTCCGTTCCCATCAATAAACTTCCCCGGTGCAGGCACTCAAACTCCATAAGGGCGTTCGGGGTATTCGCCCCGGCCTCGCTCCGCTCGGTATTAGTTTGTATGCCCCAAGGGGCGGGGAATGTACCCTGCTATGATTCAAGAAAACGCTCGGAAGCATTCAGGAAAATATTTTGCCGTCTTGCGCCTGTCTGTTATTTTGGCTATACTATAACAAAGATACTTCAGGAAGGGAGGCAGCTGCAGTGAGTTTGAAAAAAAAGAAGCTCCCTGTGGGAGTAGAGAATTTTGAAACACTCATAAAAGAAGAATTCTACTATGTAGATAAAACAGAGATGATCGCAGAACTGCTCCGAAATCCTGCTCAGGTAAATCTTTTTACCAGACCCCGGCGCTTCGGGAAGTCTTTGAACATGAGCATGCTAAAATGCTTTTTCGAGACCGGCGGGGATTCATCTGTATTCGACGGACTGGCGATTTCGAAAGAGAAGGAACTCTGTGAAAAATACATGGGGAAATTCCCGGTGATCTCCATATCCCTGAAAGGAATAGACGCCGGGGATTTTGACATGGCCGGCAAAATGAGCGCCATGACGATCTATATGGAAGCCTCGCGGTTTCGGTTCCTTCTGGACAGTGAACGGCTGGATCAGGAGGACAAACTGGAGTTCGCCAAACTGTTAAACAGCAGAATGGATCTGCTTTCCGTCCGCAGCAGTCTCTGGCTCCTGTCCCGGCTTCTGAAAAAGCATTACGGCCAAAAGGTGATCCTGCTGATCGATGAGTACGACGTGCCTCTGCAGAAGGCATTTTATAATCATTACTATGAAGATATGGTGCAGCTGCTCCGGGGAATGTTCGGCCAGGTTCTGAAAACCAATGATAATCTGGCTTTCGCCGTGCTGACCGGATGTCTGCGCGTTTCCAAAGAGAGCATTTTCACGGGAATGAACAACCTGAAGGTATTCTCCATTATGGATACAAGTTTTGATGAGTATTTCGGATTTACAGATACAGAAGTCCGGGAACTCATGGACTATTATGAACTGACAGATTCTTATTCCCAGGCAAAGGAATGGTATAACGGATACCGTTTCGGCGAAAGCGACGTATACTGCCCCTGGGATGTAATCAATTACTGCTATGATCTGCGGGCGAATCCGAAGGCACGGCCGGAGAACTACTGGGCGAATTCCAGCGGCAATGACGCAGTAAGTGAATTTGTACGGCGGCTGGATGTAAGTGTCGCGTCCAGGGAGCTGGAACGTCTGACAGCAGGCGAGACAGTGCGAAAGGAAATCTTTCCGGAGCTGACTTACCGGGAGATGTACAGCTCCATAGAAAATCTGTGGAGTCTGCTGTACATGACCGGCTACCTGACGAAACGGGGAGAGCCGGAAGACCGCATGATTCCCTTATGCATCCCGAACATGGAAATCCGGGATATCTTTAAAAGACAGATCATGGAACTTTTTAAGGAACAGGTTTCCCGGGACGGCACGGCGATGCGGGAATTCTGCGACGCGCTGAAGGCAGGCGACGCGCCGAAGACAGAAGAACTTTTCGGAAAGTACCTGAAGAAAACAGTCGGAATCCGGGATACATTCGTGAGACGGAATCTGAAAGAAAATTTCTATCACGGGATTCTCCTGGGCATCTTAAGCTTTAAGGGAAACTGGTATGTGACCAGCAACTACGAGACCGGCGACGGTTACGGAGACATCCTGATCGAAACGGAAGATGATGAAACAGGAATCATCATTGAAGTGAAATATGCCCATGACGGCGATTTAGAAAAAGGCGTGGCCCAGGCGCTCCGTCAAATCGAAGAAAGACACTATGACGAGACGCTTTTTCAGGACGGAATCGAAAAGGTGCTGAAATACGGTTTTGCCTGTTATAAGAAAAAATGTCGGGTAGCGCTTGCCAAGGCCCGGTAACGCCGCCGATAAAAAGAAGGCGCACAGAACACTGTTTCCGGTATTCCATGCACCTTCTTCTTTCTCAGTGCTCCAGACGCAGATACTTTTCCCTGGTAGCCAGTCCGCCGCGGATATGCCGCTCCTGCTTGTTTACGTCCAGAATCTGTCTTACCTCCCTGGCCAGAGCCGGATTTATTCTGATCAGCCGTTCTGTACAGTCTTTATGTACCGTACTCTTGCTGATGCCAAACTTTTTCGCAGTCTGCCGCACCGTTGCCCTGGACTCAATAATATAAGCGGCAATCTCCACTGCCCGCTCTTCAATATAATCTTTCAAGAATAAGCCTCCGAAGACGCTGTTTTTACAGTGTATGCGAAGGCTTCCGACGGTATGCCTTACAGGACTCTCCAGTCAAAATACCAGTTTATACCACCATACAGCACAACATACCATATCATCCCGTCCGATAACTGAACTGTAGCTTTCCGGGCCTGCTCTTCCTGTATTCCTCCACATTCGTCTCCAGAATCATCTTCCGGAGGGGAAGAATACTATCCGGAGATACGGAAAGTTCATCCACGCCCATAGCCAGAAATTCCCCCGTGAGGGATCGGTCAGCTGCCAGTTCTCCGCAGATTCCCACCGGGATCCCCGCCTTATGGGCGTTCTCCGTCACCAGAGAAATCATGCGGAGAACAGCGGGATGATGAGGGTCATAAAATTCCTCCAGCTTCCCGTTCTGCCGGTCCAGCGCCAGGGTATACTGGGTGAGATCGTTTGTCCCGATACTGAAAAAATCCGTTTCCTGCGCAAGCTCATCGCTGATGATCGCAGCGGCGGGAGTCTCAATCATAATCCCCTGCTGCGGATCGCCCCGCCGGATTCCCTGCCGGTCCAGTTCCTCTTTGATGAGAGCCGTTATTTCCTTTGCTTTTCTGACTTCCCTCACGCTGGTAATCATGGGATACATGATCGCCAGATTTCCAAAAGCACTGGCCCTGTACAATGCGCGGAGCTGGGTTTTAAAGATCTCCGGCCGGGACAGAGAGACACGGATCCCGCGGCATCCAAGAGCTGGATTTTCTTCATGCTCCATAGGAAAATAACCGCACTGTTTATCCGCTCCCATATCCAGCGTCCGTATAATCACTTTTTTCCCGGCCATGGCCTCGGCCGCCTGCTTATATATCCTGAACTGCTCCTCCTCCGTAGGAGCATGATCGCTCTCCAGATAGAGAAATTCGCTCCGGAACAGTCCGATTCCGGCCGCATCGTTCTGAATGGCCGCCTCCAGGTCTCTCACATTCCCGATGTTGGCATACAGCATCATCCTTTTGCCATCAGGCGTAACGTCTTCCCTTCCCCTGAGCGTCCGAAGCAGCTTCCTTCTCTCCTCCTCTTCCCTCTGCAGCTTCTTCATTTTCTCCAGAGTCTTTTCATCCGGATCTACATAAAATATTCCGTTTATGCCGTCCACAATGCCGGGTTTGCCGTCCACGGACGCATCCGCCGGAACAGAGGCGCCCACAAGAGCCGGAATCGCCATGGTTCCTGCGAGAATCGCAGTATGAGAATTCGGAGTTCCATGTACCGTTACGAAGGACACGACCTTCGACTTATCAAGCCGTACCGTCTCAGAAGGAGACAGCTCGTCCGCCACAAGGATCACCGGTTCGCCTGAAGCTGCGGCAGCCGCTTTGTCATCCCTTCCGCTCAATACTGCGAGCAGGCGGCCGGAAATATCCCTTACATCCGTTGCCCGCTCTCTCATATAATCGTCCTTCATTGCGGCAAACATCCGGGCAAAATAGTCCCCTGTAACGGAAACGGCATATTCCGCATTTACGTTCTGGCTCCGGACAATCGTTTCGACGTATTTATTATAATCGTCATCCTCCAGCATCATCTGATGCGCCTCAAAGATCGCCGCGTCAGCCTCTCCCACCTCCTGCAGCGCTCTTTCATACAGGCTCTGAAGCTGACGGACCGCCTCTTGTCTGGCCGCTCTGTAACGCTCTATTTCTCCGTCCGCATCCCCGATTCGCACGGGTTTTATCTGCTGCCTGTCCTTTTTCCAGACACTGATTTTGCCTATGGCAATGCCGCCGGAAACACTTTTTCCTTTATATATTTCCATTTTACAGATTCGCACTCCTATCTGAGCTTATTATACCAGTTCAGCAGGGAGACATGCCAGAAATTTTTCAGAAATCCGCCGTACACTCCACAAAAAACATATCCCCCTTCTGCCCGGCGGTAATCCTCACATGATGCAGATCCAGAATCTTCTTCGCCAGATACAGTCCCGCTCCAAGATGCTTCACCGAAGCCTCCGTTCTCTCCCCGCCCGTATAAAAAAGCTCGAAGAGACGCTCCTGATCGACGGCCGCCTCCAAAGGGCAGGAATTCTCCATCCGGAAGCCCCTGCCGAAGGTCTCCACCCTGATCCGTCCGCCCGGCGCGCAATAATTCACGGCATTATCCACGAGACTTCCCAATGCCCGTTCCAGCCAGCTCCGATCTCCCTGCAGCACAAACGCTTCCCGTACAGAAAATTCTGTCTCAATCCCCCGGTTTCTGATCTGAGATTCGTATTTTTTCAGCAGGTCCTGAAGCATATGATTTACATTTACCTCCTCCTTCTTCAGCGCCAGCTTCCGGGAATCCAGTCCCGCCATCCCGATCATGCGGACGATCAGTTCATCCATTTCTTCCGTCTGTCTCACGATCTGTTCCAGATAATAGTCCCGCTTTTCCGTTACCGTATCCTCCAGAAGATTTTCCGAAAATCCCCGTATCACGCTGAGAGGAGTTTTCATTTCATGGGCAAGAGCGTTGATAAAATCCCGGCGGCTTTCCTCCTGGAGCATTCTCTGCCGTTCCCCTCTCAAAATGGCAAAATACACCGTTCCCACACAAAGGAGCGTCAGAACCGCGCCGGAAATATACACATATTTCATGTAATCCGCTGCCGCCGCCCACGGACGGCTTTCCATCAGCAGCGAAAAATAGCAGGGAGCTTCTCTGTCTCCATCCAGCCGGACCTGATAGTCCATCCGGATGCGCGGCTTTAAATCCACGGGAGCCATATAGGTCTGATCTGTCGATTTATAATATTCCGCCGGATCCTCCGGCAGCGGATCCCTCAGGAAATCACTTTCACACCAGCGTTCCCAGGCGCCGTATCCCAGCGAGATTCCGGGAAAAGCCAGCCCCAGAGAAATCCAGTCCTCTTCCTGTCCGTTCCCCCGGGAATTCTCCCATTCCCAGACCACAGCGCTTCCCGTCTTTGCATAGGAAACCGTATGACCTTCCCCATCTGTATGGGAAATACGGGACGCTTCTCCTGTTATGGGATCCCGCTCCGGCTGAAGCTTTTCATCATTGTCCTCTGTCCAGAAGCACTGCTGCACCAGCAGGGCAAGCAGCTCCTGTTCATCGGAAATCTTTCCGAAAAACCGATATTTCTCCTGTCCCTCTCCGTATCTCTCGTCCGCTTTAAAAGCCGCCAGCTGAGAAAGTTCCTCATCCGTCAGCAAATCCGTCAGCAAAAGAACAGAGACGGAGCTGAAATACTGCTGTTCATCATCCCGGTAAACCGCCAGCGCCTTTTCCGTCTGTACCGCAATCTGCTCCTCTTCATCATAAATTGCCAGGGAAAACTGCTGATATTTATGAAACAGCAACGACGCGGCCGCAATCGCCTGACAGGCACTCTTTTTTTCTTCCTTAGTTCCGCCGTTCCTGTTCATTTCCTCGAGGGAATCCTTCACGCCGGAAGCGTAAGTTTCAAAATCCCGGGCAAATTCCGACATATATTTTGCCTCCACCATGTAGGTGCACGCTGCCATGATCACCAGATACAGAACCAGAAATCCGGCCAGGACCGTCAGCATCCATTTTTTTCTTTCCCTCCTGTGCGCACCCCTTGTCAAAAACCCCGCCTTCCACATTTTTTTCATAGGCATTCCTCCTTCCGGTATCCCGGATTTCTCCGATCTTCTCATAACTTCGTATCCAGCCGGTAACCGGATTTCCGCACTGTTTTTATGATAGCTCCGCTGCTGCCAAGGGCTTTGCGCAGCTTTTTAATATGATTGTCCACCACCCGCTCCGTCCCGTCAAAATCATAGCCCCAAAACCGTATCAGAAGCTGCTCCCGGCTGAATATCCTCCCGGGATTTTCCAGAAACAGAAGAAGCAGCTCATACTCTATCGGAGGCAGATCGCACAGTCTCCCATCCACAAACACCTCGTGCGCACGCACATCCACCTGAACAGGCCCCAGACACAGCCTTTGCTCCAGACCCCGCACCCGTCCCATAAGAGCCGTCACCTTCGCATAAAGCACAGGCAGGGAAAAAGGCTTTGTCACATAATCGTCCGCTCCCAGAGAATATCCCTGCAGCTTGTCAGCGTCCTGCACCCGCGCTGTCAGGAAAATCACCGGCACATCGCTTTGCTCCCGTATCCTGCGGCAGATGGTAAAACCGTTCATCCCCGGCAGCATGACGTCCAGAAGAATCAACGTAAAATTTTCCGTTCTCAGCAGTTCCAGGGCGTCGTCCCCATTCTCCGCCGTCCGCACCTCCCATCCCTTGCTGCCAAAATAATCCGTGACAATCTCCTGGAGATTCCGGTCGTCTTCCACAATCATCAGCCTCGGCTCCATATCCATGCTCCCTTCCGCGCTTTGCGGACACTCTGTCCGCCATCTCCCTCAAGTGTTCTTTTACGGAGAGTATACTATAACATAATATCCTTTTTGTATCCTTTCGCCCTGTTTTATTCTTTTGCAAAAAATAAAAATCGCCCGTCAAAAGTCCTTTTTAAAGAACCTTTGACAGGCGAATTGCGTTTATCCGTTCTCTTATTTTTATCCGCAGTACCCCAGCACCAGATCAAACGCCAGCTTCAGTCCCGGAAACAGGGAAGCAATTTCCACATATTCCTCCCTGGTATGGGAGCCGCTGCCGTCATAACATCCCACCGTAACGGCAGGAATGCCCATGGAAAGAGGAATATTGCAGTCTGTGGAACCCGGAGTGAACTGAATCCCCGAGCCATAATATTCCTCCGCCGCGGCGGACACCCGGTTCATCAGCGCCTGTTCCGCCTCCGGGTCAACCGCTCCCGCGCAGGGACGTTCCCCCAGCAGCTCCATCTCCACCTCAACGCCTTTCGCACGGTACAGCTCCACCGCGGCGTTCAGATGCCGTTCCATGATTTTCAGGGAATCGGGATTGTCGGAACGGACCTCATAAAGCATCTCCGCATGCTGCGCAATGCTGTTGATGGAGGTGCCGCCCTGGATCATCCCCACGTTGTATGTGGTTTTTCCACCCTCAGGAACCTTTACGGTATAAAGAGTGGTAATCAGGGAAGCCAGATAAGCAATAGCGTTGCGGTTTCCGAATTTGGAATAGGAATGGCCTCCCTCCGTGGTGATCCCGATCCGATACCGGCGGGAGCCCACCGCCGCGTTCACACCGTGGCAGCCGCTGCCGTCCAGAGAAATCACTTCTTTTATGCGGTCTCCGTAGGTTTCCATGATCTTTCTGGAGCCCTTTAAATTTCCCAGTCCCTCCTCGCCGGCGTCGATCACAAAGAGAAGACCTCCCCGGGAGGGCTGAATGCCCTGCTGCACAATATATTTTGCGGCCATCAGAAGGGCCGTCACATTGGCCGTATCGTCGCCCACGCCGGGACACCGGATCCTGCCGTCCTCTATGGTGAGGGGCAGCTCTTCCGTATCGGGAAATACCACATCACTGTGAGCCATAAACACGGTCAGCGGCCCGGACAAATCTCCTATGGGAAGGATCACATTCAGGGCGCTGTCTATGACGACTCCCTGCGCCCCCTGCTTCTCCAGCCAGTTTTTACAGAACTCCGCGCGTTTTTCCTCCTGATGGGAAGGGGCAGGGATCCTGGCCAGCTCCAGGAGCAGGTCAAAGGCCTCCCGCCGGCATTTCTCTATGTAAGACAGTATGGAACTTGATAATGACATCATTGACTCCTTTCTTTTTTGCCTGTTGGATTACAGTATACTCTTCTCCCTTCAAAAAATCCATGGGGAAGCCCTCATACTGAGGTTTTTTCTTATCCATCTTCGGACGAGACAATCTCAGCATGCCGCTCTCATATTTGGCGTGAATGTCTTCCTGCTTCATTTCCTCCCCTACATAGAAGGATCTGCTCAGGCTGCCTGCGTAACGCTCCCGGCGTACATATTTTCCGGTCCTGCTGTCCTGCTCATCCTTATTTTTGTGAAAATTCTGTGACTTCCCGAAAAATTTTCTTAAAAACAGATACTCCCGGCTTGCTAAACAACAGCGATGCATGTAAAATGAAATCAGAAACCGTCTACGGATAATCCTGCATATCCATCTTTCAGAGAGGAACAGACACATGGCCGGAAACACACAGGAAACGTACAGCACAACTATATTTGACGACGTCTTCCGCACCATGCTGGAAAGGATGCCGTCCCTTTTCATCCCGCTGATTAACGAAGTCTTCGGAACCGGATATCCCCTGGACGCCGAGACCATCCAGCTGAAAAACGAACATGTGACCGGAAGCAGCAAACGGATCACAGACTCTTATATGGAGGTTTCCTCCATTGGCATAGAGGATGGACGATACCACATCGAGTGTCAGAGCAGTCCGGACGGAAATATCATCGTACGGATGGTGGAATACGACTTCTTCATCGCTCTGGAAAACCATTCCGCAAAGGGCGGTATCCTGGAGATGGAATTTCCCAAATCCTGCGTTCTTTACCTCCGTCATAACGCCTCCACCCGGGAGAAGGAATCGTTGCGTATAAAATTCCCGGACGGGCAGGATGTACTTTATACCGTGCCCATTATCCGGGTACAGGAATACGGGATGGAAGAGATCTTCCGGAAAAAACTCTTTGTGCTCCTGCCCTATTACATCATGCGGTATGAAAAGATGTTTCAGGAGATTGACGGAGATAAGGACAAAACAGACAGGATGCTCAGAGAATATGCGCAGATCCTGGACAGACTGGATGAATTCCTGGCCCGGGAGCATCTATACAGCATATATTCTTATCTGCTTGATTACATCAGCCAGATCGCAGGATATATGCTGCGGAACACAGAATATTTAAAAGAAAGGGTAGGTGATTTCATGGGCGGAAAAATTCTGACGACCAGAACAGATGAGATTCTGAATAAAGGCATGGAACAGGGCCGCAATATTGAAAAATCCGATACCGTCCTCCGTCTCCATAAACAGAACCTTCCCATCTCCATCATCGCGGCAGGGGTGGGAATGGATGAAGATGCGGTAAGAAAGATCATCGGAAAGTGAAACATATTTCTGCATGATAAAGAGTACAGTTGATTCCGTCTGAAGGCGTTGGCTTTCACTTTATGCTATGGGAATGTTACTCCACGTTCAAGTCCATTAAAAAACCCGGGGCCGGGCAGCTTCCGCTGCTCCGGACTCCGGGTCTGTACTCTTTCGGAATTTTAAATTCCCTCAACGTATCCCTTAGCCTTCAATAGCAATATATTTCTTTTCCTCAACCTGAGGTTTCTTCTTATCCATCTTCGGAAGAGACAATCTCAGCACGCCGCTCTCATATTTGGCGTGAATGTCTTCCTGCTTCATTTCCTCCCCTACATAGAAGGATCTGCTCAGGCTGCCTGCGTAACGCTCCCGGCGTACATATTTTCCGGTCTTACTGTCCTGCTCATCCTTATCCAGGCCCTTCGCTGCGCTGATCACCAGGTAACCGTCCTTCAGCTCCAGGGAAAGCTCATCCTTCTTAAATCCCGGCAGATCGATATCCACTTCGTAGTGGTCCTCGTGCTCCCGCACATCCGTCTTCATCATATTCGCCGCATGGCGTCCGTAAAGATTTTTCTGAGCCTTCTGAACCGGTTTGTTATCAAATACCGGCAAATCGAAAAAGTCATCAAAAAATTCATCAAATAAGTTTTCACCAAAAATACTGGGCATCATCATAAGTCATCGCTCCTTTTCTCATATAAAAAATCTTATTAAATTGATCCATTACTGGAACCGGGGATGTTCGGGAAGAAACCGGAACCTTGTTTCTTCTGGCTCCTTTCTTTCCTTCTCCTTTGTTCTGACTACGTTATACCACTTTTATTAGCACTCGTCAAGAGTGAGTGCTAATTTTTTTTGTGAAAATTCTGTGAAGGCCCGTAAATTCCCGGAAAATCAGACCTTCTGAAAATGAATTTTCCTTAAAAACAGGGTCAGTGTACTAAAAATGTACTTTTTGTGAAAAGTCCTGTAATGTCGCTGGCAAAGCAACAGAGGCTACCTCACAAATCGTTCGAAATTTGCGAGATTTTCAGGAGAGGCTATAATTGAAATAAGGAAGGGGGCCAGGAGCCATATGCCAAAAAATGTTTTGATCTGTAATTTTTGCAATCAGAAAATTATTTCTCCAAAACGGATTTTCAGATCACCTGCTAATAAGTTCCTGATTTGCGAGGACTGCATAAGAAGCTGTTATAAGGCCTGTGAAAAAGACAAAGTGTATTTTACCAGTTCTGCCCGCAGGGAATCAGATATAAAACCGGACGGAAAGCCAGGTAAAAAGATTCCCCCCAGAGCGATCAAAGAAGAACTGGATAAATATGTGATCGGTCAGGACGACGCAAAGATTGCACTGGCTATTGCTGTATACAACCATTATAAGATGCTGGACATTCACTCGGATGTGAAGATTTCCAAAAGCAATATCCTTCTGATCGGACCAACCGGAAGCGGGAAAACTCTGCTGGCACAGACCATTGCCGGACTGCTGGATGTTCCTTTCGCTATTGCGGACTGCACTTCTCTTACAGAGGCCGGATACATAGGTGACGATGTGGAATCGGTCCTCTGGAAACTGATCAGTGCGGCTGACGGCGATATAACCAGGGCGGAACGCGGGATCATCTTCCTGGATGAGGTGGACAAACTGGCTAAAACTGATATCGGAGCGAGCCTGACGAAGGATCCGTCCGGCGAGGGTGTCCAGCAGGCGCTTCTGAAATTGATTGAAGGAACAACAGCCAATGTATCGGAGCATAACAGGAGAAAGCTTCCCATGGAGCAGGGTCTTCAGGTCAACACTGAGAATATCCTGTTTATCTGCGGAGGGGCATTTCCGGGACTGGACAAGATCATAAACAGGCGGACAGCCAGCTCTGAGAAGTGCATTGGATTTGGCGCTGACGTAGAGAAAAAAGAGACCAGGCCGCCTGGCGAAACCCTGAAAAATGTGGAAACAGAGGACCTTGTAAAATACGGACTGATCCCGGAATTTATTGGCCGTCTTCCGGTCATTGTTTCTTTGGATGAACTGGACGAAGACGCAATGGTGGATATTCTGGCAAAGCCCCAAAATTCCATCGTAAGCCAGTACCGCAAGCTGATGGAATACGATGGCATTGAACTTGTTTTTACGGAACGTGCTCTGAGGGAGATCGCCAGGGAAACACTTAAGAAAAAAACCGGAGCCAGAGGGCTGAGGAACATCATTGAGGGTATTTTGAGGGAATCCATGTACACCCTCCCCTCAGATGAAGAGGCAGAAAAATGTATTGTAGATGGAATCACACGGGACAAAATCCATATAGAGAGACAGTCTGAAACCATGGCAGTTTGCTGATATTTAGAAAGCCTGAAAGAAATAAAAGCGTCTAAAGAAAGGAATACAGGAAGAATGAAGAATTTTAAGACCGTATGGGCTGCAGCGGGAAAAATAATTTTAGTGGCTGCAGAAATTGCAGACGACTATCCGGATCTTTTGACGGAGGTGATAACTTTTATTGCCTGTGTCCTGACTGCAAAAAGCTGGATTTCCGCAAACAACGGCGAAATGGCATTGGGACTGATCCTGCTGGTCTTTGTAATTTTGCGCCCGATCCTGCGTATCATCATTTTTGTGCTGGTCCTCGGCCTGAAATTAATCTGCCATGCCGGGCTTCTGATATACTATTTTGTTGATCGTTTTATGGAAGAACAGAACAGCGATGAGACGGAACAGCCGCGGGACAGGGATGAAACAGAAGACGCTCTCAGATATTTCGGACTTTCCATGCCATTTACGGAAGCTGAACTCAAATCCAAATACAGAGAAGCGATGAAGCGGGCTCATCCTGATGTCGGCGGGAGTAATGAAGAAGCCTCCAGAATAAACCGATATTATGCCTTGCTGCGTGCACAATGT
>CANQUG010000060.1 GCA_947626985.1 uncultured Lachnospiraceae bacterium | reverse complement strand
CATGGCTGGCTTTATTTTCATGCCCTCATTTACAAAATCTACGATTTATTTGCAGTTATTGTGGTTCAATAACATATTAAAGGGCTTTATACCCTGATCTATGCGGAGCGGAAGAAAAATTTTTCTTTTTCCGGAGAACGGCATAATTTCTGGGAACTGGTCTATACGGACAGCGGGGAGATCCTCGTCACCGCGGACGGAGTTTCCTATACGCTGAAGCAGGGGGAAATGATCCTGCATATGCCGATGGAATTTCATACGATCGCGGGCGACGGGAAACGCCCTCACAGCGTCCTGATCATCACCTTTGAGACGGACAGCCCCGCCATGGATTTTTTTCAGCGGAAGCTTTTTGCGCTGGAGCATTCCCAGCGGGAAATTCTCCGCCGGCTTTTTAAGGAGGCGGGCCGGTTTTCCTTTGGGGGATATATTGTTCCGGAAAAGCTGACGCAGACGGAGGGAATGCAGGCGTATCAGACAGCCGTCAATCATCTGGAATGCCTTCTGATCGATCTCATCAGAAAAAACAGTTCCGAAAGAGCGGACAGGAAAGCGGAAAACAAAAAAAACAGCGGAAAAAATATACTGGTTGACGCGGTCAATACCTATCTGGAGGAGCACGTATGCAGTCAGCTGCATCTGCAGGACATATGCGATCACTTTAATATGAGCCGTTCCCAGCTCTGTGAAATTTATAAAAACGCCGCCGGCACGGGGATCATCGATCATTATATTGATTTAAAGATTCATGTTGCCAAATACCTGATCCGGGAAGAGGAGCTGAATTATACACAGATTTCCGAACGGCTGGGATTTTCCAGTCTGCATCATTTTACCCGGACTTTCAGGCAGCGGACACAGATGACGCCCAGCGACTACGATCGTTCCATACAGAATGAAGAATGGACCCTCCGTTAATTTTCGGCTGAGTATTGGGATGGCAAAACGGCGGCTGTTAAAATACGATTATTCAGATTTCTGCACATATCATCAGAGAAATTTATGGATTTTTACTATTATTTGGATACATATTTTGGCCATAATAGTATTTTTACTGAATTTTTGCTTGATTTTCATACTATTCTGTTGTAAAATAGCCATATTACTTGACAGCGGTCGTTTCTGACTGTTCAACTACAAAATTTTTAAAAGGAGGATTTTCAGTATGAATTCTAAAAAATTTATGGCCTTATGTCTCACAGGGATTATGGCATGCGGTATGCTGGCGTCCGTAAACGCATTTGCCGATGATGCCGAAATCTCCGGCGAAGTTCGTTACGCATTCTGGGATGTTGCTCAGCAGCCGTATCTGGATGCCTGTATCGAGGAGTTCAATAAGCTTTATCCGGACGTAAAAATTACTCTGGAACCCAACACATGGGATGATTACTGGACGAAGCTGGAAGCGGCCGCTACAGGCGGAAGCATGGCGGACGTATTCTGGATGAACGGACCCAACATCGCGAAATATGCCAGGGGCGGCATTCTGATGCCGGTGACGGACCTCATTGAGAAATATGGTCTGGATACCGCGAACTATCCGGAAGGTCTGGTGAACCTGTACAATATCGACGGCGTTCAGTATGCGCTCCCGAAGGATTTTGATACCATCGGCCTCTGGTACAACAAGGCGATGTTTGACGAAGCGGGTCTGGAATATCCCACAGATGACTGGACATGGGAAGACATGACAGAGGCTGCGAAAGCGCTGACGAAGGACGGCGTATACGGAATCTCAGCCGGTTATGAAACGCAGAGCGGCATCTACAATACGATTTATGCCGCGGGCGGATATATTATCTCCGATGATAAAACCTCTTCCGGATACGATCTGGAAGCGACACAGGCAGGCATCCAGTGCTGGATTGATCTGATGGAAGCAGGCGTGTCTCCGTCTCAGGCTTCTCTGGAAGAGACGACGCACAATACACAGCTGCTGAACGGGCAGATCGCCATGTCCTTCGAGGGCTCCTGGTTCCTGGCGCAGGTTGTGGATTCCGATATCAAGGATGATCTGGACTGCGTAGAGCTGCCGTCCCTGAACGGAAAGAAAGCAACGGTGATTCACGGACTTGGCAACTGTATTTATGCCGGAACAGAAAATCCCGAGGCGGCTCAGGCATGGGTGGCATTCCTGGCAGATGAAACAGCGAACAGGATTTCCGCGGAAATGGGAGCGGCTATCCCGGCGCTGGCGGGAACAGCGCAGGCATGGGTGGATGCTCATCCGGAATATAATCTGAAGTCCTATGTTACCTCCTCCGAGGAATATTCCTATCCGTATCCGGCGTCTGTCAATACGGCGGAGTGGAACCAGTATGAGAGCGATAATCTGAAGAACGTATTCGCGCTGCAGACGGACGTGAAGACCGGCTGCGATAATCTGGCGGCTCAGATGAACGAAGTACTGGCCAACGAGCAGTAAAAAATAAACGAAAAAAACAGGCAATAAAAAAATAAGGGATACACATTTTGTGTATCCCTATTTTAGAAAGCTGATACGGATATTGGCTTTCTGAAAGGAGGCTTCATATGGCAAAGAAAATGAGTCACGTCAAGGATTATGCCTATGGTTACGGCATGATAGCTCCGCTGACGATAGGCCTGGGAGTGTTTTATCTGTACCCGGTTGCCAAGGTGTTCTGGGACAGCTTCCATGAGGTGGGCGCCTTCAATCAGAGACGCTGGACCGGGCTGGACAACTATGTAAAGATGTTTAAGGATCCCATTATGTGGCGGTCTTTATGGAATACATGCAAATATGTTCTTGTAATTGTACCTGTTATGATTATTCTGGCTCTGGTCCTGGCCAGCCTGCTGAATACCAGAATAAAAGGGCGCTCTTTCTTCCGTGTGATTTATTTTATTCCGGCGATTACCATGAGCGCCGCCATTTCCATGATCTGGAAATGGATGTACAACAGCGATTACGGCATCATCAATTCGATTCTGTCTGCGCTGGGATTTGAAAAGATGCAGTTTCTGACAAATCCGGATATCGCCCTGTACTGTATCTGTGTGGTATCGATCTGGAGCTCCATAGGCTACAATATGATCATTCTCCTGGCAGGTATTCAGGGTATCTCCAAGTCTTATTATGAAGCGGCGGCAATCGATGGGGCCACCGGGGTTCAGCAGTTTTTTAATATTACGCTCCCGCTGGTGACGCCCACCCTCTTCTTTGTGATGATCACTTCACTGATCAGTACCTTCCAGATGTTCGACGCGATTTATATGCTGGTTTCGAAGAAAGGCCTGGCGATGGAAGCGACGCAGAGTATGGTCGTTTACTTCTATCGCAACGCGTTTGATTATTCGAAAAAAGGTTATGCGTCCGCACTGGCAGTACTTCTGTTTTTCATCATTATGCTCATTACTGCGTTCCAGATGAAAATGCAGAATAAATGGGTGAATTATGAATAAAGAAAGGAGCTGCCATGAAGAAAGAAAAACTTAATCCGGGATATATTTTGATTTATGTCATACTGATCGGGGGAATTATTATTACGGTGTTTCCCTTTATCTGGATGATCCTGACTTCATTTAAGACTCAGTCGGAGGCAATTGCGGTTCCTCCGGTGATCTTTCCGGCTGAGTGGAAATTGGAAAACTATCATGAAATCTTTACTGCCGTACCCTATGCGAAGATGTATCTGAATACGATCTTCTCCGCGATCATCACGGTTTTCGGACAGCTGCTGTTCTGTTCTATGGCGGCGTATGCGTTTGCAAGAATCAAGTTTCCGGGAAGAGATATTATCTTTATGGTACTGCTTGCGGTGCTGATGGTTCCTTCCTCCTTCTTTATTCTGCCTCAGTATCTGCTGATGCAGAAGCTGAGACTGCTTAATACGCTGCCTGCATTGTTCATTCCCAATCTGTTCAGCGCCTTCGGTACATTCCTGCTTCGTCAGTTCTTTATGTCGCTGCCGGATGAGCTGGAGGACGCCGCACGGCTGGATGGATGCAGCCGGTTTGCGATCTATTCGAAAATCATGCTTCCGCTGGTTCGTTCCGGTCTGGTCGCGCTGGGAATTTTAACGCTTCGTTTTGCGTGGAACGACCTGATGTGGCCGATGATCGTCAACACATCCACAGAAAAAATGCCTCTTTCCGCCGGTCTGGCCTATATGAATGGTCAGTACACGACGAATTATCCTGTAATGATGGCGGGAGCCGTGATGGCGGTGGCGCCTCTGCTGATTCTGTTCGCCATTTTCCAGAAGCAGTTTATTGAAGGCGTGGCAATGTCCGGAATCAAAGGATGATGCGCAGTACAGTGCTGACACGGATATCAGGTGCTGATTATTTCGATATTAAGGCAGCGCTGTGCCAGGTGAAAGAAGGTCTTCGGAACATGAAGTACAGGATGTTCTGAAGCAGAAATCTGTAATAATAAGGGGCAAAAATAAGGTATAAAAATAAGATGCAGAAATAAAGGGCTGCCGGTAAATGCCGACAGCACAGTATATGGAAGACTACAGAAAAGATTTTTTCATATACTGTGTTGTCATGCAGTTATCCGGCAGTCCTTTATTTTATCAGGGAACTATTTTCGTTTTGTCCGTTTTCTGCGCCGAATTTGTGTGTATCTCCCGGAGGGATTATGACAAAAGGAAAATTTATCTGACGTTTGTTATATGTGCCTGGTGAGTATGGTATTGGTTTGGTTATGTCCGGCATATTTTCAGATGCTTTCCGGTGTTTTCAGGAGCAGATTTTCGCGGCGTCAATTTTGTCAAACAGTTCCGCGCAGGCCAGGGTGTCTTTGTGGGGGACTCTGCTGCTTTCCACAGCTCCTTCCCGGATACATTTCATGCATTCCTCGATTTCGTAGGTAAATCCGTTTCTGGTTTCTTCGTCCCGAAAATGAATGACCGGTTCTCCCTTTTCATCATACAGAGTACATTCGGAAGCGTAATGGGGGAAAGGAATTACAATTTTGCCTTCCGATCCATAGATGATGAGCCTGTCATCCACGGGAGCCGTGAGCGTAGCGGTCAGATCCGCAAGGGTATGTTCGAAAATGACGGATACATGATCTGTTACGTCCACGCCGGTCTCGCCCCATACCACCGATACCGACAGTTTTTTGATTTTCTGTTCTATAAAATATGTGATCAGTTCATAGGCGTACACGGTAATGTCCTTTGCCGCGCCGCCTCCCAGCTTCGGGTTCAGATACCGGTTTTCCGGATTTTGTTCCGGCCGGAAGCCGATGGTAAACTGCGCGATTTCGGCGGTTCCGATTCTTCCTGAATCCAGCCACTGTTTGGCCTGATTGACGGCCGGAAGAAAACGGCTCCACATGGCTTCCATGACGAAAATTCCTTTTTTTTCGGCCAGGGAAAAGGCTGATCCGGCTTCCCGGCTGTTCTGGAACATGGCTTTTTCGCAGAGCACCGGGATGTTCCGTTCCAGACACATCATCGTGAGGCGGTAATGGTCGCTGGGGACCACCGCGATATAGGCACAATCCGGCTTCTCCTGGTCCAGCATTTCCTCATAGCTTCCGTAATAATGATGAATATTGTTTTTCAGGGCGAAGTTTTTTGCCCGCTCCGGCGATTTGCTGGCTACCGCGGCTACTTCACAGCCGGGGACGAACGAGGCGGCCTCCCGGAATTTTCCCGCGATATTGCCTGCCCCTAATATTACAAAGCGAAATGGAAGTTCTTTATTCATTTTCTTATCTCCTGTATCTGGTATAGTATTCACATTATATTTCTGTTCTGTAAATATAAATAAATCTGGGGTAATCACATCACCTTCAAAATCCATATTATATTTCTGTTCTATTGAAATCTTATGCTGTCCCGTGTCAGGGAGGGGGATGGGCACAACTATGTCTGATCAGCCCGGCAGGGAAAACAGGTATGGAAGGATTTTTCTAAGGTGTACAGGTTCAGATTCAGATTATCTGGATATGCACCTCATAGGGTTCCCGTCCGCGGCAGAGAAATTCATTTTCTTTTTCACAGATTTCCCCGCTGCCTGCGGAGGAAACCGCATATCGGCCGGGTGGAAGTATCAGAGTACACCGGCCGCCTTTTTCCAGGCGGATCACCGCTTTTGTCAGAACGCCGTTTTCCCATTCCATGTCAATCTCCTTCGCGCCTCTTGCCCTGAGTCCCCGGATTTTTCCGGATTTCCACTCATCCGGAAGCGCAGGCAGCAGCCAGAGTCTTCCTTTTCTGTCATCCTGCAGAAGCATCTCCGCCATTCCCGCAATGCCTCCGAAATTTCCGTCGATCTGGAAGGGAGGATGCCGGTCAAAAAGATTGGGATAAGTGGAATTCGTCCACAGCGCGCGCAGGTTCTCATGGGCTTTTTCACCGTCCCGGAGTCTGGCCCACATATTGATGATCCACGCCCTGGACCATCCGGTATGGCCTCCGCCGTGAGCCAGACGCCGCTCCAGAGTGCGCCTGGCCGCTTCCATAAGCTCCGGCGTTTCCTCATGGCTGATCTGCTGTGCGGGATACAGAGCATAAAGGTGAGAAATATGTCTGTGTCCCGGTTCCGCTTCCTCGTAATCCTCCGCCCACTCCATGATCTGGCCGTATTTTCCTGTCCGGAGCTCCGGCAGGCGGTTCAGCTGTTCCTGTAATTTTTCTGTAAGTTCATCCCGGCGGCCTGTGATCCCGACGGCATGAATGTAAGCGTAATATAATTCCCGAATGATTTCCGTATCCATGGCGGGGCCGATGCAGGCCTGACCGCTCTGGCCGCTGGGGTGAATGTAAGTATTTTCCGGGGATACAGAGGGTCCGGTCACCAGAAGGCCGTCTTTATTTTCAAATAAATATTCGCTGAGAAACAGGCATGCCTCCCTCAGAATATCCATATTTTCCGCCAGAAAATCCCTGTCCAGAGTGTATTCATAATGTCTCCAGATGTGGGTGCAGAGCCATGCGGCCCCCATGGGCCAGACGGTAGCGGGCATCCAGGTATCCTGCGGGGCGCAGTCGCCGAAAAGATCCGTGTTGTGATGGGCCACGAACCCGGGCAGTCCGTACATGTCCTCGGCCACTTTTTTTCCATTGGGCAGCATTCTCCGGAGAAGATCGAACAGGGGCAGATGGCATTCGGAAAGATTGCAGGATTCCGCTGGCCAGTAATTCATTTCGGTATTGATATTGATGGTATATTTGCTGCCCCAGGCGGGATGCTCGTCTTTGTTCCAGATTCCCTGCAGATTCGCCGCTTGGGTTCCTGGTCTGCTGCAGGAGATCAGCAGATATCTCCCGAACTGGAAATAATTTTCCGCAAAGCCGGGAACCATTTTCCCCTGTTTCAGCCGCTCAAGGGCTTCCGGAACAGCCAGATCTTCATCGTCTCCGTCCAGTGTCAGATCCGTTCTGTCAAAATAGCTCCGGTATTCTTCCACATGTTCTTTTTTTACCTG
The DNA here is from genome assembly GCA_947626985.1 of uncultured Lachnospiraceae bacterium. Classification (GTDB taxonomy): domain Bacteria; phylum Bacillota; class Clostridia; order Lachnospirales; family Lachnospiraceae; genus Blautia_A. Next base: position 13,178 of record CANQUG010000060.1, on the reverse strand, counting down.
CTCGTAGGGCAGATTCCGTACAGTTTCGAGTTTTTTCCTGGCCCATTGCAGAACGTCATCTCCGTAAAAATCGGAACGGATGGTCAGGTAAAAGGTTGCTTCCGAGGCCCCTTTTATCAGAATCTGGTCTTTGTGAATCTCCATGGAGCCTCCTTTGTGGACGGCAGTAGCCACCACGCAGTATCGGCACCCGTCCCCGCCTTCCTTCACGGTCAGATACAGGTATTCCTGTCCGATTTTCCGGATTTCCTCTATGTCGGTGCGCATATATGTCAGGTCCAAGGAGGTGTCCGGCAGGGCCCCTTCCTCTGTTTTCTGGTGAACCGCGATCACCTGATGCACTGCGCTGGCAAAGTATTCTCTGCGGTATTTTTTCCCGCTTACCTGATATGTAAGTTCGGCCACAGCTGTGGAAAGATCCAGAACACGTTTATAATCTGCAGGTTCAGTCCCTTCCGGATGAAACTGAAAATACAGATCTCCGGCAGTGTCGTAGGTCCTCTGCTGATCCGGAGCGGCAAACATGGATGCCGTGATTTTTTCTTGTGCCTCGTTCACCTTTCCTTCGGAAAGCAGAGCGCGGATTGTCCTGTAGGTGCTCAGGGCTTCCGGATTTACCCGGTTTCGCCCGCCGTTTCCATACCATATCGTGTCCTCATTTATCTGAAGCTTATCCGCTGCTGCGCCGCCGAAAACCATAGCCCCCATGGAGCCGTTTCCGATAGGTGCGGCCTGGTTCCATATTTCTTCCTCATCAGGGGTCCGCCTGCTGAAGGGTACTTCTTTGTCAAATAATAATCTGTTTTTTTTCATCGTCCTTTCCTTTCGGGTTTTTGTGATAACGTATTGTGACGTACAGGGACAGGATTCTGGAAGGAAAGCTGCCCCTGCAAATCTGCGCCGATGGAGACAGAGGGAAGATCTGTGCGAAATTCCGTATGATTTTACTAAAATTCCGGTTGAAATTGATATACAAATTCTGTATTTGATTTATAATGATATCTTAACTGCGCTGATAAATCAACAGAAATTGGGGATATGAAGCGCAGCGGCATAAAAATAACTGACAGGGAGGAAAATCAGCATGAATCAAAAGGAAAGAATGCTGAATGGTCTGCCGTACAAAGCCTGGCTGGATGGTCTGGAGGCGGACAGAGAAGCATGTAAAGCAATGATTTATGAATTTAATCTGCTGAAACCGGAGGAACGGAAGAGAATACCGGAAATCCTGAAGAAGCTGTTCGGGAAAACCGGGGAGAATATCTGGATCGAGCCGCCGTTTCACTGCGATTACGGGTGGAATATTGAAGTGGGGGAAAATTTCGGCGCCAACTACGGTCTGACGATTCTGGATGTGGGCAAAGTGACCTTCGGCGACAATGCGGTGATCGCGCCGAATGTATCGATTTATACGGCAGGGCATCCCGTTCATCCTGTCAGCAGAAATTCCGGATATGAATACGGTATTCCCATCACCATAGGAAACAATGTGTGGATCGGCGGAAACGCGGTGATCCTTCCGGGCGTTACGGTGGGGGACAATGTGGTGATCGGCGCGGGAAGCGTGGTGACGAAGGATATTCCGGACAACGTCATCGCCGCGGGCAATCCCTGCAGGATTATCCGGGAGATTACGGAGGAGGACAGGAAGTTCTACTTTAAAAACCGGGAGTTTGATGTGACGGATTATTAAATCATGTTTGATTTTGTCTGCTTATTTTATTATACTTTGTTTAGTCAAACAAACGAAGAAAATTTCCTGTACGAGGATACAGCAAACGATTGCTGTCTGGTTTTTCTAATCAGAACGGCGGCTGTGCGTCCTGCGGGAAAGAGGTAAAAATGGTTCGGGATAAGTCGTTTTATAAAGAATTTTTTGCAGTGATGCTGACGCTGGTGCTGCAGCAGGTGATCACGCTGAGCGTAAACCTGGCGGACAATATTATGCTGGGCGCGTACAGTGAAACCGCTCTTTCCGGAGTGGCGGCGGTAAATCAGATTCAGTTTGTTTATCAGCAGATGATGACGGCGGTGGGGGAAGGCGTCGTGATACTGGGAACCCAGTATTACGGAAAAGGGAAGCTTGCTCCGATCCGGACGATCGCTTCCATCGCGATGCACACGGGGCTGCTGATTATGGCCGGACTGTTTCTGCTGGCCAGCTTTTTTCCGTCCAGGCTGCTGTCCGTATTTACTACAGATGAGGCGATCATTGCGGAAGGAATGGCCTATCTGAGGATTATCCGGTTTACTTATCTGTTTTTTGCCATGACTCAGATTCTGCTGGCCACGCTCCGAAGTGTGGGGACCGTGCGGATCGCCCTGGGACTCTCGATATGGTCCTTTATTGTCAATTGTCTTATCAATTATACGCTGATATACGGCCATTTTGGGGCTCCCCGGATGGGAGCGGCGGGAGCGGCGGTGGGAACGCTTACCGCCCGCGTCACAGAGTTTCTGATCCTGGTATTTTATATTGTGCGGAAAGAAAAGACGCTCCGACTGACGCCACGGATGTATCTGCGGACAGATCCGGTTCTGCGGAAGGATTATCTGAAGGTCATGGCGCCGGTATTTCTTGTGGGCTCTCTGTGGGGGCTGAATACGGCGGCGCAGAACGCCATACTGGGGCATATGACGGCGCGGGCCATCGCTGCCAACAGCGTGGCGTCCACTCTGTTTCTTCTGGTAAAATCCATGGCTGTAGGAACGTCCTCCGCGGCTTCCATATTTATCGGAAGGACCGTGGGAGAAGGGGAGGAAAAGAAACTGGGGCTGTATTCCCGCACGCTGCAGGTTCTGTTTGTGCTTGTTGGCCTGTGCTCCGGTGTGATCCTGTTTGTCATCAGGATTCCCGTATTATCTCTCTATCAGCTGGAACCGGCCACCAGAGAAATGGCGGATACCTTTCTCCGGATCCTTTGTGTGGTCATCGTCACCATGTCCTATCAGATGCCTGTCAATACAGGGATCGTCAGGGGAGGAGGAGACAGCCGGTTTGTCATGAAGCTGGATCTGGTGAGCATATGGGGAATCGTCATACCCCTGTCCTTTCTGATGGCGTTTGTGGTAAAGGCTTCGCCGGTTGTGGTGGTGTGCTGCCTGAACGCGGATCAGGTGTTTAAATGTGTTCCGGCCTTTCTGAAAGTAAATTACGGGCACTGGGCGAAAAAGCTTACGAGGGAATCCGGAGTGTGAGGCGTTTTTTGGCTGCGGACTTTTTGAGGCGGCAGCAGAAATCCGATGACAGCTTCAAAGGGAAAATCTCATTTCGCAGGGAGTGTGCATTTTCGGGGCGGCAGTATGGAGGCAGAGGATCGTAATTAAGATGAAGAGATTATTTTTGTGGATAAAGCGGATGCCGGTGACGACTCAGCTGATTCTGATCGTGACGGCGGTAATTCTTCCCATGAACGTAGTTTCACTGGTTTACGCTGTTCATGTGAGAAATTCGTATATTGAAAGATCCATTGAGGCTGACGTCAGTATTGCGGAAACTTATCTGGATCATCTCAGTCAGCGGATGGAGGCTGCGGATGATTTTATGGCCAGGGATATTTATGATAATGTCTATATCGCCAGGATCAGCAGGGCGAAAACCAGAAATGATGACGCTGTTAATCGTAGATGATGAAATTCTGGCCGTTCAGGGGATTCTGGACGACGTGCCGTGGGAAGAGTTTCCCTACGACCGGATTCTGACGGCCAACAGTTATTCCCAGGCGGTGAATCTTTTTATGGAGAATAAGATCGATGTGCTGCTGTGCGATATCGAAATGCCCTACGGGAGCGGCGTGGATCTGGTACGCTGGGTGAAGGAGCACTACCCGGATACGGAATGTATTTTCCTGACCTGCCATGATGATTTTAAATTTGCCCAGGAAGCGGTGCGGCTGCAGTGCCTGGGGTATATCTTAAAGCCGGCGGATACGGGAGAGCTGATGGAATATCTGCAGAAAGCCTGTGAGAAAATTGGGGAGAAGCATGATGCCGATAAATACAGTTCCTATGGGAAAATGTATCTGAATCAGCTCTCTTCCGACGCGTCCCCGGAGGAGCAGGGCGATATGATGGAGCAGGTGGAAACCTACATCCGGGAACATATCAGCGAAGAATTTTCCCAGGAGGAGCTTGCCCGGATGGTTCATATCAGTCCTACTCATCTCCGGAGGCTTTTTAAGAAAAAGCATAACATGACGATGGTGGATTATGTCACGGAAATGCGGGTTCAGCTGGCGGAGGAGCTGCTGAAGGAGGACAGGCTGTCCATCAGCGCTGTGGCGGAGAAAACAGGCTTCCGCAATTATTCCTATTTTACAAAGATCTTCAAAAAATATAAAGGCGAAACACCCAGGGAATATAAACGGAACTATCAGAAACAGTGATGTTCGTTTTGTGTCAGGGGATGTTCGGTTTGTGCTGATTTACGGTCATTTTGTGTTAAAAAAAGTGTTCTTTTTTTTATACAAAATGGCCGATTTATTTTATAATGATCCCATCAAAAACATGAAATGTACATCCAATAGAAGGGAGAAGAAAGAGATGAAACGAAAACAGATTATGGCCGCAATGCTTGCCGGAGCGATGACGATCACCGGTTTCGGAGCGGTAAACGTGCAGGCGGACAGCGAAGATCTTTATGAAGTAGTGATGGAAGTGGTGACTCTCGGAGCGGATCCTGCGGGGCTTCAGGATGTGGAGAATGCGGTGAATGAAATCTCAGAACCGGAAATAGGCGTTCATGTGACCCTGTATCCGGTAAGCATTTCAGATGTTGGCTCTCAGACGAGTCTGATGATCACTTCCGGAGAAAAGCTGGATCTTGTCAGCGTGGGAGCTATTTCAGGGAGTGTGAGCAGTCTGGTGAGCAAGGGCGCGCTCCTGGAGCTGGATGATCTGTATGAAGAATATGGCGCGGATATTAAAAACGCGGAGAGCATTGCTGTAGCGGGCGGATATTTTGACGGCAGCCTTTACGCTATTCCATCAGAGGAAAAGCTGGCCCGTTCTTATGGTTTTTTTGCCAGAACGGATATCGTAGAAGAGCTTGGCATGGAATTTTCCCAGGATGAAGTGTACACACTGGAAGACCTGGAGGCTTTATTCGCCGCATACAAGGAGAAGTACGGAGACGGTTATTACTGCATTGCAGGTACGGCTTCCAATTCCAATTTTATCACTTATATGCAGGCAATCGACAATCTGGGCGCTACTGTCAATACAGGCGTTCTGATGGGCGGCGGTCTGGACGACAATCTTACCGTAGAGGATCTGTACGAATCGGAAGCGTTTAAGGAGTACGCGGACCGGATGTATCAGTGGGCGCAGGCAGGTTATTATTCTCCTGATGCTTCCACAAACACGGACGCCAACACGGTTCAGGTTCAGTCCGGATACTATCTGGGCTGCTTCAGCTCTACAGAAACAGATATGAAGGCCAACCTTTCCAGAGACTGCGGATATGATATGACGGTTATCAATCTGGTGGCGCCTTACGCGGCTACTCAGATGTACCAGACGACCATGTGGGGGATTCCCTCTACCTGTGAGAATCCTTTTTTCGGTTCTGGTGCTTTTGCCCTTCCTGCTTCTGCTGATCGGATCTTTTACGGACAATCAGTGGGCTACGGTGAACGGCTTCAGTTATTTCCCGGGAAAATGGAGCGTATCGGCGTATCAGTACATCGCTTCTTCCTGGGCGACCATCGGGCGGGGGTACATTATGACCGTAGTGGTGACGGTGATCGGAACGGCGCTCAGCATGTCTGTCACGGCCATGTTTGCCTATGCTCTGTCAGACACAGATCTTCCTTTTGGGAAGATATTGAATTTTATGTGCGTGTTTACCATGCTGTTTAACGGCGGTATCGTGGCAAGCTATTTCTGCTGGACGCAGATCTTCCATATCCGGGATACCATCTGGGCGCTGACGATTCCCAATCTGATGATGAGCGCGTTTAACGTGATCCTGGTAAAAAATTACTTTACCTTCAGCGTACCTTCCTCCCTGGTGGAGGCGGCGCGGATAGACGGAGCGGGCGAGATCAAGATTTTCGCTTCTGTGGTGCTTCCGCTGTCAAAGCCTATTCTGGCCACCATCGGTCTGATGACGGGCCTGGCTTACTGGAATGACTGGACCAACGGTCTGTATTATCTTACTCAGAGAAATGGAGGCAAATATTATACCATTCAGCTGATCATGAATCAGATCAATGAGAATATCAGCTTTTTGTCAAAGAATGCGTCTCAGATGGCAGGCGTGAGTGTGGGATCTCTGCCCTCTACCACTGTCCGCATGGCGATCGCCGTGGTGGGCGTGCTTCCCATTCTGATCGTTTATCCATTTTTGCAGAAATATTTTGTGAAGGGCATTACGATGGGAGCGGTGAAGGAGTGACGCTGAGGCTGCGTGTTTTGCAGACAATCATATGATGAATGAGGATAAATTTCACGGAGCGGAAGTTTTTCTTTCGCTCCGGTCTTATCGTATGATAAAATAGTTTATCGGAAGAAAACAGGTGATGAGGGGATTTTTCTCCGAGCATGTTACGGAAGGTTTTATTGGATTGAGAGTACGATTTGGAGGTGGGTTTATGAGCAGAAAAATAGAAGCGCTTTTAAAGGGACAGGGAGGAAATTATATTCTTCCTTTTTTCTGGCAGCACGGCGAGTCTGAGGAGGTGCTGCGGAAGTATATGAAGGTGATCCGGGAGGCGAATATCGGGGCGGTGTGCGTGGAGAGCCGTCCGCATCCGGATTTCTGCGGGCCGCAGTGGTGGCACGATATGGATATTATCCTGGACGAGGCCAGAAACAGAAATATGAAGGTGTGGATCCTGGATGACAGTCATTTTCCCACCGGATTTGCCAACGGCGCCATGGCGGAGCAGCCGGATGAGCGCTGCAGGCAGAGCGTGACTGTGCAGATCCGGGAATGCGCCGGGGGAGAAACCTTAAGCTTCAGCCGGGAGGAGCTGAGCCGCGCGGCGGAGGAACAGCCTACGGATATTGAAAAGATGATAAGTGTCAGGGACGGAAGTCAGGGTCAGAGGATCTTTGAGGATGACCGTCTGCTTGGAGTTTTCGGGGTGAAGCTGGATGCGAATGGTTTCTGGGACGGTTCCGGATGTGTGGATCTGGGAGCAGAGAAATACCGGGGAGAGGACGGAGGTATCTCCTTTACCCCGGACGAGGGAGTGTGGAAGGTTTATGTGCTGCATCTCACCAGAAACCGTGGACCTCACCGGAATTATATCAATATGATGGACGAGGCGTCCTGCCGGGTGCTGATCGATGCGGTATATGAGCCTCACTGGGAGCATTATAAGGACGACTTCGGGAAGACCATCGCGGGATTTTTCTCGGATGAACCGGAAATCGGAAACGGGCATCTTTATGCGCAGGACGCCGTGCTGGGAAAGGACTCCTCTATGGATTATCCATGGAGCGCGGAGGTGGAAAAGGAGATGGCGCGGCGCCTGGGAGAGGACTTTGTGAAATATCTGCCTCTTCTGTGGGAAAATCATGGGGATAAAGGGCTGACTGCGAAGGTTCGCTTTGCCTACATGGATATTGTCACCAGGCTGGTGGAGAAGGATTTTTCCTTTCAGCTGGGGGACTGGTGCCGGGCGCACGGTGTGGAATATATCGGACATCTCATAGAGGACAATAATATGCACGCCAGGACCGGTTCCTCCCTGGGACATTATTTCCGGGGACTGGCGGGACAGGACATGGCGGGAATCGATGATATCGGAGGCCAGGTGCTTCCCGGACAGGAGGAAGTGGATATCCTGGGAGTGCCTTTTGGGAGCCGTATCGGGGAATTTTATCATTATATGCTGGGCAAGCTGGGAAATTCTCTGGCATCTCTTTCTCCTCTGAAAAAGGGACGTGCCATGTGCGAGATCTTCGGCGCCTATGGATGGTCGGAGGGCGTTCAGCTGGAAAAATATCTGGTGGATCATTTTCTGGTGCGGGGAATCAATCGTTATGTGCCCCATGCTTTTTCGCCGAAGGAATTTCCGGATCCGGACTGTCCGCCCCATTTCTATGCTCACGGGCATAATCCCCAGTACCGTCATTTCGGAAAGCTGATGGCGTATACGAACCGGGTCTGCGAGCTGATTTCCGACGGCGTGCATGTGGCTCCCGCGGCGATTCTTTATCATGGAGATGCGGAGTGGAGCGGGGAATGCATGATGTCTCATAAGGTGGCGCATGTGCTGTGCGATCATCAGATCGATTATGATTTTGTGCCCCAGGATGTGTTTGCGGAGCCGGAAAAGTGGGAGCTGAGTATCTCGGAGGGGACATGGAAGGTTCACACACAGGAATACCGGGTGCTGCTGGTTCCTTATATGCAGTTTGTGCGGAAGGATTTCGCGGAGGCAGTGGGGGAGATGTGCGGGAAGGGGATTTCCGTATATTTTGTCGGCGGGTATCCGGAGGGAATCTGCGATCTGGGTGCAGCGGAAATGGAGCTGGAAGCGGAGCAGTATAAGAAAACCGCCGGTGGAGAAGAATGGATCGGCGCGGAGATAGCGGATCTGGAAGCGGAGGACCGGACCAGAGCGGAGGCGGCAGATTTGGAAGCGGAGCTGCTCTTGGGAATGAAAAAAGCCGGGGTGCTGGAACTGGATCAGATCGCGGAGCAGATGATTCAGGATGAAGTGGCCGAGATTGGGATCACTCCGGCTGACGACAGGATCCGGTATTATCATTATATTCACGAGGACGGAACGGAAATTTATCTGCTGGTGAACGAGGGAGAGAAGTCCTGGACGGGTACGGTTTCTCTGAAAGGACTGTGCGGCAGGCAAACCTGTCCGGGGGATCAGATGTCCATTTATTGCTACAACGCATGGGAAAACTGTCTGGAAAAGGCGGACTGGAACGGAGATTCGGTTTCTCTTGTCATCGAACCGAGGAAGAGTCAGATCCTGGTACTGGATGCGGAGGGGGATTCTCTGTCTGAAGAATACTACAGGGAAGAGCCTTCCACTGAGGGCAGGGAGAGAAGCTTCGCGGCAGCGTGGATCCGGAGCACCTGCGTGAGTACGGCGTATCCTGTTTTTGAGAATCCGAAGGAGGTTTCTCTGCCGGATCATCTGGCGGAGGAGGAACCGCTGTTTTCAGGATATGTGCAGTATGAAAACCGTTTTTCCGCCCGGAAGGGAGAGTCCCTGGTTCTGGAGATCAGCGACGCCAGCGAGGGCGTGGAGGTATTTGCAAACGATCAGAGCCTTGGAATCCAGATCGTGGCTCCTTACCGGTATGATCTGACAAACTTTGTCCGCGACGGTGAGAACCGGATAAGTATTCAGGTGGCTACCACCCTTGAAAGAGAAATGTCCCAGGTGCCGAATATGTTCGGAGAAAAGCTGGTTCCGAAATGCGGGAGCGGAATTACGGGAGAGGTGAGGCTGATTGCCCGTTAAGGAGAGGTTTGAGACTGCGCGCGTACAGTGAAACTTCTGTATGCGGACTTGAATCTCCCTTTCGGGGCATATATAATAAAGTACAGCAGACAGAAAGGGGGCGTTTCTGTGCAGAAAAGATTTAATGTAAATGGTCTCTGTTATCCGGATGAACATTATATGGTCAATCTCGACGGGCGTATGCGGGAGATCAGACGGCTGGTAGATGAGCGGAAATACTTTGTGATCAACCGTGCCCGGCAGTATGGAAAGACTACTGTTTTGTGGGCGCTTAAGGAGTATCTCAGAGAGGAGTATATTGTTCTCTCCATGAGTTTTCAAAGAATGAGCAGCGCCATTTTTTCAGATGAATATATGTTTTCCAGAGAATTTGCCAGGATGCTCCTGCGTATGATCCGTAATCGGCGTTCAAGGATCGAGGGGTTTTCCGAGGAGAGTATTCATGCACTGGAGGAAGGGATTTCGGAAGAGGCTTTCAATCTGGCGGAGCTGTTTTATTTACTCAGCAAGATGTGTGAAACGGCGGAAAAACCCGTCGTACTGATGATCGATGAAGTGGACAGTGCTTCTGATAATCAGGTTTTTCTTGATTTCCTCGGCCTTTTGCGGGATTATTATCTGGATAGAAGACGGTCTGCCATTTTTCATTCTGTTATTCTGGCAGGGGTATATGATGTTAAAAATTTAAAGCAGAAAATACGTCCGGAGGAGGTTCATCGATACAATAGTCCCTGGAATATCGCGGCGGATTTTACGGTTGATCTCAGTTTTAATGCACAGGATATTTCGGGGATGCTGGAAGAATATGAGAAGGATCATCAGACCGGGATGGATGTGGAGAAGATTTCCGAAATGATTTATGATTATACCGCAGGGTATCCGTATCTGGTATCCCGGATTTGTATGCTGATCGACGAGCGGATTATGGGAGGCTCAGAGTCTGAAGACGAGACATGGCTGCGGCCCTGCGGAGGAAGTTCCGGAAAAAAACGGGAGGCATGGTCGGCAGAGGGAGTTACGGAAGCAGTCAGGCTGCTGCTCAATGAAACAAATACTCTGTTTGACGATATGAGAAAGCAGCTTTCTGAATATCCGGAATTAAAGAAAATTCTATATGCGATTCTCTTTCAGGGGCAGAGCTTTGCGTATAACCCGGATAATTTTATTATGGATATCGGGCAGATGTTTGGATTTCTGAAAGAAAAAGAAAATCTTGCTGTCGTTGCGAATCGTATTTTTGAAACAAGGCTGTATAATCTGTTTCTGTCTGAAGAGACTATAGGGAATCAGTTTTATCAGACGGCTTCGGAGATAAAGAATCAGTTCGTCTCCGGCTGTCGCCTGAATATGGAACTGATACTGAAAAAGTTTATGGAATATTTTACAGATATCTACGGTGACAGTCCGGAACGCTTCAGAGAGGAAAATGGGCGTCGATTATTTTTGCTCTTTTTGAGACCGATCATAAATGGTACGGGGAATTATTACGTAGAAGCTCAGACCAGAAATCAGCGGCGTACAGATGTGGTGATTGATTACCTGGGGCAGCAGTATGTAGTAGAGATGAAAATCTGGCATGGTGAGGAATATAATCGCAGAGGAGAGGAACAGCTTGCGGATTACCTCGAATACTATCATCTGAATAGAGGATATCTTTTAAGTTTCAATTTTAATAAACATAAAAAAACCGGTGCACGGGAGATCTGTTGTGGAGAGAAGCGTATTTTTGAGGTAGTAGTGTAACAGTAGTTTATATCCGCATGCTAAAACGGCAGTTCATTTTTTTCCATTCCATTACCTTCTGTGCTGCAATAACGTTCAGGGTATATGACTGTACAGAAAAAAGAAAATTGCTGTCCAGGCGGTCGGCAGGCTGGTTATGAAGGAGATGAATATGAAAAAACCGGAATTTTTTGTAAGCGTTGGGGAGTCTGATTTTGAAAACCTGCGCAGATCGCAGGGTTATTATGTAGATAAGACGGATATTTTATATGAGCTGGTTGAAAATACAAAGAATAAAGTTACTCTTTTTACAAGGCCGCGAAGATTTGGAAAAACCCTGATGATGAGTATGCTGTCAAATTTTTTCAGTGTAAGGAAGAATCATAAAGATATCTTTGACGGACTCAAAATCTCAGCGTACAAAGAATTCTGCGGAAAATGGATGAATCAGTATCCGGTGCTGTTTCTTTCATTTAAAGATGTGGAAGCTGCTGAGTTTGCTGTCGCCTATGACAAGCTGAAGGCTGTGATTGCCGATGTCTGTAAAAGAATGCCGGATCTGGCTGACAGCGATGCGGTTGATACTGACGACAGAAAGCTGTTTGCGAGATTAAAAGCACAGGATGGAAGCGTGAGCGATATCCAGAATTCTCTGAAGATCCTCATGCGTATGATGTGTGCCGTTTACGGGAAAAGAGTTATCCTTCTTATAGATGAATATGATGTGCCGCTGGCGAATGCGGATGAAAAAAATACGGCCGCGAATAAGTTTTATTCTTCCATGCTTGATATAGTCAGAGGGATCATGAGTACGGCGTTAAAAGATAATGAGTTCCTTGAATTTTCCGTGATCACAGGATGTCTTCATATTGCGAAGGAAAGCATATTTACGGGAATGAATAACTTTGCTTCCTATTCTGTACTGGACGAGGATTTTTCCGGGTATTTCGGATTTTCCGGGGATGAGGTCAGAAAAATACTGTCGGCTGCCGACAGAGAAGATAAAGAGGAGCTCATAAAAACCTGGTATAACGGTTATCTGTTTGGGAACAGTTATGTGTACTGTCCGTGGGACGTTATGAATTATGTGTCCGCTCTGAGAAAGAGAAAAGACGCGGTACCTAAAAATTACTGGAAGAATACAAGCCACAATGGAATTCTTCTTACATTTGCAGAGAGAACGGATTTTAAAGTAAAAGGAAAATTTGAAACTCTTATGAACGGCGGAAGTATCGTTCAGAAGATTTCCGATGGACTTACTTACGATACTCTCCACTCTTCAGAAGAAAACTTATGGAGTGTTCTTCTCATGACAGGTTATCTTACCAGGACAGACGCCGGAGAAGCGGAAGAAACTCTTCGTCTCAGAATTCCCAACAGAGAAATTGCCACAATATTTGAAGATACGGTTGTAAAATTATTTCGTGAAACAATAGATTTCAGCACCCAGAAAGCCATGATGGAGGCTCTCTGGAGAGGAGATGAAGAGGAAGCGGGCAGACGGATTTCTGATCTGCTATGGAAAACTATAAGCTATAATGATTATCATGAAAATTATTATCATGCTTTTCTTGCAGGCGCTTTTGTAGGGCTCGGATATGAGGTGGAATCCAATAAGGAGATGGGGCTGGGGAGACCGGATATCGTGCTTAAGGATGACGACAACCGCAGAGTGATCCTGATAGAGGCAAAAAAATCCGCAAAGGCGGAAAATCTTGATAAAGACTGTGACGCGGCGCTCGCTCAGATCGTTAGGGAAAAATATGCGGAAGGATTTTATGGATATGAGCAGGTTCTGTGTTACGGAGCGGCATTTTTTCAGAAGAAGGCGAAAATAAAGAAGCTGAAGCAGGGTTTTGAAGGTTAGGTGCGGGACGGGGAATGGAATCGGAAGATTTCCATTCCCTTTGCCTTCCCTGAAGGCGATTTATCACTTCCTTCAAAATCTGTCAATTCTTCAGCGCTGTAATGGGTACCACAAATACACCGTCCGGACGCCGGTAGGCAGCGCTGCTC
>CANQUG010000059.1 GCA_947626985.1 uncultured Lachnospiraceae bacterium | reverse complement strand
GGATTGCTTCGGTAATCTCCTTTTTTCACGGGCTGCGGCGGAGGCTGCCTGTGTGCGGTCGGGCAGCGGCGGAGGCTGCCTGTGTGCGGTCGGGCAGCGGCGGAGACTGCCTGTGTGCGGTCGGGCAGCGGCGGAGGCTTCCTGTGCGTGATCGGGCTGCAGAAGGATATCCTGGCGGATCCGTTTAGGCACAATCATTGAGAAATTTAGCGATATGATTTGGAAAATCAGGAAAATATCATGGTTTTATTCATATCGGTAATATCACTAACAAATATTGCTTATTACGCCCGATTTATTCGGAATTTTTGCTTCACATATCGGTAAAAACCACAATGATTATGTTTAGGAGCACCGGAAGAGGAAGGCTTGCCGGTATATTAGGGAGATGAAAAATGGGAAACATTTTATTTGAAAACAGAGAGACGGAACTGCTGGCACCCGCGGGCTCCTACGAGGGTTTTGAAGCCGCTCTGGGCGCCGGAGCGGACGCCGTTTACGCGGGAGGCAGTCTCTTCGGCGCCAGGGCTTACGCGGCTAATTTCGTAGAGGAGGAGCTGGTGCGGGCCATCCGTGTGTCCCACATTCACGGAAAAAAATTTTACCTCACGGTCAATACGCTGCTGAAAAATCCGGAAATCTCCGGCCGGCTTTATGAGTTTCTTCTTCCCTGTTATGAAGCGGGACTGGACGGAGTGATCGTGCAGGATCTGGGGGTGCTTCGCTTCATCCGGAGGAATTTCCCGGGCCTGAATATCCATGCCAGCACGCAGATGACCGTCACCGGCCCCCGGGGCATGAAGTTCCTGGAGGAGCAGGGGGTTACCCGGGTGGTTCCCGCCAGAGAGCTGAGCCTTGAGGAAATCGGGGCCATGCACCGGGCCAGTCCGCTGGAAATCGAAACGTTTATCCACGGGGCGCTCTGCTACAGTTTTTCCGGACGCTGCCTTATGAGCAGCCTCCTGGGAGGCAGGAGCGGGAACCGCGGACGGTGCGCCCAGCCCTGCCGTCTTCCCGGTCAGGTGACAGATGGAAGTGGAACCTGCCGGGGAGGGAAGGACTTCTGTCCTCTGAGTCTGAAAGACCTCTGTACGCTGTCTCTGCTTCCGGAAATCCTCGGGGCGGGAGTGACCTCCCTGAAAATCGAGGGAAGGATGAAGCAGCCCGCCTATACCGCCGGCGTGACGGCCGTTTACAGAAAATATCTGGATCTTCTTCTGGAGAGGGGACCGGAGCATTATCGGGTGGATCCGGAGGATGAGCGCAGACTTCTGGAGGTGTTCAGCAGGGGAGGCTCCTGCAGCGGCTATTATCACCGGCACAACGGCCGGGAGATGATGGATTTTGCCAACGAAAAGAAGAGAGGCGAACCCGCCGTAGAAATAAGAAAAAGGAAAGAAAAAATTTATGGGAAGTTAATTCTTTTTCCCGGAAGTCCTGCTATACTGGAACTGTCCTGCCGGGATGCTTCCGTCCGGGCGGAGGCAGGGGAGGTTCAGCAGGCTTTGAACCGGCCCATGACGGAGGAACGGGTGCGCAGCCAGATGGACCGGCTTGGAAATACGGAATTTGTGTGGGAAAAACTGGACATCCTTATGGGAGAAGACCTGTTTGTTCCCGTGAAGACGCTGAACGATCTGCGCAGGGAAGGACTGGAAATGCTGGAGGCGAAGCTGACGGGACAGGAAGACGCCGAAAGCGGGACTGGAAGTGAGGAAGTGCCGGGGGCAGAAGATTTGTCAGTGCGGATGCCGGGGTTTCAGGAGGATACCGCAGTAAGTACGCCGGCGGGCTGTCCGGAAGATTATCCGGAAGATCCTGCATCGAAAGCTCCGGAATCAAAAGCTCTGGTAAAAGCTCCGGCCTCTTCCCGTCAGAACGTGAGGGCATCCTTCCCTCTTCCCATGTATGTCTCCTGCGAGACATTCCCGCAGGCGGAGGCCCTGAAAAGCGAGGAGGGCATCCGGGGCATGTACCTTCCGTGGGACGTGACGGAACGACTGATGGAAACGGATCTGCCGCAGAAAAAGGAGCTTTACCTGGCGCTGCCCCAGATCGTCAGAAGGAGCATTCCCCGGGATTTTTCCTCCAGAATCGGGGCATGGATGAAAAAAGGCATGAAGGGATTTCTGGTGCGGGATCTGGAAGGCTTCGCACTGGTGCGGGACCTGGGATACGGGAGCCGGTGCGTACTGGATTCCTCCCTGTATACTTGGAATGAGGAAGCCTCCGCTTTCTGGCGGGAGGAGGGAATCCTGCGGGATACGGTTCCTGTGGAGCTGAACGAAAAAGAACTGCGCCATAGAGGGAACGGAAACAGCGAGCTTATTCTGTACGGCTACCTGCCCCTGATGATCACTGCCCAGTGCCTTCAGAAAAATGCATTCGGCTGCAGCGGGAAGGAATCCCGGGTGTGGCTGAAGGACCGCTATCAGAAGGAATTTCCCTGCGTATGCTGCTGCAGGCCCTGGAAAGAGAAGACTACAGACGGACAGGAGGACTGCTATAATATGATGTATAACAGCCTGCCTTTCAGCCTTTTGCGGGAAAAACCGCAGGTGGAGGGGCTGGGCCTGCATTCCCTGCGGCTGTCCTTTACTCTGGAAGCTCCGGGGGAGGCCAGGCGGATCCTGAAGGAATTTTTAAGAGTTTACGGACCGGCTTCCGGGAAGGAGACCGGTTCCCGGGAAATCTCTTTTCCGGAAAGGGAAGTTACAAAAGGACATTTTAAAAGAGGAGTCCGGTAGATATATGATCAACGTGATTGTGGAATTATCAAAATATGTCATCCTGACGCTGATGATCATCTATACGTTTTACTGTTTTTATATGGTCCGCAGACAGAGGGCGGGCTCTCAGAGCGAGAGTCTGAACAAGCAGCTGATGCTGATCTTTCTCATGGACTTCGTGGCCTTCGGGGTGATCTTTCTGAAGACCATGGATCCCCGGGTGATCGTGTTTTTCGGTGAGATGATGGCGTTTTTCGCCGCCATTCAGGTTCTCTACCGGATTTTTTATAAGAAGGCGTCCATGCTCCTGCTGAACAATATGTGCATGCTTCTGAGCGTGGGCTTTATTATGCTGTGCCGGCTGAAGGTGTCCACTGCCAGCCGGCAGCTTCTGTTCGTGGCGGGAGCGAGCGCTCTGGCGCTGGCCGTGCCCGTGATGATCCGGAAGATGAAATTTCTCCGCCGCCTGACCTGGCTTTATGCGGGAGTGGGGGTTGTCCTGCTGGCGGCGGTGTTTGTCCTGGCCCGCACCAGCTACGGAGCCAAGCTCTCGCTGTTCGGCGTACAGCCCTCCGAGGCGATCAAGATCACCTTCGTTTTCTTCATGGCGGCGCTGCTGTCCCGGGACAACAGCTTCCGGAGCATTGTGACCGCCACCGCGGTGGCGGGGCTGCACGTGGGGATTCTGGTGCTGTCCAGGGACCTGGGCAGCGCGGTGGTCTTTTTCGCCGCCTATCTGGTGATGGTTTACGTGGCGTCCAAAAATGCCTGGTATCTGCTTCTGGGTCTTGGAGGAGGAAGCGCCGCCTCGGTAGCGGCCTATCACCTTTTCGGGCATGTCCGTCAGAGGGTGACGGCCTGGAGGGATCCCATGGCAGTGTACCAGAATGAAGGATACCAGATCGTGCAGTCCCTCTTTGCCATCGGAACAGGAGGATGGTTTGGGATGGGACTCTGTCAGGGTTCTCCCCAGATCATTCCCGTGGTGGAGAACGACTTTATCTTCAGCGCCATCTGCGAGGAGATGGGAGGGATTTTCGGCATCTGCCTGATTCTGGTGTGCATGAGCTTTTTTCTGATGATCGTCAATATTGCCATTCAGATCAAAAACCCCTTTTATAAGCTGACTGCCCTGGGACTGGGGACGGAATACGCCTTCCAGGTGTTCCTCACCATCGGAGGGGCCACCAAATTTATCCCCATGACAGGAATTACCCTGCCGCTGGTAAGCTACGGAGGAAGCTCCGCGGTGAGCACCATTTTGATGCTGTCCATCATTCAGGGGTTATATATTTTAAGAGAGGACGAGGACGAAGAGTTTGAGAGACGAAGAAAAGCGCTGGCGCAGCGTGCCAGAGAAAGAGCGCGGTTTGAGAGAGGGGAGAGGTACTGAGAGAAGGAGATCCAGAAATCGGGAATATACCCTGGTTTCCGTCTTTTTCGTGGTCATCTTTTTGTGTCTCATCAGCTATGTGATCTACTTTAACGCGGTAAAAAGCGAAACTTTCATCAACAGTCCCTATAATACCCGTCAGGATACCTTTTCCGACAGGGTAGTGCGGGGGCAGATCCTGTCCGGGGAGGGGGAGGTCCTGGCCCGCACCAATGTGTACGAGGACGGAAGCGAGGAGAGAGTGTACCCCTACGGACGGGTGTTTTCCCATGTGATTGGCTTTGACAGTCATGGAAAGAGCGGGCTGGAGTCGGAAGCGAATTTTCAGCTCCTCACCTCCCACGAATTTTTCCTGAATCAGATGAAAAACGAGCTGCGCAACCGGAAAAATATGGGGGATACGGTGATCTCCACACTGAGCGCGAAGCTGCAGAACCGGGCCTATAATGCGCTGGGGGACCGGAAAGGCGCGGTGATCGCCATAGAGCCCTCCACAGGAAAGATTCTCGTGGAGCTCAGCAAGCCGGACTTTGACCCCAATACCCTGAATCAGGACTGGGACTCTCTGGTGAGCGATGAGACCAACAGCAGCCTTCTGAACCGGGCCACCAACGGACAGTACCCGCCCGGCTCCACCTTCAAGCTGGTGACGGCTCTGGATTATTTCCGCACCAAAGGCAGCTTTTCCGGCTATACATATCTTTGTCAGGGAAGCATTTCGGCGGGGGATCTTACCCTCAGCTGCTATAACGGTACCGTTCACGGGGAGGAGGATTTTTATTCCGCCTTTGCCAGCTCCTGCAACTGCGCCTTCGCGGATATCGGCGTGGATCTGGGAGGGGCTTCTCTCCGGAAAACCAGCGAGGACCTTCTTTTTAACCAGAGCCTTCCGCTGGAGGAAGCCGCCCGGAGCACCTTTTCTCTGGACAGAAAATCATCGGATTCTCTGGTGATGCAGACGGCTATCGGCCAGGGCAAAACCCTGGTCTCCCCGGCTCACATGGCCATGCTGGTCTGCGCCGCCGCCAACGGCGGGGATCTGATGAAGCCTTACCTCATCGACCAGGTGGTGAGCTCCACCGGGGAAAAGGTCAGCACCGCCAGACCGACGGTCTATAAAAAACTGATGTCCCTCAATGAGGCCAACCTTCTGTGCAAGCTCATGGAGGCCGTGGTAAATTACGGAACAGCCACGGCGCTGAATGGAAGAGGCTACACTGCCGCGGGCAAAACCGGTTCCGCGGAGTTCGATGAAAATGGTTCCAGCCATTCCTGGTTCGTGGGCTACTGCAATACGGACCAGCCGGAGCTGGTGGTGGCGGTGATCGTGGAAAACGGAGGAACGGGAAGCGAAGCGGCGGTACCCGTTGCGGCGGAAATATTTGATTCCTACTATTTCGACTGAAATTGCGCCGTGATTTTACTTTTCTGGTTGCCAGTGCCGGGAAAAAGAGGTATACTATATGCAGTTCAGAAGTGTACTCACACTCGATACAGGAGGAATTGCGTTATGATAGAAGCAACGAGCTGTGGCGGTGTGGTAATTCATCGAGGTAAGATCCTGGCGTTATATAAATCTTACAAAAACCGTTATGAGGGTTGGGTATTGCCCAAGGGAACCGTGGAACAGGGCGAGACGCATATACAGACCGCCTTGCGGGAGGTAAAGGAAGAAGCGGATGTGAAAGCCTCTGTGGTGAAATATATCGGCAAGAGCCAGTATAATTTTACCGTTCCGGAGGATCTGGTCAGCAAAGAAGTTCACTGGTATCTGATGACGGCGGATAATTATCATAGCAAACCTCAAAGAGAGGAATATTTTGTGGATTCCGGTTACTATAAGTTTCACGAGATTTATCATCTTCTGCGCTTCTCCAATGAAAAGCAGATCGTGGAGCGTGCCTATCAGGAGTATCTGGAGCTGCGCAGCGAGGGTCTCTGGGGAAAACAGCATAAGTATTATTGAGGGATAAACGGGCTGTGTTTTGCGCAGCCCTGTTTAGATTTACGGAAAATGGAAATCCTGTACAGGAAGGCAGTATGGGGAAAGGCGGTGCAGGGCAGTGCTGGAATGGGAAGAAAACTATTTCATCGGGGAGGGGATCCGTGAACCGGAAGCCATCCGCAGGAAAATAGAGGAGGGGAAGCCGGCGGCCGGCGTTTATCTTCTCACTCTGCCGGGAAATCCCCGGAATCTGATGGAAATTCTGCCGGCGCTGAATCTGATGCAGAGCTGGTGCCGGGAGCTGTGCCCGAAGATCATCGGGATGGCCAGGGGCAAGGAGGAGGCCGTGGAGCTGTCCCGGAAAATCCTTATGGAATCCTACAGAAGGACTGGAACCTTTCAGGTAAGTGAATATTTGAAGAACAGGTGAATACATGTTACATATTACATGGCTGCTCATAAAATTTATATTGATTACGCTGGGTGTTCTGCTGGGACTTCTTCTGGTGTGCGTTCTTCTGATTCTGTTCTGTCCTGTGAGATACCGGGTGCGTGCGGTAAAGAGCGGCCCGGAATGGAAAAAGGTCAGCGGGACGGCAGGAGTGAGCTGGCTCTTCGAGGGCATTCGCTTCCAGGTGCTGCTGGAGGACGGAAGGTTCCGTTTTGGCCTGCGGCTTCTGGGAATTTCTCTGGACCGGTTTCTGAATAAGGAGCCGGGCAGCGGAGAGGCATCCGGAGAGGAAACGCCGAAGAAGGCTCAGAGCCGCGCCGGGAAGGAAACGCCGAAAAGAATTTCTTCAGATGCGCCTCAGGTGACAGAAAATAAACCGCAGGAAGAAACTGCGGAAAGGGACGGCGGTTTTTCGAAGGACGGAACGCAGGAATCCTTTGGAGAGAAAGGAAAGAATATTTCTGCGGAGGAAAAGAAAAACCTTTCCAAAAAGGAAGAGGAGAAATCTTCGGGAGAGGGAACGCAGGAAATATCGAAAGGAAACAGGAAAGCCCGGGGAAAAACCTCATCCGCAGATCAAAAGAAAAAAGATTCGGATGTAAAAAAGAACAAGGCAGTTCCTGAAAAAGATTCAGCAAAAAAAGGGAAGAAGCCTGCGAAGTCGGTTTCGAAAAACGGGAAGAAGTCCGGAAAATCGGTTCCGAAGACCGAACAGAAACAGCCGGGCAGCGAAAAAGCCTCTCCCATGAAGGCGGGAACCGGCGCGGAAGCGAAAAAGAGTGTACCGGAGGCGCCTCCGGGGGATAAGACGGAACAGAAAGCCGTCAGAGAGAATAAAATCCGTTCCGTCTGGGAGAAACTAAAAAATATTCCGGAAAAAATCAGAACCGCCTTCCGGAATCTTTCCGAAAAGATCCGGGCCATCCGGAGCAAAATCGACTGGTGGAAGGAATTTCTCACCCACCCGAAAACCGTGGAGGCCATCTCCAGCGTGAAGAAATGGCTGCTTCGGCTGCTGAAGCATATATTTCCCACGAAGATCGGCGGAAAAATCACTTTCGGAAGCGAGAATCCCGCTGTCACAGGAGCGGTGCTCTCCGTGATGGGAGCCACCATTCCCCTTCACAAAAACAGTGTGGAGCTTTATCCCCTTTTTGAGGGAAATAATGTGCTCCAGGGAGAGATCTGGCTGAAAGGGAGAGTTTACGGGATCGTGCTGCTGGTGACGGCACTTCAGGTGTTTTTTGACAAGAATATCAGATTTGTAATAAGCCGCTGGAAACACAGAGCCGGCTGATAAAAGAATAACCGCGGCGTCTCTGTTCCGGCCGGTCTGTGGCCGCCGCGGATCCGCAAAGAGCGCAATTAAGAAAACAGGAGGGTTCATACATGGAAAATGAAAACAATTTCAAAAATACGGTGGGTTCATTATTTAAGGGAATGGATGCTTTCGTCTCCGCCAAGACGGTGGTAGGAGAGGCGATTCATGCAGGGGATACCATCATTCTTCCGCTGGTGGATGTGACCTTCGGCATGGGGGCGGGCGCCTTTGCCGGGGAAAAGAAGGACAACGGCGGCGGCGGTATGACCGGAAAGATCACCCCCTGTGCGGTGCTGGTGATCCAGAACGGCACGTCGAAGCTGATCAACATCAAGAATCAGGACGGCCTTACGAAGATCCTGGATATGGTTCCGGATTTCGTGGACCGGTTCACCGGGACAAAAACCGGCTCCGAGACAGACGGCAGTCTGTAAGATGGGGGAGAAGCGGTTCAGCGGAGCCATTCCAGCTGTATGTTCATATGTCAGTGGAACTATTCCGGCTGAACGGCTATGTGCGAGCAGAGCAATCCGGCTGCAGAGTTATGCGTCAGATCGTCTGTGACCGGTGCATGGCTCTGCAGCCGGAATCATTTTCCGCAGCTTCCGTCATACAATATAATAAATCGGGAAATGGCCGTATGGCTGCGGGATTCCTGCAGCCATACCGTCATTTTCAGGAAGAGGGACTGTGAAGTATGGGGAGGCTTCTGGGACTGATGCTGTTCTGCATCGGAATTGGAATGGTGATCGGAATGCTGATCGCCGAGAGCGTGGTCATTGTGGTTGCCGCGGCAGTCTGTCTTCTGTGCGGCTACCAGCTGTTCTGCAGATAGATTGGGCTGCCGGATATTTGCATGACAGTACAATATATGGATGAATTCTGTCTGTGATGTTCCATATGCTGTGCCGGTCTGCATTTACCGGCAGCCCTTGTTGTTTTTGAAAAAAGGACAAAAAAATGCCCCCGTATAACACGAGGGCCGGTGAGCGATTTCGAGATCCGTCATTGCTCCTGTCTGGAAAATTATGCTCTTTCTACTCTGCCGGATTTTAAGCAGGAAGTACAAACGTACATTCTCTTTGCACCGCCGGCGGTCTTCACTCTTACAGACTTTACATTGGATTTCCACATTTTACTGGATCTTCTATGGGAATGACTCACGTTGTTTCCGAAATGAGCACCTTTGTCACAAATTGCGCATCTTGCCATGGTAGCACCTCCTTGACGTTTTTTCAACAGGTTATATTTTAACAGATGATATATGCTTTTGCAAGCAAAAAAAGGCAAAATATTGAAAAATATTCGCAGATTGAAGTAAAAGTTAACTTTCACCTCCCGGGTGCGCAGGTGAAAGTTAACTTTTTTTCTGCCCAGAGGCAGATTTACCCGGCAGTCCAGGGTCAGGCCCTCCATCCTCAAGAAGTGGGAGACGTGGGCCAGGTTCACGGCGTAGGATTTATGGCATCTGCACATAGCTGGTACCGCATTTCAGGATAATTCTTTTTCTTCTGCCTGCTGCTTCAGGTAAAGCTTTATGCCTTTTCCAGCTCGGCGCTGTCGATGGGCTTTACCAGGAAGCAGACCAGCTGGACCGAGTATCCGTCCAGCAGAAAGCTTCTGTCGGCGGACATCAGGATGATGGAATTGTCGTAGCCCTGATCCCTGAGCCTGCGGGCCAGGTCGATCCCGTTCTTACGCCCGAGAATGATATCCAGGAACAGCAGATCCGGCCTGCCTCCTCTGGCGTAGTCGCGAACTACGTCCTCATAGCTGAAAAAAAAACTTTATGGAGGAGGACATATTGAACTTATTCATTGCCTTTTTACACTGGGCCGCCATGGACTGCGCAAAGTTTATATTGTCGTCACAGACAACGATATTATAGACAGGCATTACTGTTTTTCCGTTCTGTTCAGCTGCAGGAGCGCTTTCACCGTGAATATCCCCGGCGTCCCGGTATCTGTAATAAGCTCGGAGCCGTAACTCCGGCATATCTTTTTCATCATCTTCAGGCCGTACCCGTGCCGGAAATCCTCAGTCCTCCTGCGCCGCGCAGGGACGGCCGGAGCGCTGTTGGAACATTTTACCGCCAGAAATCCGTTTTTCAGTACGGCTGAAAACTTTATAAATCTGTCTTTCTCCCTCTCCGCGCAGGCATGGAATGCGTTGTCGAACATGTTCAGCAGGAGCCGGCACAGATCCTCCTCCTTTATATTCAACCGGGACGGGACGTCTGCATGGGTTTCCAGCTTTATGCCCTCCGCCTTCGCTCTTACGGAGACAGAACTCAGAATCACGTCGAGAGCGAAGCAGCCGGTAAGGCTCTCCCAGCCGCATTCCCTGATACATTTATTTTTTTCCCGGAGATATGCGCCTATTTCAGTGATCTTTCCCTCTTCATATAAGAGCGAAAGCATCAGCAGATCGTGCTTCCATTCGTGTCTCATCGCCGCGGTGTCCCTTGCGCACGCAAGCATGTGGCTGTACCCTTTTCTGACAGTACGGACACTGTTTTCCAGCAGGGCCTTTTCGGAGGCTATCCTCCTGTTCCGAATGTGGAACAACGCGCAGAACGCCGCAAAAACGACGGCTGTGGATATATTCGATTGTTTTGACATGAAACGATTCTCCTGAACAGCATGACAGGGTTATCAAAAGTGTACAAAATTACACCACTTCTTTTGTTATTATAGCATTCCTGCAGATTTTCAGCTTTGACGTTTAGGTAATTTCATTGACGTTTAGGTAGTTTTCTGTGTCCTGAGGAGTTCCGCCTTACAAACGCCGCATCCTCCGTTCGTCTGTTTTTCGGTTCGTGAAAGAACGCAGATCTGTGAAAAACCCTGATGAAGAGCACCTGATTACGTAAAAACTCCTTCAAACTGCGTGAACATCACACCCAAAGTAAAGAAAACGTGATAAAATATAATAAGTAAATTATGCGAATTGTACAATTCCGTTTGTACTATCGTTTGGAGGTTCATAGTTATGCGGATTGCTGTTTGTGACGACGACCTGAGAGATCAGGCTAATGTTCTTCAGATCTTACGGGACTGGGATCCGGCTGTGGAGGCGGAATGCTTCCCGGACGGCGCTTCTCTTCTGGAGGCCGCGAAGAAGACGCCGTCCTTTGACATGGTGTTTCTGGATATCTATATGCCGGGAAAGAATGGACTTGAGATCGCGAAGGCTCTTCGCGAGGCGGAACCCCGGACAGGGATCGTGTTTATCAGCGAAAGCGAGGATCACGCACTGGCTGCCTTTTCCCTCTATGCGCTGCATTATCTGGTGAAGCCGGTGAAGGCGGAGGATATCGCGGAATCCTTTCGGAGGCTGAGGGCGCTGCATCCGGATCTTAGGGAGTCCATTACTTTTTCCACGAAACGCGGCGTCCGAAAGGTTTTTCAGGATGAGATCTGCATGGTTACCAGCGCAAATCACGCGGTGGAGATCATGCTGACCGACGGACAGCTGCTCCGGGTCTGGACGACCCTCAGTGAGATAGAGCAGAAGCTGGGCAGGAACTTTCTGAAGATCAACCGCGGGATCATTGTCAACATGGATTACATCGATGAGATGCGGACGGAGAGCTGTGTCATGCAGAACGGCCAGGAGCTGTTTCTGGCAGTGCGGGACCGCGGTACGATCAGCGCTGCATATCAGGATTATCTCCTTGACAGGCTGTTCAGAAGAGGGGGTGAGAAAATAAAATGGCAGTAATCATCTATCTGTGCAATGCTCTGGGATTTTTCATACAGCTGGCGCCCTGCGCGCTGATGATCTTTATTCCCTTTCCCCAGTCGGCCTGCCGTTGTCCGAAGAAGCGGATTCTCTGGGGAACGGCGCTGGGCACGCTGGTGCTGGCAGCGATATTCCCGCTGATCGTGATGAGTTTTCCGGATCTTTTGTTCCTGGCCAATGCTGTGATGCTGCTTGTCATCGTACTGCTGCTGATCTGTCAGATCCTGCTGGTGCAGGAACAGCTCATAAAAAAGGTCCTGGTCTTTTTTATCGTACTGTTTTATGCAGTGAGTCAGTTCCTGCTTGTGAATGCCACCAGGCTCATACTGCCCGGGGAGCTGTTTTTGAATTATGGCCCTTATTCCCCGGTGGGGATGCTTCTCTATGCCGTCACGACGGCGGTGCTGCTTCCGGCGATGCTGATCTATGTGATCCGTCCGGTGGGGAGATTCATCCAGGAGATCGCCTTTCGGGAGATGCAGAGGGAATTTCTGATCGCCATCTTTTCCACAATTCTTTTCATAACGGCGGTCATGTATGTGGATAATCAGGAGTATATCGCTGATTACTATCACAATATCATCCTGCTGGAAGTGCTTCTGATGCTGGAACAGATCATGATCTATTCTCTGATCTTCCGGGAATCCCTGCGCCGCCAGCGGGACAGCGAGCGCAGGCGGGCTCTGGAGATCCAGAGACTTCAGTACAGCAAGATCAGCCATGAGATGGAGAACGCCAGACAGCTGCGTCACGATCTGAGACATCACCTCAATACTCTGGGGGCGCTGAACGCCCAGGGCAGGCAGGAGGAGATCGCCGCTTACCTTAAGGAGTACGGCGCGGGGGTGGACTGGCTGAGCAGGCTGAAATTCAGCGGTGATCCGGTGGTGGATGGTGTGCTTGAGTATTATCTGTCCCGGCTGGAGGAGCTCTCGGTTTCCGTGAATTATGAGGTCTCTCTGGATGCATCCGGCAGTGTGAATGATGTCGATATGACGGTCCTGCTGGGCAATCTGCTGGAGAATGCCCTGGAGGCTCTGGAGAAGCTTCCCGAAGAGAAGCGGGAGATGTCTATCGAGCTGAGAACAGTGCGGACCATGATCCTGCTGCGTATCCGGAATAACTGCGAGGAGTCGGGCGGCAGCGTGGAACCGGAAAACTGGAAGGCCTTCGTGGATCAGAACGGAGGGGAGGACAGCGGCGTGGGCCTGAGCAGCGTCGCCTCCATTGCGGAGAAATATCACGGCAGCGCTCTGTTCCAGCGCGGGGGCGGAGTATTTACGGTGCGGGTTATTTTAAATCCCGGGCATAAGCAGTAAAAGTTTTTCTGCAGGTTTTTCTGTTTGCATAGAGCCTTTTTTAATAATCGAAGGAGAGATTGTTTAAAATTATTGCATATCTTTCATAAAAGTAGTATTCTATATAGGTAATAATCTATTTTTTACTCTGTAAGGAGGCAATTTATGGCAAGAAAAGCAACAACAGACGCAGAACCGGCCGTTCTTTCCGCAGATGAGCCTAAAAAATCCGCAGCCAGAAAAACCGCCAGCGCCGGCGCTGCAAAGGAAACAAAAAAGGCAACCAGAAAAACCCCTGAAAAAACCGTAAAGGAAACAGCCGATAAAGAAACCGCCCCAAAGAAGACAGCGACACGAAGAACCGCGGCGAAAAAAACAGAAGCCAACACGGAGGTTTACGTTCAGTACTGGGGAAAAGAAGTGTACGCAAAAGACGTCGTAGCCGCAGTAAAAAAAATATGGATCGAAGAAATGGGTAAAAAAGAAAGCGAACTTCAGGACCTGAAAGTGTATATCAAACCGGAGGACAACGGAGCCCATTATGTGATCAACGACGAGATCACCGGCTTTCTTGGATTATAAAAAGCGTCTTCTTCCCTCCTTTTGGAGGGAAGAAGCTTTTTTTTCGCCGTAATTTTCAAATTGATTCCAGAGCAGACAGGAACTTCCAGTGTATTCCTCCCGAAAATTCATATACTAGCACTGTAACATCCAAACAACATCAAACAACAAAGGAGGAAATGAATCATGTCAAACAATAATTCTTCTTCTAACAGAGCGGTTGTACCGGAAGCAAAAGGTGCACTGGATCGTTTTAAATTTGAAGTAGCCAGCGAGCTGGGCGTACCCCTCAGCGACGGATACAACGGAAACCTTACTTCCAAACAGAACGGAAGCGTAGGCGGTTATATGGTGAAGAAGATGATCGAGGCTCAGGAGCGTCAGATGTCCAACGGACAGGGCGGCCAGTTCTAACCTTTTTTTCATCATCTCATCATAAACAAAAGAATAAACCGAACCGATTCGAATGGAACTGAACTGATTCAAAAGAACCGATTCAAATCGAACTGATTCGAATGGAAAGAGTCCGAATGGAAAGAGCCCGAATGACTGCAGAAAACAGTCACTCGGGCTTTTTCGTCCCCAGGTTCCGGACATCGGCAGACCACAGAATCCGAATACCGGCCGATCCGTTCAGCGAAAGATCCGAATCCTGTTTTTATAATCCCAGATTTTCCAGATCATCCTTCATATAGGAGGAAAGCCTTTCCTTCAGCGCCTGATGCCGGGGAAGGGACAGATCCGGATCCATGGACAGAATGTCCCCCGCCGCCTCGCTGGTCAGCTTCAGGATATCCGCGTCATTGTAAATATCCCCGATCCGGAACTGCATATCGCCGCTCTGACGAATGCCGAAAAGATCTCCGGGCCCCCGCAGCTTCAGATCCTCCCCGGCGATGAAGAAACCGTCGTTGGAGCGGTTCAGCACCTCCAGCCGCTTCGAAGTTTCCTCCTCCTCTTTTCCTTTGACAAAAATACAGTAGGACTGGTATTCTCCCCGTCCCACCCTGCCCCGGAGCTGATGAAGCTGGGCAAGACCAAAGCGTTCTGCATTTTCCACCATCATTACCGTGGCGTTGGGAACGTTCACCCCGACCTCCACCACCGTGGTGGACACCAGAATCTGGATTTCGCCCCGGACGAACCCTTCCATCACCCGATCCTTATCCGCCGGCTTCATTTTTCCGTGGAGATACGCCACGGTAATGTCCCGGGGAAGGAGCACCTGAAGATTTTTCGTGTAATCCAGTACGTTCTCTCCATCCAGGCCCTCGCTCTCCTCCACCATGGGACAGATGACGTAGACCTGTCTTCCCTGGCGCACCTGCCGCTCGATAAAAGAATAGGCCTTCGGCCTCCAGGACGTTCCAACCACACAGTTTTTGATAGGGAGGCGGCTGGCGGGAAGCTCATCGATGACGGAAATGCTCAGATCCCCGTAAAGGATAATGGCCAGGGTCCTGGGAATGGGCGTAGCGCTCATCACCAGCACATTGGGAGGATTTCCTCTGGTGGTGAGGGCCTCCCGCTGCTTCACGCCGAAGCGGTGCTGCTCGTCCGTGATCACCAGTCCCAGCCGATGATATTCCACCTTTTTCTGAATAAGGGCGTGGGTTCCGATAATGATCTGCGCCTCTCCCGAGGCGATTTTTTTATTGATCTCCCGTTTCTCCTTCGCCGTTCCGGAGCCGGTGAGGAGCACTGCAGAGAAGCTCAGTCCCTGCTCCTCCATAAGCCGGAGAAACGCCTCGTAGTGCTGCCGGGCCAGAATTTCCGTGGGCGCCATCAGTGCTGACTGACAGCCGTTCTCCGCAGCCATGATCATGGCGAGAAAGGCCAGAATGGTCTTTCCGCTTCCTACGTCCCCCTGGACCAGCCGAGACATGAGAGCCTGCCCGCAGAGGTCCTGTTCGATCTCCAGCCATGCGTTCTTCTGGGCTCCGGTGAGGGTGTAGGGAAGATTTTCCATGATCCTCTCGGTGGTCCAGGTGCGCTTCATGGGAAAGGTATTCTTCGCCTCCTCGGTTTTTTCCTTCAGCAGCTGCACCGCCAGGATAAACAGAAGAAATTCGTCAAATACCAGCCGTTTCCTGGCAGTGAGAAGCTCCTGGCGATTCGGAGGAAAATGGACGGTTTTCACCGCGTATCCGTACTCCGGAAGATGGTACCGCTCCCGGATCTCCTCCGGCAGGTACTCTGTCATCAGTCCGTCGTCCTCCAGAACCATCCGCAGAAGCTTCATGATGGTTTTATTGGAAATTCCCGCCGTGAGACTGTAAATGGGCTGCAGAGTATGAAGAACCTCCTCGTAGGCCGCAGAGGTAAAGATCTCCGGATGCTCCACCTGGAGCTTCCCCTGCCTGCGCACGGCTTTGCCCCGGAAAACGAAAACACTGCCCTTTTTCAGAGTGCTTCGAAGATAGGGAACATTGAACCAGGTGACGCCGATCCTTCCGGTGTCGTCCGCCACTGTGACAGACACCACCTGCATGGCCCGGACGGGAGTGACATACACGCCGGAAACCACGGTTCCCCTCACAGCCTGAACGCTGCCTTCCTGAAGCTGAGAGATCTTCACCGGTTCCTGATATGCGTCGTAATCCCTGGGATAATACCGGATCAGATCTTCGGTATCCAGGATTCCAAGCTTTTGAAACAGCTTTTCCGTTTTTTCCCCCACACCTTTTAATTCACGGAGCATTTTTTTCATAATGCTTTCCTCCTGTCCCTTCTTTCCTCCGCTTTCTGAAAACGCCGCTGAAGGCCGCATAAAAGGCGGAGATTTTTCTCCGCCTTTTCCGCAGCCCGGCCGGCGCGTCCCCGCGGCTGCTCCGCAGAACCAGCGCAGCAGCCGGCGGCGTCTGCCGTGCCGGTCTGATGATCACGGTGATCATTCCACCGAAATAATGTAATAGTAAATGGGCTGTCCGCCTCTGCTCAGCTCCACCTCGCAGTCGGGATATTCCCCTTCTATTCTTTTCTGAAGCTCCTGCGCCTCCTCGCCGGAGACGTCCGCGCCGTAGTAAACGCTGATCACTTCCGATTCCTCGTCCATCATGCGGGCTATGGTATCCATGGCCACCTGGGCCCGTTCTCTGCCCACGGCCAGGATTCCGTGATCTCCGATGCCCATCATGTCGCCCTCGTGGATCTCCTTTTCCTCCAGCCTGGTATCTCTTACCGCGTAAGTAATCTGGCCGGTCCGCACCTTGGAGATGGCCTCCTCCATGGCCTCGGCGTTCTCCCGGGAGGATTTTTCCGGCACAAAGCTGATGAGCGCCGTAATCCCCTGAGGAATGGTACTGGTGGGAACTACGATAATCTCCTTATCCTCCGTGAGGTCCCTGGCCTGATTGGCCGCAAGGACGATATTCTTATTATTGGGGAAAATATATACGGTTTTTGCGGGAACCTTCCCGATGGCTCTCAGCATGTCCTCCGTGCTGGGGTTCATGGTCTGGCCCCCCTCGATCAGATAATCCACGCCCAGATCCTTGAAGATCTCTGTGAGGCCCTGACCGGCGGAAACGGAAATAAATCCGTATTCCTTCAGGGGCTGCTCCGTCTTTTTCACTTCCGCGGCGGCCGCCTCATCCTGTTCCTTCTGCTCTCTGGCCAGCCGTTCCGCATCCTTGATGAGCTTTTCCTGATGCTCCTCCCGCATGTTGTCAATCTTCATCCTGGAAAGGGCTCCGTAGGTCAGCGCCCGCTCGATGGCCTGTCCGGGATGATTGGTATGCACGTGAACCTTCACGATCTCGTCGTCCGCCACCAGCACGATGGAGTCGCCGATGGAATTCAGAAATTTTTTAAACTCCCGCTCTTCCTCCTCGGGAAGCTCCTGATTCAGCAGAATGATAAATTCCGTGCAGTAGCCGAATTTAATATCCGCCTCCGCCTGGGGAGTGATCTTCGTCACCTTCGGGCCTGTACCCGGGGCAAAATCCGAATAATCCACTTCCTTCCCCAGATATCCGTCCATGGCTCCCCTGAGAACCTCCAGAAGCCCCTGTCCGCCGGAATCCACCACGCCCGCTTCCTTCAGCACTGGCAGCATCTCCGGCGTCCTCAGAAGCGTCTCCTCCGCGCATGCAAGAATCTCCCGGAAGAACTCATCCAGATTTTCCGCCTGAGGCGCAAGCTCCGAAGCCCGCGCGGCCGCTTCCCGGGCCACTGTGAGAATGGTGCCCTCCTTGGGCTTCATAACGGCTTTATATGCGGTCTCCACTGCCTTCTCCATAGCTGCGGCGATGGCCGGAGCATCCAGCTCCCTGCTTTTCTGCACGCTTCTGGTAAATCCCCGCAGAAGCTGAGAGAGAATCACGCCGGAATTTCCCCGGGCGCCGCGGAGAGAACCGGAGGAAATGGCTTTCGAGAGCGCTTCCATGTCCGGGTCCGTAAGGGCAGTCACTTCTGAGGCAGCTGACATGATCGTAAGGGTCATGTTCGTTCCCGTATCACCATCCGGAACAGGAAACACATTCAGTTCGTTGATCCATTCTTTCTTCGATTCCAGATTTCTGGCTCCCGCCAGGAACATTCTGGACAGTATTCTGGCATTAATGGTATTTGTATTCACCACAGGCTCCTCCTCAATTCGCTGATCAATCTATGGCGCGCACGCCCTCGATGTAAACGTTGATCTTTTCAATATCAATCCCGGTAAAGGCTTCCACCTTATATTTTACATTGCTGATAAGGTTTTCCGCAATCGTGCTGATATTCACGCCGTAAGCCACGATCACATGGAAATCCAGGCGAATTTTGTTTTCTTTGGTGATAGAAACACTGATTCCGTGCTTCAGGCCCTCTTCTCTGCGCAGCAGCTTCACCAGGCCGTCCTTCATGCTCACCGCCGCCATTCCGATGATTCCAAAGCACTCTACCGCCACACTGCCGGCATAGGTGGCGATCACGTCCGTATCGATGATGATCTGCCCCAGTCCGGAATCTATACGTCCATTCATATGGTTACCTCCGATTTTTCAGTTCTGTTCACAATTTTCCCGATGCTTCCATCACTTATGAAACCAGTCGGTTCCGGACAAATGTCTGCCTCCCAGACATTCGTTCGTTATATTATACCCTCTTTTCCAGAAAAAAGAAATAAGAATTTTAGATTCAGCGCAAATTCCGGCTCCGGCTCTTTCTGATCACTCAGGTGTCGAAAACGGGAAGATATGCAATCATTTTAAAAAATCTCTCCCTTGATTTTAAAAAATCTCTCCTTCGATTTTAAAAATCTCTCCCTCAATTCTTCTGATGTTTTCGAAGAGGATTTTGGTATCCACGATCTGGATCAGGCGCGCGGAGGGATCCAGCCGCGCCGTCATGCCTGTCTTTTTCCGGTATTCTCCCTGTTCGCCGGGAGAATACTTATCGCGATAAAAATAGGTGACGGTGATGATGGGGTGTTCTCCTCTGTTCAGCATGGACTCCAGGAGGTGCAGGCGCTCGTCCAGCAGTTCCTTCATGTCGTCGGAGAGTTCCGCTTTGGGAACCACGATCTTTTCTTTTTGCTTCAGGGCTTCCATGTGGCCTTTCAGGGCGGCGAAGGGGGCAAACTGTTTTGCGCGGTCGGATACGGACATGTGGGGGTGCTTCGCGGACACGGGGTGGGGGAGACTGATAATATCGGCGTATTTGCTGCCGGCGGAAGATTTCGGTCCGGCAGGGCCGGGGCTGACAGTTCCTGGACGGGGACTGGGGCTGGCAGCACGTCCGGGGACGCTGCCTGTGCGGTTCTGCCTGCTGCCGGAAGGATTTTTTGAACTGCCGGCGGAGGAACTGGAGCTTTGTGGTACGGCATGATTTAGGCTGCCGTCTGTATAGCACTGCCTGCCGCCGGAAGGATTTTTTGAGCTGCCGGCGGAGGAACTGGAGCTTTGTGGTATGGCATGATTTGTATTATTGTCTGTATGGTTTTGAATTTTGCCGGAAGGATTTTTTGTGTTGCCAGTGGAGGACCGGGTATTATGGAGTGTGGGGTTCATCATATTTCCTCTTTATATAGATGGTGTAGAATCATGTTTCCAATGTTTGGATGTTTGTTTCTGAAGCAGGGTGAGGCATTTCTTATGCGTTATGGCCGCCAATCTGGTGATTTCTGTCCCGGGCGGTAGCTCCCTCCTCCAGGCTGGTGCCTTTCAGAATGGCGTTTTTCCCGAAGCGCTTTTTGATGCTGAGCATGGCCTGCTGAAGTTTCCGCTCCTTTTCCAGCTGAACGGGATCTGTGAAGAGGTCGAACTGTTCGTAAGCGGAGTCCGTGAGACTGATGGCGGTGATGGTGATTCTGCGCACCAGCAGATTTTTGTCAGCGATGCGGTCAAACAGTCCCAGCGCAGCGTCCATGATCTTTTTCGTGGAGGAGGTGGGCGCTCCCAGATTGGCGGTGCCGTGGGCTGGTTTGGGAACAGAGCGGCCGTAACGGTCCACATGGATGGCGCCTGCGTAGGAGCCGCGGTCCACGTTGTCCCGGTCGTATCCCACATCCAGCACGATTCCTCCGGTCATCAGTCCCTGATCTGCCAGATCCAGGATCAGATCGTCCGTCATCTCCCGGACGATGAGCCGGGCCTTTTCGAAGGAGTAGGGGCAGTGAAGAACCTGGCCGGCCCCGATGGAGCTGGACTGGGGCCGGTAGGCTTTGATATCCGAGATCCGGCAGGGCTCCCAGCCCCAGGCATGGTCGATGAGAAGCTCGGCGTCGATGCCGAACTGCCGGTACAGCCAGTCCTCATTGTTAAGGGAGGTCCGCGCCAGATCCCCCATGGTTTCAATGTGATTTTTTTCCAGCCGGGCGGCGATGCCTCTGCCCACTCTCCAGAAATCTGTGAGGGGGCGGTGGTCCCAGAGCAGCTTCCGGTATTCCGTTTCATCAAGCTGGGCGATCCGCACTCCGTCAGCATCGGCCTTTACGTGCTTGGCCACGATATCCATGGCTACTTTGGCCAGATAAAGATTGGAGCCGATGCCTGCCGTCGCCGTGATTCCCGTGTGGGTCAGAACATCCTGGATGATCATCCGGGCCAGGCCGCGGGCGGACATCCGGTAAAGGGACAGGTAGCTGGTGACGTCCATAAAGACTTCATCGATGCTGTACACGTGGATGTCTTCGGGGGAAATGTATTTCAGGTAGATGCTGTAGATTTCCGCGGAGCAGTTGATGTAGTGCTGCATCCGGGGCGGGGCGGTGATGTAGCTCACTTCCTCACCGGTGGCCGCTTTGATTTCCTTCAGACGCTGTTCCACCTCGAAGAGACGGCACCGGCCTCCGATGCCGTAGGCTTTCAGAGAGGGACTTACTGCCAGGCAGATGGTTTTTTCCGTTCTGGACCGGTCGGCCACCACCAGGTTGGTGGTCAGGGGATTCAGTCCCCGCTCCATGCACTCCACGGAGGCGTAAAAGGATTTCAGATCGATTGCGATGTAGGTGTTCTGCCAGGACATGGTTTCGTGCTCCTTTAATTACGTTTTGCTTGTTCCCTGCGCCGGATTTACGCTGTGTATGCAGGATATCTCACTATTAGCTGAGCGTCGAAAGATAGTTCCGGGAGGTGTCGATTTACGCTGTGCGTGCAGTATATCTCACAATTTGCTGTGCGTCGAGAGATAGTTCCGGAAAGCATCGGGTTTGGGTACATGCAGCATATTTCCGCTGCAAATTCGTGCGCATCCTCGCAGGGATTATGTCAAAGAGAAAATGTATTTGACGTTTGCTATCAT
>CANQUG010000058.1 GCA_947626985.1 uncultured Lachnospiraceae bacterium | reverse complement strand
CTGTTTCCGTCCCATCAGCACTCTCCATTTCCGGGACGGTTTCCGTCTCTGCCGTTTCCGCATCCTGAACAATGTCCCTCTCCGGCCCGCTGGTAAAATCAGCGCCTCCTGCGGGCACCACGGACACTGTCAGCATCGACAGTGATAATAATAATGCTGCAATCTTTCTTTTCATGTTGTGACCTCCTTTTGGATATTTTTGTTTGACAATTTGCATTATATCATTGCGAATGAAACTTAGCAAGACAGATATCCCCCGTATACGGGAAAAAGGGGTAATTATTTCATATTTTGAAAAAAAGCTGAGATACCAGGCGGATCCCATGAAAGATTGTTTGCATGAAATCCATCAGTCTTTTACATATATACTATTGTAAATATCAAGAATGGAATCCTTTGATCGGGTGATGCCGATGTCTGTTAATCTGATATCCATTTCCCTCATTTGCGCAATAAAATGCTCAATGTCATCCCTGACAGACTTCGGCACTGAAATTACGGAATTTTCTCTGACCAGCGGAAAGAGTCTGAATACATCCAAACGGTGTTTGCGAATATCACGGGAGTTTACATGAATTCCCTGTGCTTTCTTATCTTTAAGATCAAGCCACGCTTTCATTTTCATTGGAATAATATGCTCCGCATCCAGAATGGAGATGCCATCCATAACAGTCCTTCCGTTCAAAAGAAACTCATAATAATCATCATTCAGCAGAATTGCAGACAAACTGGATACCTCGTCTTCCATATGTAAAGGCATAAGATGTGTATCCGGATGAAGGACAACATGATTCTGCGGCCTTGAGAAAATCTCTATCATTTTAGGATAGGAAAAATCCACAGGGTCAATAAAACGATAAAACTCCGGCTTTCCGCTGCTGCGTTGTCTGGCATGATAACCCCCGGCTTTAATAAAATCCCAAAAAGCAGCTGCAAATTCAGTTGTCAGAGCTTCAACAATAATGACCATATCGATGTCCGCTGTCTGACGAAAATCAAGACCTGAATCGGTCATAAGCAAATCACAGGCAAATCCTCCAATAATAGTATACTGATTTTTAAAGCGACTAAAATGCTCTTTAAAAATATCAATTCCCTTTACCATGCAGTTTTCTCCTTCTTATTCCTCATATTTATAAGGAAGTTTATGCTTTTCCCGTATCTCGTCCAGTCCCATCTGAACCCGTTCGTCATTTATATTCTCCAGGCTCAGCAATAAAGAAATATCGTCTACTCTTCCACTGTGTGCCAGAAGCGCAGGGTCATACCCCCATACCTCAATGACAGATCCTCCAAAATCCCGAAACTCCTGTTGAGACAGAGTATCCTTTATCGGAATTTCAGCAGCTGTCTTTAAAGAAACGGCAACTGCTCCGTCATAATCATCAGTCCCTACCAGCGAGATATCGGCCAGCGCAAGCATACCGCTTTTCAGCTGCAGCCTGACATTCACTGCCTGTTTCACAAATATAAGTCTTTTGACCGGTGACTTTAAGCGCGGATAACCTTTTTTCAGAAATTCAGATTTTTCAAATGCAGGAGCAATCCATTTATTAGTTCCTTCCGTTTTTTCAGTAATGAGCCCGGATCTGGCCAGATCATCAATCGCTCTGGTGCAAGTAGCTTTAGACAAATGCAGACTCTTTGAAAGCCGGGTCAGATTTATATTACTGCTTTCTTCTAAATAATATAAATACAGAAAAACGAGCTGGGTACCGGGAGCCATTTTCTCCGTGACGGGCGCCTGTGCCTTGAATCTTTCCGTGAACAGGCAGCCCCAAAACGGCAAATACACCTGCTGTGAAATGGAGATAAACGGTATGTTGTTTTCGAGTAAATTACGGCGCTGCAAGGATGTCAGGTTTTCCAGACACAGCGCACAGGGAACCGTGCAGTTTTCCTGAAACTTCATCAGCTGCCTTTTTACTGTCGGAAGCCTCCAGGACGGGAAGGTGGGAATCAGCAGAATACACTGATTCCTGCCCCAGAACAAAGACTTCAGATCATATCCGTCCCGAATATAATAAGGCGCTGTCTTCGGATACTCACATTCCACAGCAGAAATATCCGCGCCGAATATTGTTTTCAAAAAATCAAGCACATTTCTCCCTCCTGTAACTTCAGATATTTATTGTTTCATAATGATTGAATTATACCATCGTAAATGAAACTTATCAAGTACATATGAAACATTCAAAACAATATTGCAATAACTATGATCGGATGAAGCATATATACAATAAAAGCGCAAAAAAGCCGCATCCTCCTGCCTGTTCCAGGCAGAAGAATACGGCTTATTTTTTTTACTTATTCAGCCCTGCGGCTGAAAGTATATCCGATGCTTTACTCTCCGTAAAGCGCCTGCACCTCAGCTGCGGTCAGAGTACCGTCATAAACCATCACATCGTCAAACTGCGCGTTTCTGCAGTCCTCGTCTCCCCAGATGAAACCGCTTCCCACCATGACATCCTTCGCCTGGGAAATACCGGTTTTGTTCTTGCGGAAGCAGTCGCTGATATCCTTCTTCTCCTGCCCCACCAGTTCTCCGTTGAGATAAACCTTAATTCCATTGGGATCTACGGTGTAAACCACATGCTGCCATACCCCTCTCTCGCCGCTGGAGGTGAGCAGGGCTCCCTGCACATCACTGTAAGCGTTCGCGTTGATACGGGCGATCAGGTTGGCTCCGATACGTGTCAGAGGATACGCTGCTGCCGCGTCGGCCTCGAAGAGGGCGCTGTGCTCAAAGGTTTCCTCCCCGATCTTCACCCACATGGCTACAGAATAACCAGAAGGTCCGATATCCTCGAGGGTATCCTCCGGAAGGCGGAGATAATTTACACCCTTGGCGCCCTCCTCGTTCGTAATGCTCAGAACACTGCCCCGCTCTTCGTCAGCAACCACAGAAGCCTCACCCACAAGCTCTGCATTCTCAGCCAGAGCGGATCCCTCCGTGGGCGCAACGGAAGCTCCGTCTACAGAACCTTCCTCAAAATCATACCCGCACACCAGAGCGGCTGCACCGCGGACTGTTACTTTATACACCGCTTCCTGTGTTGTGTCGCCGCAGGACACCTGTGCTGTCAGTTCCACACGGACATCCTCCGCCTGAGGCGTCACCTCGCCGGTCTCACTGATCACGGACGCATCGGAAGTGCTCCACGTCACATCCGCGCCCATAACGGAAGCAGGAAGCTCAATATTTTCCTTGGAGGCGGCGGGAATCATCTGACCCAGAGCCACTGCGGCCATATCCGTCACCATCTCCGTGTTCCCCATATCGATCATGCTTCCCCAGATACAGGTATTGTCATTTCCCACAGCGGAAAATGTCATCACCGGCTCCACGTCCGTATTCTCTTTATTCTGTCTGAAAAAGTATCCTTTGTAAACGGTTCCGTCATTAAACTCGAAGGTGACATAGTCATATCCCTTTCCGGAATCCGTCTTTGTCCAGGTACCGGTCTTTGCCCCCTCCGCTGTGCCGTCGCTGTTCAGGGTAAGCATCTGGGTGCTTTCCATCTCGCCGGTAGTGGTTTTTCCGTGGCAAATGAACTCATAGGAACCGATCACATCCTCATCGCTGTAATTTTCCGGCTGCTGCCCGCGGTACTCATAGACAGCCGTCACAGGCCAGAGATCCTCATTCAGGAACTGCTGATGCACTCTCACCTCGTGGGACTCCAGCTGCGGCTCGATGTCAAAGCGCTGGTGATATACCAGATAGCGGGAACCGTCCTCATCGATGAGCATGGAATTGTGGCCTGCCGCACGTTTGCCGATCTGACCGTAGAAGCTGTAATTTCCGATCAGCTTGATTCCGTAATTGTCATTGCTCTCCCCATTGTCCGCCGCGTTTCCGCCGGCAGCGTCCAGGTAGGGACCGAAGGGATTCTCCGAGCGGAACAGACGCATATTGTAGCCGCCGGTGGCCGTAAGTCCGCCGTAGGTTTCATATAAATAGTAATAACCTGTCTCCGGATCGTATTCGATGTAGGGGCCTTCACCGGACTGATGATTTCCGCCGGCAATATGCACGCCGAAATAACGGTCCACGAAGTTTCCGGAGGTCTCATCCACAGAATCCACTCCGGGATACAGCGCCTCGCCTGTGGCGGGATCCAGCTCCAGAATAAACAGACCGCCGGACCAGGAGCCGTAGGACATGTACAGATGCTCACCCTCCGCGTCGAAGAACAGATTCGGGTCAATGGCGTTGGGAGCGTAGCTGTTGTTCCAGCCGCCTGCCCCGTCAAACCAGTTGTCGCTGATCTCATCGATTCCGCCGTTCTCCGAGCCCTTCTCCAGAAGCTCGTTCAGATTCAGGTAATCGTTGTCCCACTTTGTGTCTCTGGTACTGTTGCCGTCAGGCTCGCCGGTTTTGGTAAATCCGGAATAAACCAGAGTGTCCTTATAGGTGTAGGGACCCTGGAAATCTTTGGACACCAGATAGCAGATGCAGGAACGGCGCCAGGTAGAGGAGGTGCAGACATAGAGCATGTAAGCTCCTGTGCTTCCGTCCTCCCATGCGTACTGCGGATTCCAGATAATATCCGGAGCCCAGATGGCATATCCGCTCTGGCAGTCGCCGTCGTCGTAGCCCGCCCACTGGAAAGGCTCTGCGAAAGTCTCCTGAAGATTTCCATAAAACGGAGTATTCTCCGGATTTCCGTAATCAAAGCATACCTGCTCCCATTTCACCAGATCAGCAGATTTGGCGCTGGCCGTGTGGGAACCGAGAACATAATATTCCCCGTCGTTGGTCCGAATGATGGACGGATCATGAACCGTCACATGAGAAACCTCCGGAGCTTCCTCTCCTTCCGCAGTTTCCTGCCCTTCCGTATCTTCACCTGCAGCGTCTTCCTCAGCGGAATCTGCCGCCTCCTCTCCGGCGTCATCCGCCGTCTCTTCCACAGCCTCCTCCGATGCCTCCGCCATTACCGGCTGAAAAGCACCCACGCACAAAAACGCTGCAGTACTGATCGCCATCAGCCTGAGACGTATGTCTTTCCTTTTCATGTTTCTCATTATGCACGGTCTCCGTGCATCTCCTCCTTTCTTTTTCCTATCAGAAATTACGCAGAAACAGCATATTGCCTTCTGCCCCGGACAGCCCCCGGATACCTTCCCGAAGACCACCCTGTAGTAACCTACATTTTATCCCAGTGATTATACAATTTCAATAGATTTGAAAAATATTTTAAGTTAAAATAAAATATTTTAGATAATTCAAAATATAAATCGTAAAATAATGTTTGCTATTTTTATTTTATTCGCTATAATAGGATGGAAGCAAAAACAGCCTGAATCTAATCAACTGCAAATCATAAGGAGAAACCAATGGCAAAATTTACGATTAATCCCGATAAAAAGCTGAGCAGAATCCAAAAAGAGGTATACGGTCATTTCTCCGAGCATCTGGGACGGTGCATTTACGGAGGCTTTTATGTAGGCGAAGATTCTCCCATTCCCAACGTGAAGGGAATACGCACAGACGTGGTGGAGGCGCTGCGGAAGATCAAAATCCCCGTGCTTCGCTGGCCGGGCGGATGCTTTGCGGACGAGTATCACTGGATGGACGGAATCGGTCCCAGAGAAAACAGAAAGAAGATGATCAACACCCACTGGGGCGGCGTCACAGAGGACAACAGCTTCGGTACCCACGAATACTTTGAACTGTGCTCCCAGCTGGGCTGCGAAGCCTATGTCAACGGAAACCTGGGCAGCGGCACCGTACAGGAAATGTCCGAATGGGTGGAATACATCACCTTCGGCGGCCTCTCCCCCATGTCCTCTCTCCGGGAGCAGAACGGTCACAAAGAGCCCTGGAAGCTTTCCTTCTTCGGCGTGGGCAACGAAAACTGGGGATGCGGCGGCAACATGACCCCGGAATATTACGCCAATGAGTACCGCAGATATCAGACCTATGTCCGCGACTACAAAAATCCCGACCACCGCGGGACAAAAAGCATCAGCAAAATCTGCTGCGGTCCCAATGTAGACGATTACGAATGGACCGACAGCGTGCTGAAAACCTGCTTCCGCCACTGCGAGCCGAAATTCCACGGAAATCTGGACGGCCTTTCCCTGCATTACTACGTACATCCGGACGGATGG
Source organism: uncultured Lachnospiraceae bacterium (assembly GCA_947626985.1). GTDB lineage: Bacteria > Bacillota > Clostridia > Lachnospirales > Lachnospiraceae > Blautia_A. The sequence goes on along the minus strand of CANQUG010000058.1, from coordinate 15,536 downwards.
CAGGACAAAGGAAGCGCCACGGAATTCGACGACAGCGCATGGTACAGAACCCTTTCCAAAGCATATTACATGGATGAACTGATCCGCAGCCACTCCGCCATCATGGACAAATACGATCCTCAGAAGGAAATCGCCCTGGTAGTGGATGAATGGGGCGCATGGTACAATGTGGAGCCCGGAACAAACCCGGGATTCCTCTATCAGCAGAACACCATCCGCGACGCTCTCACAGCGGGAATCACCCTGAATATCTTCAACAAACACTCCGACCGGGTGCGCATGGCGAACCTTGCCCAGACCATCAACGTGCTTCAGTCCGTGATCCTGACAGAGGGAGCCGACATGCTGCTGACGCCCACCTATCACGTTTTCGACCTGTACAAAGAGCATCAGGACAGCGATCTGGTGGAAAGCTCCATCGAAACCAGGAACATCGGCCTGGATGAGGAATTCCCGGTACCGGAGATCACAGAGTCCGCCTCCGTCGCCGCAGACGGAACCCTCCATATCACCCTCACCAACGCCTCCCTCTGCGACACGCTTCCCATCGAGGCCGTCGTCCAGGGACATGCCGTACTCTCCGCAAAGGGAGAAATGGTACATGGCGCCATGGCGGAAAAAAATACCTTCGAAGAGCCGGAACAGATTGCCGTTCAGGAATTCACAGACTGCCGGATCACAGAGGAAGGCTTTGCGCTGAACCTGCCGCCCCGCTCAGTGGTGCGCTTAAGCGTAACGCTCAGCTGATGACAGAAGAACTGCGGGCCTGCCGGAAATGCCTTCTTTATACGGAAACCCGGGAAGAATTTTTTCAAAAGCTGGACATCTACATAAAAAATCTCAGCGAGGACGACAGAGTCAGCCAGGAGCTTTACGAACGCCGGCTGAACCTCTGCGCCCGCTGTTCCCGTCTCACCGGCGGCATGTGCACCCTCTGCGGATGCTACGTGGAGCTGCGGGCCGCCCTGAAGGTCCGCCGATGCCCGGATATCCCCCGGAAATGGTAAAACATAATATTCGGCCAAAAAAATTACAGCCCCATCTCTATTCTTTGGGGCTGTAATTTACACGAACCTTGATATCCTGATTATAATTGCCGAAGCCTTTGCCGAACAGCGTGATCCCTCCCACATTTTTCGCGGTCTCGAAGACCTGGAAGCGGAACTGCATTTCGCTCTGAAAATCCAGATTCAGCTGGGTGGTGGTCACATCGGAAATCTTCAGTCCGTCGATGAAAGTCCCCTGACGATTCACCACAAGCATCTTCAGCTGACCGTACTGATTCCAGTTGGGGAACCACCAGCTGGGAGTAAACATGCCGTGCATGTCCCCGAAATCCCCGGGGCTGGTCCATGTCCCCAGCCGGGTGCCGTTGAGGACAAAGGTGATATCCGACGGCCAGTCGCTGTTCACACCGGGAGCCTCGCTGCTGATCTCGAAGGACATGGTAATCTGATCGATCTTATGTCCGGTGGGAACCATATTGGGAATACGGTAGTCCACATGCCCCTTGGCAAGCCACAGGATCTGGGCCTCCACATGACTGGGATGAGCGAAGTACCTGGGATCGTCCACCGTGCCGATGAGATTCTTCGTCGTGGAAAGTCCGCAGGTGGGATACACCCGGTAATGAAAATAATTTCCAATGGGAATATCGATGGAATAGCTGTTGGCGGCGGATTCCTCCTTCCTGGGAATCACGTCGATCAGGATCTTATCCACGTTCATGCGGCAGACCTTCTGGTTTCCATGGCCGGCGCACTCCGTGAGAATGGTAACGATGCCGCTGTCCTCCAGCTTTTTGATATGACTTGTCAGCGCACCGTTGGTGATCCCCAGAGCACTGGCCAGTTCCCCCATGTTCATCTCCTTGCTCTCCAGAAGAAGCTTGATGATCCTGATGCGCAGAGGAGAGCCTAAAGCCTTGAAGATCGCCGCGCCATCGTCAATATTTTTTATATAAAGCATCTGACATGCACCCCTTAAACAAAAATATAATTGGGAGGTCCTCTATGAATGACTCAAAACAGCTGAAATTCAACGAACCCTGGATCCTTCAGCGTGCCGACCCCTATATTTACCGGCACACGGACGGAACCTACTACTTCACCGCCTCCATTCCCGATTACGACGGAATCGTCCTTCGCCGTTCCGACACCCTGGCCGGCCTGAAGGACGCGCCGGAAACCATGATATGGAAAAAACACGAGAAAGGAATCATGAGCATCCACATCTGGGCTCCGGAGCTCCACTACCTGGATGGAAAATGGTACATCTATTTTTCCGGCGGAGACGTGGACGACGTCTGGGAAATCCGTCCCTATGTACTGGAATGCCGGGACGAAGATCCCATCACCGGAACCTGGGTGGAAAAGGGAAAAATGCAGCGGGCCAAAGGAGACATCTTCTCCTTCGAGGCCTTCTCCCTGGACGCCACCGTCTTTGAAAACAAAGGAAAATACTATTATGTATGGGCCGAAAAGGTCAGCGTAGGACCCCAGATCTCCAACCTGTACATCGCGGAGATGGAATCCCCCTGCAAACTGAAAACCGTTCAGGTCATGCTCACCACCCCCGACTACGACTGGGAACGCGTGGGCTTCTGGGTGGACGAAGGACCCGCAGTGATCCACCACGGCGGCAAAATCTTCCTCACCTACTCCGCCTCCGAAACCGGTCCGGAATACTGCATGGGAATGCTCACCGCCGACGAGGACTCGGACCTTCTGGATCCCCGCTCCTGGACCAAGGAGCGCTACCCCGTCCTCACCTCCGATCCCGCCCGCGGCATCTACGGCCCAGGACACAACAGCTTCACTACAGACGAAGAGGGAAACCCCATCATGTGCTACCACGCCAGGGCCAAAGAGGAAATCGTAGGAAATCCCCTCTACAACCCCGACCGCCACGCCATGCTCATGCGCATCCGCTTCGACGAAACCGGCCGCCCCATCTTCTCCTACGAAGACTAAGAAAATCCGCGGCCTGTCACAACACACCCGCAGCTGCAGGAACGGCCCTTCCCGGAATTTCCGTGTTCCGTGCCGCCCTGCAGGAATAACTGCGCAGCCGCAAGAGTCACCCTTCCCGGTGACTGCTCCGTGCCGCCCTGCAATGAATCAACCAGCTGCGAGCGTCACCTTTCCCGGTGACTGCTCCCTATCGCCCTGCGGCAAAACCGTGCAGCTGCGAAAATCACCTTTCCCGGTGGCTGCTTCGTATCGCCTGCAGCGATACTGTTTCCTCTCACTGCGATGCACTGCCCTGAATCTGTATAATCTCACTCACAGCTGCGTCCAACGCCAGTACACAGCTGTCAGGGCTGCGCTTCCTGTCAGGCAGACGTTTCAGCCGCGGTTTTAGCGGAGACGAAATCCAGCGCTTACGGAGACTTAGGCGCGACGGCTCTCCGGAGCGTCTTAGTCGAAGTTAGCGATTAGTTCGGCGGAGTGTTGCGGCGTCTGCATGACAGGAAGCGCAGCCCTGGCAGGGTCCGCATTGTATACCTCAGCAGCGTCCGCATTGCACATCTCGGCCGCGTCCGCATTGCACATCTCAGCAACATCCGTATAGCCTATCAGCGCCGCATGCCTTGACGGCATTCGCACATCTCAGCAGTGTCCGCATTGCATATCTCAGCAGCGTCCGTATGCACATCTCGGCAACGTCCGTATAGCCTATCAGCGCCGCATGCCTCGACGGCATTCGCACATCCCAGCAGCGTCCATATTGCAGCACATCTCAGCAGCCTCCGCCCGTCACCTCAGATCCGGTACGGAACCCACACCCTCATCTGATTTTCCCCCCGATTCCCCCAAACATAATAAGGAACCGCCAAAATCTCACAGGCCGCCTGCCCCGGACGCCTGGAAGAATAAAGCCCCTCTGTCTCTTCCCTCCGGAACCCCCGGACCCGAAGCGAAACCACATCCGCCGGAAGCCCCTCCGGAGCATCCCCCGCAGTCACCTCTTCCTCCGTATCTACCGTGAGAGAAAGCACATCTCCCCCATTATCCACGCCCTCAAAACAATACACCAGCGGCCCTCTCTTAAGAGCAGCACAGCCGGTATCCGCCGGAACCCGCCCGGACGCATACACAAAATAAGCCCGATCATCCAAAACCATCTCCACCCGGTCTCCCGCAGCCAGTTCCGGAAAATACGCATACCCCTTCACCACCTCCGGAGCACATTCCTCACCGTTTTTCAGCACACGCCAGTTCCTGCTCCAGCCCGGAATACGCACGGAGAGCCCGCCGGACCCTTTCCGCACGCAGTATGTCACAGTAAAGCCATAAGGATACTCTGTCTCACAGGACACCACAAGCCCGTTTCCGAAATCCACCTCTCCGCCCACGAACAAATGACAATACCCCATATGCTCAGACGCGCCGTACGCATACTTCGCAATGGAGGACAGCGTTCTGGCTACATTGGGCGGACAGCAGGCGCAGGCATACCACGCGGGACGCTGAGGCAGATCATGACGATGGGTCACCGCCGTTCCGGAAATCCCCGGAACCACCTCCAGCGGATTCACATAGAAAAACCTCTTTCCGTCCAGCTGCATTCCCGCAAGCACCGTATTATAAAGAGCACATTCCATCACATCCCCGTACTCCCCGTCCACATCCATCTCCAGCATCCTGGAGGCAAAATACATCAGACCGATGGAAGCGCAGGTCTCCGCGTAAACCGTATCATTGGGCAGATCATAGTCCACCGTAAAAGCCTCTCCGATCACAGTGGAGCCGATCCCTCCCGTGACATACATCCGTCTCCGGGTAATGCTCTCCCAAAGCCGGCGGCAGGCCTGAAAAAGGGACGCGTCCCCCGTCTCGGAAGCCAGATCCGCCATGGCAGTATAGAGATACACCGCCCGGACGCTGTGTCCCACCGCATCCGTCTGCTCCCTTACCGGAGCATACATCTGAGCATAATAAACATCCTCCACATCCATGCCCCAGAGTGTCCAGCCTCTCCGCTTCGACTCTTTGGCAAAAAAGTGTGGATCCGTCCCCCTCACATCGATAAAATGACGCGCCAGCTCCATCCAGCGGCGGTCCCCCGTACAGCGGTACAGCTTCAGAAGAGCCAGCTCCACCTCCGGGTGTCCCGGACAGCCGTCGTTCCCCTCCGTGATAAAATGGCGGTAAATATGCTCCGCGTTCCGGATCATCACATCCAGAAGAGTTCGTTTCCCTGTCGCCTCATAATAGGCGACCGCGGCCTCCATCATATGCCCGGAGCAGTACAGCTCGTGCCCCTCCATCAGATTCTGCCAGCGTTTCTCCCGATCCTTGATGGTATAATAGGTATTCAGATACCCGTCCTCATCCTGAGCGGCCCGGATCAGCTCAATCAGCCGGTCCGCCTCCTCCTCCAGCTTCTCATCAGGAAAAAGCTCCAGAGAATAGGCCACAGCCTCCAGCCATTTGGCAGCGTCACTGTCCTGAAACACCATGCCGTAGAACCCATCCCCGCCGTCTTTTCCCGCAAGGACCGCCCCGGCATTGGCAAAATTGGCGATCACGTGACTCTTTTCCGCTCCCTGAGCCCGGTCGCTGAGCACCTCATACTGATAGGGGATCACCACATCCTTCACAAGCTTCTGATATCTGCGCATAAAGCCCTCCGCCTGGCGGCAGGCATTTACCGGCAGCTGTTTCTGTATCTTCATCCTCATTCCTCCATCTGTTTTTCTTTCATACTATGATGAATCATCACCCGGATGCCCTGATTAAAATCCCCGAAGCCCTGACCGTAAATGGTAAGACCATGGGAGGTAGACAGTCCGGCAGGTACCTGAAGCCGCAGCTTGATCACCGACGCCCCCGTCAGTCCCAGCTCCTGAACCGTCACGCCGGAGAGAAGCTCTCCGTCCAGATAACACCCTGTCCTGTCCACAGTCAGCTTTTTCAGCATACCATACTGATTCAGAAAATCATACCACCAGCTGGGATTATAAGCGCCCGGACGCCCTCCGAAGTCCCCCGGACAGATCCAGCTTCCCAGCCTCGTCCCGTTGATAAAAAATTCAATGGTGGAGGGCCAGCTGTTATTATACCTGGGAGCCTCCGAGGAAATCTCAAAGGTCAGGGTCAGAGAATCGATCAGACTGTTGTAGGGAATAAAATTGGGCACAAGATACTCCACGTAACCTGTGGTAAACCAGAGAATATGGGCCCTGCGCCTGTCAGGGTGGGCAAAATACCTGGGCTCGTCCAGGGCGCCCAGAAAAGAATCCTCCGTGGCCAGACCGCAGGTGGGAGTCACATCAAAATCCGAATAGCTTCCCACAGGAATCTCCGCCTGATAGATCCTGGCATAATTGGACGCGTCCGCGGCAAAATCGATCAGAACATATTCCATATTGGGATAGCAGCATTTCTGCGTCCCCCGGGAAGCCGGAACGTCCTCCACCCGGATCAGGCCGCAGTCTTCCAGTCTGGCAATGTGAGGGCTTAGGGTACTCATGGAAAGCTTCAGATTTCCGGAAATCTGCTTCAGATTGATCCCCTCGCAGTTCAGGATCTCCTTCATAATCTGGAGCCTCACGTCGGAACTCAGAGCCTGAAACACGGGAAGCTGCCGTTCCAGGAACTGCTGTTCAGCCATATATTCTCTCCTTTCCTGTCTTTTATACTAAACTTGTTTTATTTTCTTTTTTCCGAACCAATTGATTTCAGTATACTAAATTCAACAAAAATGTCAAGCAATATGCCCAAAAATCAGCAAAAATACCGTCATTGTGCTCAATGTTTTATTTTAGATTCATCTAAAATATCCAATCAATCTTTGTATTTATTTATTGACAACGCAGGTAATTAATTGGTAAAATTACAGCACATATAAGGGATAAAGTATAAATTTTTTGTGCAGTTTATGTGTGAAAGAGATTTTTTGCGCTCTTTTAACTTCTCTGTTCCGCAGGCACAGAAATTTTATACGACAACCCGAAAAAAAGAAATGAGTTTCAACAAAAAAGGAGGAAACAACATGAAGAAAAAATGGTTAGCATTATTGTTATCCGCAGCAATGGTGACATCCATGTCCAGCGTAGTAATGGCTGACGACGCAGCTGCAGAGGAAGGTGCTCCCACCGCCGTTACCACAGTTGGTCCGGACGATGCTACAGCAAAGTATGAACTCTGGTCATTCGTTGACCTTCACAATGAATTCTACGGCAAGATGGTTGATCTGTGGAACGAGCAGAACCCGGACAGAACCATTCAGATTACCTTCAGTACATATCCCTATGCAGATCATCACAACAAACTGATGATGTCCCTGCAGGCAGGCAGCGGCGCTCCCGACATGTGCGATATCGAGATCGGCCAGTTCCCCAACTACACCGGAGAAAACTGCCCGCTGTACGATCTGAGCGAAGCTCTTGCTCCCTATGAGGACAGCGTAGTACAGTCCCGTCTGGACATCTACTCCAGAGCAGACGGCGTTCGCGTGGGTGTTCCCACTCATGTAGGCGCGGCCGTTATGTACTGGAACGCAGAGATTTTTGAGCAGTATGGTCTTGATTACAAATCCGTAAAGACCTGGGACGATTATGAAGCTCTCGGCGAACAGCTGAAAGAGGCTTCCAACGGCGAAGTTTACCTGACCTCCGTAGATACCGGCAGCGTTGACTGGATGTGGATCGCCATGGCTCAGAACGGTGAAGACTGGACCGGCGGCCCGGACGGTGAAGTAAACGTACAGCTTGATTCCGTAAAAGATATGCTTACCAGACAGCAGAAATGGCTGAACGACGGTATCGCCATGATCTCCACCGACGGTCATGTAGACCTGGAAGCTGGTTTCAAGAACATTATGGACGGCAAGATCGCATCCTTCCCGAAGGCTATGTGGTATATGAGCCGTTTCAAAGATTACATGCCCGAAATGGAAGGCAAGTATGACATCACCAAGATCCCGGTATTCGAAGAAGGACAGCCCTCTTCCGTAGGTATCGGCGGAACCGGTACGGTTGTTACCAACCAGTGCGAGAATCCCGAGCTGGCAGCTGAGTGGCTGGCATGGGCGAAGCTTTCCGAAGAAGGCGAGAAGTACATCTGGAACGAGCTTGGATTTGATGTCTGCAATACCGCTTACTGGTCAGACGAAGACTTCGCTTACAGCGAGGACAACTACTACAACACCTTCTTCCGCGTAAAACCCTATGAGATTCTGAACCAGCTGGCTGAAAACGATGAGATCGGCAGAATTTATTCCACTTCTGCTTCTCCCACGATCAACGACTACTTCTGCACCACTACTCTGAACGAAGTTCTTGAGGAGGGTATGGACGTAGACGAGGCCCTTCAGGAGGCTCAGGATTATATTGCCTTCGCAATTTCATAAATCCTGTCGCTGAAGATAAAACGTAATAATTCGTAATCGCAGGGAGGCCCGGGAAATCGCATTCCCGGGCCTTCATTCTATAACAGGAAAGCCGGACAGAAGCCCCCGGCGCCGGATGCCGTCCGCGCCCGGAAAAGAGTTTCCGTCCTTTCCTGTGACAGAAACCTGCCGCCGCCGGATGCTGTCTCCGGCGGGAAAGGAAAGAAAGGAGGAATTCCCTCGTGAATAAGGCAAAAAAAATCCTGTATTCCCAGAAGGTGGCGCCCTTCGTGTTTTCGCTGCCCTTCTGCATCAGTCTGCTTGTCTTCTGGCTGTATCCTCTGGTTACAGGTATCCTGATGAGCTTTCAGACTGTAGATTTCGGTGTGACCACCTGGGTCGGATTCCAGCACTATAAGAAACTTTCCGCGGACCCGTTCTTTAAAACGGCCGTATTCAACAGCGTGGAATACATGGTTCTCACACTTCTGCTTCTGGTTCCCATTCCCATGCTGCTGGCAGTGCTCATCGAGAGCCGCATTACCAAGGCACGGGGCGTGTGGAAAATCATCATGTATATCCCGGCCCTTACCTCTGTAGTTATTTCCGGTATGCTGTTCCGTCTGATGTTCTCGGAAGGCGACGGCAGCCAGATGAACCAGCTGATGCACCTTCTTGGACAGTCCTCCATTCCCTGGCTGAAATCCAAGGGAACCGGCTGGGTGGCGCTGCTCCTTCTCTGTATGTGGAGATGGACAGGCGTAAACATGCTCTACTTCGTATCCGGTCTGAACGGAATCGACGGCGCCCTGTATGAATCCGCCGATATCGACGGAACCAATCCATGGCAGAAGTTCTGGTACATTACCCTTCCGCTGCTTCGTCCCACCACCGTTTACGTTATCACCATTTCCGTATTCGCCGGTTTGTCCATGTTCCTGGAGAGCTTCATGCTGTGGAACGGCAACTCTTCGCCCAAGAACATCGGTCTTACCATCGTGGGATATCTGTATAAGCGAGGCATCGAGACCAACGAGCTGGGCTATGCCTGCGCGGTAGGCGTGGTGCTGATGATCATCGCCCTGGTGATCAACTTCATCCAGCTCTTTGCTACAGGCACCATCGGCTTCAAGAAGAAAGGAGAATGATATTATGGAAAAGCAGAAAACAATGGAATCCAACCATAAAGTCGCTTCTTTTCTTGCCACTGCCGTTTTCGTCGTGGTGTGCGGACTGATCGCCTTCCCGCTCCTTGCGGGCCTGACGGCTTCCTTCCGCCCTGCCCGTGAGATCTTCCAGAACGGTATGTCTCTGAACCTGAAGATCGGCGAATGGAGCCTGCATAATTACGCGTATCTGTTTACGAAGTTTATTAATCCTCATACCACGGATGACGTAGCCATCGCGGACTCCAATAAATACTTCATGTGGTATAAGAACAGTCTGGTCCTGACGCTGACCACCGTTGTTCTGACCCTGCTGGTGTGCTACTTCGTAGCCTACGGTATGACCATGTACAAGACAAAGCTGGGCAATTTCCTGTTCTTCATGGTAATCGCCACCATGTCCGTACCTTTTGAAATCCTGATGCTCCCGCTGTACCAGGAGGTTACCACGCTTCACCTGATCAACACCAACGCAGGTGTGTTCCTTCCCGGTCTGTGCGCTGCCTCGACCATATTCTTCTTCCGGCAGTACATGCAGGGCCTTCCCATGGAACTGCTGGACGCGGCGCGTGTGGACGGCTGTACCGAGTACGGCATCTCCGTAAAGATCATGATGCCTATCACCAAGCCGGCCTTCGCATCCATGGCAATCCTGTGCGCGATGGGTTCCTGGAACAATATGCTGTGGCCCATGCTTGTATTCCGTGATACCAGCAAGTTCACCCTTCAGATCGGTCTGAACACTCTGCTGACTCCTTATGGAAACAACTACGACCTTCTGATCGCAGGTTCCATGTTCGGCATCATCCCGATCCTGATCATTTACCTGATCTTCAACAGGTATCTGGTAGCCGGTATGACCTCCGGCGCTGTAAAGGGCTGATCGGTCCGGCAAACAGCTTACAAGGGCAGTTTCTTTATGAAACTGCCCTTTTTATCCCGTCAAAGCTGCGGCGGACGGACTCCGGCAAACCAGCACCGGCAGGACTGTATTTTCGGTTGATTTTCACCTGGCAGATTCAGACGGCACGGTTGTATTAGAAGAATAAAAATTGTATAATATCGTTGTGAAGAAAACAAACGGGCACACGCTCTTACAAAGAGGGCATACGCTCTTACAAGGAGGAAAGCATGTCAAAAAAAGCGAAAATGATGATCGACAGATCCTTCCGGATCGCGGAGATCGACGACAGGATCTACGGCTCCTTCATCGAGCATCTGGGACGGGCTGTCTATGACGGAATCTATCAGCCGGGGCATCCGATGTCCGACAAAAACGGATTCCGAAAAGATGTAATTGCACTGGTAAAAGAACTGAATGTACCGATCGTACGCTATCCGGGCGGAAACTTTGTCTCCAGCTTTAACTGGGAGGACAGCGTAGGACCCGTGGATCAGCGTCCCCACAGAATTGAACTGGCATGGCGCAGCCTGGAGACCAACGAGGTGGGCCTCCACGAATTCAGCCAGTGGGCAAAGGCTGCAGACGCGGAAGTGATGATGGCTCTGAACCTTGGCACCCGCGGGATCGCCGACGCCTGCAATCTCCTGGAATACTGCAATCATCCCGGCGGCTCCAAATACAGCGACCTTCGTATCAGCCATGGCCAGAAGGAGCCCTACGAATTCAAAACCTGGTGTCTTGGAAACGAGATGGACGGTCCCTGGCAGATGGGCCACAAGACTGCGGACGAATACGGACGGCTTGCGGCGGAAACCGCAAGAGCCATGCGGATCATCGATCCCTCCGTGGAATTCGTCGTGTGCGGAAGCTCCAATAAGGAGATGCCCACCTTCGCCACCTGGGAGGATACGGTGCTGAGCCATACCTATGAGTTTGCCGATTATCTGTCCCTCCATACCTACTACGGCAACCGCTCCGGCAATACCAACGATTTCCTGGCCAAATCCAACGACATGGACGAATTCATCCATACCGTAACCTCCATCTGCGATTATGTAAAAGCGAAGAAGCGCAGCGAAAAGAATATGTACCTGAGCTTTGACGAGTGGAACGTATGGTACCACTCCAATGAGAAGGACGACGACGCCATGAAGAACAAACCCTGGCAGGTCGCTCCGCCTCTCCTGGAGGATATCTACACCTTCGAGGACGCGCTGCTGGTGGGCCTGATGCTCATCGTGCTGCTCCGCCACTCCGACCGGGTGAAGGTAGCGTGCCTGGCCCAGCTGATCAACGTCATCGCGCCCATCATGACCGACGCCAACGGCGGCGGAGCATGGAGACAGACCATCTTCTATCCCTTCATGCACGCGTCCAGATACGGCCGCGGCGCAGCTCTGTTCCCTGTGATCGATTCTCCGCTCCACGCCACGAAGGATCACGGAGATGTCACAGACATTGAGTCCATCGCTGTATATAACGAGGAAAAAGAAGAAGTGACCATCTTCGCCGTGAACAGAAATCTGGATGAGGACGTAACCCTCGTCACGGATGTGAGAAGCTTCGAAGGTTATTCTCTGAAAGAACATATTGTCCTGGAAAACGACGACCTGAAGGCGGTAAACGGCTTCGGTCAGGAGAAGGTGGCTCCGCAGACGGTGAATCGCTCCGTTCTGGAAGACGGAACTCTTACCAGCGATATTCACAAGGCCTCCTGGAACGTGATCCGTCTGGGGAAGTAAATTCGATTTAAAGTACGAAACGAATCTGAGGTAATTGAGGCAGACCTGAAGAAATACTGCAACAGGTCCGAAACAATATCAAAGTAAATCTGAAGCAATCTCGACATGTTCGAAGTAAATCTAATTAATGCCGGAGCATAAAAATAAACTTCCCCGGTGCAGGCACTGAAACGGCATAAAGGCGTTTGCTTCCTGCGAAGCAGAAGGGGGTATTCGCCCCAGCCTCGCTGCGCTCGATATTAGTTTGTACTCCCCAAGGAGTGGGGAATGTGCTCTGCTACGAATAACAAAATCGGGGCTGTCGAATCATTGTATGGCAGCGCAATATATGAACAAGCATCTTTATAATCTTCCATATATTGCGCTGTCAGCATGCATAGACAGCCCCGATTTCATTTTTCTCAGGAACATTTACTCCCCCTCTCCCGCCAGGCGAAGCACATCCTGAATTTCCTCCACGTCCATATCCAGAATGACCGAAAGCTCCTGAACAGAAAATTTGCCTTTCTCCCCTTCCTCCTCGTCGGTCAGCTCACGGATGGTCCGGTCCAGTTTTTCCACCTTTGACACCAGATAATCGTCGGAAAAATTCCTCCTGGTCTGTTCTTCCACAGCCGCACGGATTCCCAACCTGATCCTTTCCCGCAGCCAGGCATCGCTCTTCAGCCACGGTTCCTTTTCGTCCAGGGCGGCGACCAGACTCAGATTCGCCTCCGCCAGAAGATCGGGGAAGGGAATCTCCTCACAGTTTTCCGCCTCCGCCAGATCCGCGGCCACGCTCAGATACCGGTGAATCAGTTCCTCCCGCACCGACCCGTCTCCCCTGGAAAGCGCCAAAAAAAGTTCCCCGGCAGCCGCCTGAGAAAACCTCCATGCCTTCAGATCTTCCCGGTACGATTTTAAGTAGGCACGCTCCTCAGGATTCAGGGGAACCGGCGTCCTCTCTTCGGATACGGAAGCAGTTTCTTCCTTATATATATGTTCCATTCCCTCCACTGTGATCCCCTGAACCTTCAGATACTGAAGTACCTTCTTCATCTGCTCCGGATCCAGCCCGGAATCCCCAAGAAAAACTTTGATATCCTCCAGCGTCAGAAAATGGTTCTGTCCGGCCGCCCGCTCCGTCATCCCGGCCAGAAGCCGCTGAAATTCCTCCACATTCATTCCCATCCTATTCTCCTCCATTCTGTCTCTTTCTCCCTCGTCCGTGTTCTATCACCGGTTCCTGTTCGTTATCCTACCATGAAGCCTTCTCTTTCGCAAGCGGGAATCTCCGCCGTCCGGCTTCCGGATTCCCCGAAGAGTTCGGAAAAAATACTGGCTTTTGCCAAAAAACCGACTTAAAAAGTGCCGATTTTCTCTGAAATAAGTGCCGATTTTTCCTGAAAAAAAGTGCTGATTTTTCCTAAAAAAACTGTTGACATTTGAAAAGCCCTATAATATAATATGTCTTGCGTCAAGCGACAACAGAACATCGACAAATACCGGGGTGTGGCTCAGTTTGGCTAGAGCGCCTGGTTTGGGACCAGGAGGCCGCAGGTTCGAATCCTGTCACCCCGACTGATGTCCCAATAGATGCTTTCAGAATATGCGGGTGTAGTTCAATGGTAGAATACTAGCCTTCCAAGCTAGATACGTGGGTTCGATTCCCATCACCCGCTCTCTCGTTTTGAGATCTGTGTCTGTAGCTCAGCTGGATAGAGCAACGGCCTTCTAAGCCGTGGGTCGGGGGTTCGAATCCCTTCAGACACGTTATGGTGGGTATAGCGCAGCTGGTTAGCGCGCCAGATTGTGGCTCTGGAGGCCCAGGGTTCGAATCCCTGTACCCACCCTTTACCCTTGGGCTATCGCCAAGCGGTAAGGCACAGCACTTTGACTGCTGCACTCGCTGGTTCGAATCCAGCTAGCCCAGTTCCTGTTCATCCCCATGGATTACAGGTTGCGCAACAGAGCACTTTGCTGTTCCTGTTATGGAGCATTAGCTCAGGTGGTAGAGCACTTGACTTTTAATCAAGTTGTCCGGGGTTCGAATCCCCGATGCTTCATTGTCATATAGGGAAATATTCCCGACCTTTCAGGTGAATAAGAACGGAAATCCTGCCAGAGGATTTCCGGTTTTTTCTTTTTGGTATAATAAAGAGGCGGCAAAGACCTTGAAGGGACTTTCCAGCTTATGATAACAGCGGCGGCTGTTCCAACTGAATACAGATTCTGATATGCGGATATGGCGGAATTGGCAGACGCGCCAGATTTAGGTTCTGGTGTCTTCGACGTGCAGGTTCGAGTCCTGTTATCCGCATTTTTTACTGCAGATAAACAATAGTGAGGGTGAGCAAAAGCCATCCGCATACGCCTGGCGGAAGCAGAACTCCGGCAGATCCTTGACAGCCGATTTTATGTACAGATCATCAATTCATTGCATCGAACGTATATTCCCGTTCACAAGAAAATACAATGTGCACAAAAATTAATGAAGTTTTCACATTTTTACCATTGCTTTTTACGAAATTTTGTCTATAATAAGGTTACATTCAATGTGATTCCAGTGCCAACATATATTAGGAGGTGATATGTATGGCAACGAAAAGCATTTTAAAAAATGTGACAATTTCCGACAAACGTCTTGCTCATACATTTGTTGATGCCTTATCACATACAGACCAAAAATATGTTCCTAAAGAATTGTCTCGCGAATGCAGGATTTTAACAGAAAATTGCATCAAAGATTTTTTTGGTAAAACAGACAAATGACACAGCAGGAAATCTTACAAATATATGGAAAACCACATTTTGTCGAAATAAAATTAGACGATATGCTTAATATGTTGGGAGAGGATACGGTCAAATCCATTCTCTCCCGTTTTTCGTGCCCATTAAACAAAGACGTGCAGGAATTCTTAAAAACGAAAGCCATTCCCTTTTCAAAAAGAAATTTTTCAAAAACCACCCTTGTATATTGGGAGTCTGCCGATTGTTCCTGTAAAGAACTGGCAGGGTATTACACAATTGCTTCCAAATTCATTAAAATCCCCAAAAGCTCGCTAAATTCCAAAGAACGTCACATAATATACGGACACGGTACATACAATCATCAAACCAAAGAATACGAAATTCCAGCTCCGCTGATCGCTCAGCTCGGAAAAAACTATTCTCATGGAAATGACACTATCATCTCGGGAGATGAACTGCTCGCTCTCGCTATGCAAAAAATTAAAATTATCCAGAATGAAATTGGCGGAAAACTTGTCTATCTGGAATGTGAAGATATAGATAAACTTATTGATTTTTATACACGTAATAATTTTAAACCATTTGGAAAGCGACAACTCGACGGAGACGAAACCAATATTAAAGGCTCTTATCTAATACAACTTTTCACTATACTAT
>CANQUG010000057.1 GCA_947626985.1 uncultured Lachnospiraceae bacterium | reverse complement strand
GCCAGAACATGGTCAACGCCGCCGAAGCCGATATCATAGGCCCATCCGTCGCCGCCGAAGATCCACTGGGACTTCTTGGCCAGGAAATCCTTCTGAGCCAGAACCGCCTTGCACTCGTCGCATCCGCATGCCTCGCATGCAGCGATCAGCTTATCGGTAGCAACGCCGTTGGTAACGCCTACGCTGAAGGTATCCAGCCATTCCTGAGCGGCTGCCTTCACGTCCTCGCCGCAGCAGTCGCAGTCAAGGAGAGCGGCTACCTTGGTCTTCAGGCCGTCACGGATCGCTCTCTGAGCCAGGAGCATACCGTAACCGAACTCTGCGTTGTCCTCGAACAGGGAGTTGCCCCATGCGGGACCCTGACCCTTGGCATTTACGGTGTAAGGTGTGGAGGGTGAGGAGTTGCCCCAGATGGAGGAGCATCCTGTAGCGTTGGCAATGTACATTCTGTCGCCGAACAGCTGAGTAACCAGCTTCGCGTAAGGAGTCTCGCCGCAGCCTGCGCATGCGCCGGAGAACTCAAGGAGCGGCTGTTTGAACTGGCTGCCCTTCACGGTAGTCTCTTTAAATTTCGCAATCACGTCTTCCTTCACGGGAAGGGTTACGCCGTAGTCGAAGTATTTCTGAGAACCTGCGTTCTCCTCCAGACCGGCCATAACCAGAGCCTTCGCGCCCTTCTTGCCCGGGCAGACATTGGCACAGGAGCCGCATCCGGTACAGTCAAGAGCGGATACGGTCATGGAGAACCTGTACTCCTTCATGCCGGTAAGCTCCAGAGTCTTCATTCCTTCGGGAGCCGCAGCTGCCTCGTCGGCAGTCATGGCAACGGGACGGATGACAGCGTGAGGACAAACATAGGAGCAGCGGTTGCACTGGATACAGTTTTCCGGCTGCCATACGGGGATATTTACAGCGATGCCGCGCTTCTCATAAGCGGCTGCGCCGGAGGGAGTGGTGCCGTCCACATAGGGTTTGAACGCGGATACGGGCAGGGTATTTCCTTCCTGAGCGTTTACCTTGGCCTGGATGTTGTTTACGAAATCCACAACGTCCTGTCTTCCCTGATCAGCGTGAGCCATGAAGAGACCCTCGTCTGCAGCGTCCTTCCAGCTCTCGGGAACCTGGATCTCCACAACCTGCTTCGCGCCTGCGTCGATAGCTGCCCAGTTCTTCTGAACAACATCGTCGCCCTTACGTCCGTAGGTAGCCTTGGCGGCTGCCTTCATCAGCTCGATGGCCTGCTCCTCGGGGATGATGCCTGTGAGCTTGAAGAACGCGGACTGAAGGATGGTGTTGATACGTGTGGGTCCCATGCCGGTCTCGATACCGATCTTCACCCCGTCGATGGTGTAAAATTTAATGTGATGGTTGGCGATAAATGCCTTCACCTGGCCGGGAAGATGCTTCTCAAGGCCTTCCATATCCCATGCGCAGTTCAGAAGGAAGGTTCCGCCGTCTACCAGCTCCTGTACCATGTTGTACTTATTTACATAGGAAGGATTGTGGCAGGCCACGAAGTCAGCCTTGTGGATCAGGTAGGTGGACTTGATGGGCTTCTTGCCGAAACGAAGGTGGGACATGGTAACGCCGCCGGACTTCTTGGAGTCATAGTCAAAGTAAGCCTGGGCGTACATGTCGGTGTTGTCGCCGATGATCTTGATGGAGTTCTTGTTCGCGCCTACGGTGCCGTCCGCGCCAAGGCCCCAGAACTTGCAGTTGGTGGTTCCTTCCGGAGTGGTTACCAGAGGAGCGCCTGTCTCAAGGGAAAGTCCGGTCACATCGTCTACGATGCCGATGGTGAATTTTTCCTTGGTGGTGTTCTCAAATACCGCTACGATCTGAGCGGGAGTGGTGTCCTTGGAACCCAGGCCGTAACGTCCTGCGAATACGGGAACATCCTTGAAGGGGCTCTTCTTCAGAGCTGCCACAACGTCCAGATACAGAGGCTCGCCCAGAGAGCCGGGCTCTTTCGTTCTGTCAAGAACGGTAATCTGTTTCGTGGAGGCCGGGAAAGCGGCTACGAGAGCTTCCGCGCTGAAGGGTCTGTAGAGACGAACCTTCACAACGCCCACCTTTTTGCCTGCGGCCATAAGGTAGTCGATGGTCTCCTCGATGGTGTCGTTCACGGAGCCCATGGCAACGATGACGTGCTCGGCATCCTCTGCGCCGTAGTAGTTGAACAGTTTATAGTCGGTGCCGATCTTCGCGTTCACCTTGTCCATGTATTCCTGAACAACAGCGGGAAGAGCGTCATAGTAAGGATTGCATGCTTCTCTTGCCTGGAAGAAGATGTCCGGGTTCTGAGCGGAGCCTCTCTGGCAGGGATGGTTGGGATTCAGGGCGTGAGCGCGGAACTCGGCGATGGCGTCCATGTCTGCCATATCCTTCAGATCCTCGTAATCCCAGGTCTCGATTTTCTGAATCTCGTGAGAAGTACGGAAACCGTCAAAGAAATTGATGAAGGGAACCTTGCCCTTGATAGCTGCCAGATGCGCAACAGGAGTCAGGTCCATAACCTCCTGTACGGAAGACTCGCAGAGCATGGCGCAGCCGGTCTGACGGCATGCCATAACGTCCGAATGATCTCCGAAAATGGAAAGTGCGTGAGAAGCGACTGCACGTGCGGATACGTTGATCACGCCCGGAAGCTGCTCACCGGCGATCTTGTAAAGATTGGGAATCATGAGCAGAAGGCCCTGGGACGCGGTGTAGGTGGTCGTCAGAGCTCCGGCTGCCAGAGAACCGTGTACAGCTCCGGCTGCGCCTGCCTCGGACTGCATTTCAGTAACCTGAACCTCCTGTCCGAAGATGTTCTTTCTTCCCTGGGTTGCCCACTCGTCTGTGGCTTCCGCCATAACAGAAGAGGGTGTGATGGGGTAAATAGCAGCTACATCTGAATAAGCGTAGGATGCATGAGCGGCTGCATGGTTACCATCCATGGTTTTCATCTTTCTTGCCATAGTTCTTTATCCTCCTTAAAAGGTGTAATGAAGCAGGATCCTGCCCGGATAATCCCCGCCCGTGTCCGGATCCTGCAGCGGCATTTCCAGACCTCTTAGGGTCTGAAAGTTCGGTTAGATTATAACATAAATTATCAGGATTGTGCAATTTTGTTTGCATTTTTTTTGTACATATTTCCATGCAAAATCAAAGAACCTCCTGACACCGTTTTTTTCGATGTCAGAAGGCTCTTTCCCCTTTCTCTGTCTCCTTCTCTTTTTCCATGTCACTCTTCGCCCGCTTTCTGTTTACCCTTCCTTTCAGATCCGGCGAAAATCAGATTCCGGCTCATCAGCCGGCATGTTTCTCCGCTTCCTCCTCCTGACAGAGAAGATACTGCAGAGAGTTCCGCTTCAGCATGTTCCAGAGCTCCTCCTGGATGTTCTCCAGCTCCCAGTGAATCTGGCAGGGCATTCCTCGTCTTTCATCGTTCCGCACACACTGATACCTTGGGTTCAGACATTCAATGATGAACATGTCAGGATCAATGGCATGATAGACATCGAACAGGGTAAGTCTGTTCAGATCCCTGTTCATGGAATAACCGCCGTGCACTCCTCTGTACCCCTTCACGATCCTGGCTTTCTGAAGCTTTTTCAGAATCTTGTAGGCAAAAGGAGCCGTGATGGCTTCCCGCTCGCAGATTTCGCTGACACTCAGCCGTTCCTCCCCGGCCAGGGCCCGGATTACTCTCACCGCATAGTCACATTCTCTCGTAATAAACATACTTTCTATCCTCTTTCTGGTATTGCCCTTCCTAACAAATGTGTACTAAGTTACTCCTGTTTTCTGAATTTTCGTGAAAAAATTCATTTAGTTAATTATAGCAATATTCCCAGAAAAATTCAATAACAATCTCGCTCAATTTTGTATAAAATTTTAGAATATTCTCTCAATTTGGCATTTTGTCTATTTTTTGCCAAAGATGTCTATTTTTTACCAAAGACAAGAAGCAGTCCCACCAGAAGTACCAGGACTCCAAGAGAATTGCGGAGAATGTTTCCCCACCGGGCATACCGGGCGCTTGCCGACATGCGCTCCACCGTGTGATATCCCACGCCGGAGAGAATGAGCAGGATGCTGTGTCCCGCCGCGTAGAGAAGCATCAGGAGGACGCCCCACCAGGTGCTTCTGCCCATCTCGGCCACCAGAGCCAGGAGCGCTACCATCACCGGCACCGCGCAGTGGGAGGCAAACAGTCCGCTGAGGGCTCCCGTGAGAAAGGCTCCCGCATATCCCCTGCCCGTCATCTTTCCTGAAAGATGGACATGGGGGATGAGATGGATCAGGTCAAAGATCTGAAGGGCCATGAGGATCATGAGGATTCCCATCAGCAGGGTCCACCAGTGTCCCGCCTCGTGCATTCTGTGTCCTATGGCGGAGGCTGCGGAACCGAAGATTCCGAACGTGACGGCCATCCCCAGAGCCATGGACAGGGACAGTCCCACCACTCTCTTTCGGTCCTCCCGGGCTCCTTCCACACAGGCCAGGAGCATGGGCACCGACGCCAGCGAGCAGGGTGTAAAGGAAGTCACCACTCCTGCCAGAATGCTGAAAAAGGGGGCCGCCCACAGATGCTCCTCCATCATCCTTTCCAGAACCGTCAATATTTCGTTCATATTTTTCTCCCGTCTTTTTTATTCTTTACAGCAGGCGGAGGATTTCTCCGCAGATCCCTGAGATGCTTTTTTCGTCGGTGTCCACGGTGATCTGGGCTGCCGCCTCATATTTGGGCCGGCGTTTTTCCATGAGCTGCCGTATGTACTCCACGTTCATGTTTCCCTCCAGGAGGGGGCGGTTGTGGGAGTTTTTCACTCTTTCATAGATGGTTTCCGGGCGTGTGCGGAGAAAGACGATTTTTCCTCCCCGTCTCATCTCTTCCACGTTCTTTTCCCGCATGGCGGCTCCTCCGCCGCAGGAGATCACCTGTCCCTTTTTTTCTCCCAGACGGGCCAGCAGCTTCGTCTCCAGCTCCCGGAAATATTCCTCTCCGCTTTCCGCGAAGATCCGGGAGATGGTTCTGCCCTCTTCCTCCTCTATTCTCTGGTCCATCTCCACCAGGGTCATTCCGTATTCTCTTGCAAAGCAGCGGGCAATGGTGCTTTTTCCGCTTCCCATAAATCCGATCAGGTAAATATTGCAGTCCGGCGCCCCGGTTCTCCCTTTTTGCATATCGCCAAGCTCCTTTCCTGAATGTGGCGCTGAATTGATTCACCAGAGCATTATAGCAGTATCCCTTCTTCATTTCAAGGATATAATCATCCTGCGTACGCTGACGGAACTGTGCTTCCTGTCTGTTGACGGCGCAACACTCCGCCGAACTAACCGCTAACTGCGGCTAAGGCGCTCAGGAAGAGCCTTCGCGCCTAAGTCTCCGTAAGCGGTGGATTTCGTCTCCGTTAAAACCGCGCCCAAACGGTCTGCCAGACAGGAAGCACAGTCCCGCCAGCTGTATCTCGAACCATTCAGACGAATTCATGCGAATTTTCCGGGTCGCGTAAATTCACTCTTTACGATAGGGGGAAAATCCGCTATACTATGTGAATATGACGCACCCGAAAAGATGTTGCGGTATTATTTCAGAAAAAGAGGTATCGTATGATTTCAGCAAACAATATTACACTGCGCGTGGGCAAAAAAGCTTTATTCGAAGATGTAAATATTAAATTCACAGAAGGAAACTGCTATGGTCTCATCGGGGCCAACGGCGCGGGAAAATCCACCTTCCTCCGAATCCTCTCGGGACAGCTGGAGCCCACCAGGGGCGATGTGGCCGTCACTCCGGGACAGCGCCTCTCCTTCCTGCAGCAGGATCATTTCAAATACGACAGCTATCCCGTGCTGGACACCGTCATCATGGGGAATGCCAGACTGTACCAGATCATGAAGGAGAAGGACGCTATTTATATGAAGGAAAACTTCTCCGACGAGGACGGCATCCGAGCCAGCGAGCTGGAGGGCGAATTCGCGGAGATGAACGGCTGGGAAGCGGAGTCCGACGCCGCTACCCTCCTAAACGGTCTGGGCATCGAGACGGAGATTCACTATAATCAGATGTCGGACCTCACCGGAAGCCAGAAGGTGAAGGTGCTTCTCGCCCAGGCACTTTTCGGAAATCCCGACATCCTCCTTCTGGACGAGCCCACCAACCACCTGGATCTTCCCGCCATCGAGTGGCTGGAGGAATTTCTCATTAACTTTAACAATACGGTGATCGTGGTTTCCCACGACCGCTACTTCCTGAACAAGGTCTGCACCCACACGGCGGACATCGACTACGGCAAGATTCAGCTCTACGCCGGAAACTACGACTTCTGGTACGAGTCCAGCCAGCTCCTCATCAAGCAGATGAAGGAGGCCAACAAGAAAAAGGAAGAAAAGATCAAGGAGCTCCAGGAATTTATTTCCCGCTTCAGCGCCAACGCCTCCAAGTCCAGGCAGGCTACCTCCCGCAAGCGGGCTCTGGAGAAGATTCAGTTGGAGGAGATCCGTCCTTCCAGCAGGAAATATCCCTACATTGATTTCCGTCCCAACCGGGAGATCGGAAACGAGGTGCTCATGGTGGAAAATCTCTCCAAGACCATCGACGGCGTGAAGGTTCTGGATAATTTCTCCTTCACGCTGGGCCATAACGACAAGGTGGCCTTCGTGGGAGCCAATGAGCAGGCCATCACCGCCTTCTTCAAAATCCTCATGGGAGAGATGGAGCCGGATGAGGGAAATTACAAGTGGGGCGTCACTACCTCCCGCGCCTATTTCCCCAAGGATAACTCCAGCGAATTTGACAATGATCTCACCATCACCGACTGGCTCACCCAGTACTCGGAGATCAAGGACGCTACCTATGTCCGGGGCTTCCTGGGCCGCATGCTCTTCCCCGGCGAGGACGGCGTGAAGCGGGTGCGGGTGCTCTCCGGAGGCGAGAAGGTCCGCTGTCTCCTGTCCA
The DNA here is from genome assembly GCA_947626985.1 of uncultured Lachnospiraceae bacterium. Lineage (GTDB taxonomy): Bacteria > Bacillota > Clostridia > Lachnospirales > Lachnospiraceae > Blautia_A. The sequence goes on along the minus strand of CANQUG010000057.1, from coordinate 15,132 downwards.
AAATGATGATCAGCGGCTCCAACATTCTGATTCTGGACGAGCCCACCAACCATCTGGACATGGAGTCCATCACTGCTCTGAACAATGGACTGATCAAATTCCCGGGAGTGATTCTTTTTACCTCCCATGATCATCAGTTCGTGCAGACCACCGCGAACCGCATTATGGAAATCCTTCCCGACGGCAGGCTGGTGGACAAGATTACTACCTACGATGAGTATCTGGCCAGCGACGAGATGGCCAAGAAACGCCATGTCTACACCGTAAGCGAGGACGACGCGCTGGATAACTGAGCAGACCGGACATTCCCCGCACGACCAGTAAAATTGCTAAAAGACCGCTGCTACTGTTTTTATTACAGCTGTGCAGCGGCCTTTTTATGAAGTTTCCGTTTCATTATATAAAGTTTCCGTTTATGACGTCCCTGTTTAAGGTGACCTCACTTACGATGTTTCTATTTGGGGTATCCTCATTTACGAAATTCCCATTTATGACGTTCCTGTTTATAGCGGCCTCATTTATGACGTCTCAGGAAGGATCGCTCACTTCCGGGTATTGGTTTTCTTTTTTTCTGGTCTGTCCCGCACCACAATGGTGGGCTCCGGCGGCTCCTCCTGCCATTCCTGAAGGGGAACCTTCAGACTGCCCTCCTGCTTTTTCCCGGCGGGCTTTTTCAGCTGAACAGACACGCTTCCCCCGGAGGAGTAAGGCGAGGCGTGTCTGCGCCCTGTCCGCGAAGCTTTATTTTCTCCCGGACGCTTCCCCCGGTTTTCCTGAGGCTCCGCATCCTCCGCCGCGTCTTTCTGTCTCCGGCGTATGATGTGAGAAACCGGCTGATCGCCGTACATTTCCCGATAGGCTTCCTCGTAAGCCTCCTCATCGCATTCGTCGTAATCATCGTACGCTTCTTCCCTCCCCTCTGGCTCCTCCTCGTCCTCCGGGATTTCCTCCGGACGGACTCTGTTGGATGCGAATTGAATGAGAAGTCCCAGCAGGGCAAATCCGGCGCTCATGGCCAGTCCATAGGGCTTTTCCGGCATCTCGCCCAGCCTGCACAGACCGAAGCCTGCGAAAATCCCTCCCACAAGGCTGGTTCCCGTAATTATGATCTCTTTGGAAAAGCGCACCGCCAGAGCTCCCAGAGCCCCTCCGCAAAGCATGCACAGGAAAAAAACGAAGGATGTGGTGGGATGAAGAACATACACACTGATGCTCAGCCCGATCCCCGCTCCGATCAGGAACACGCCCAGACGGTAAATGAGGAAGGCGACCACAGCCAGCACAATCCCGGCAAGAAGCATGACCGCCAGCAGCACCTCTCTCTCCTGGATCCCCATGGATCCGGCAAGGAGAAATGCCGCGCCGCACCCTGCGGCGAAGCCTCCCAGCATCATCCAGAATCTCATCAGGCGATACCCCAGGATGCAGTTCATGACTCCGAAGAGCAGCATGGCCGCGAAGATCGCCATGGTGAGTGAATTGAGTTCCCGCATATTCCGGAACCGTTCCACGATATTCAGAATCCGAATCAAAATTTCCGTCATATTACCTCCCCGTCCTCCTCAATCCGCTCTTTCCCTGCATTGTTACAATCAGCGCGTTTTTCAATTCCGTATGTTCTTAAAATCAGTAGATTTTCCAAAAATCAGTACATTCTTAAGATCCATACATTCTTAAAATCCATGCATTCTTAAAATCCATGCATTCTTAAAAATCCGTATATTTTTGAATTCTGTACGCTTTTGAATTCCGTACATTCTTAAAATATAAAGTACATGGTTTTCAGATTTTCCAGAATTCCGTAATGATACTGTACCTCCGACATGTCATAAAGACTCATGTAATACATGGCCGCCTCCTGAATGCTTCCCCGGGTGATCCACTCCTCACGGGCCGTTTCGAAGTCCTCCTGGTCACTGAATTTAAACCGAACCACTGCAGCCCCGAAATTCATTCTCATCTGACAGTATTCATAAACCTGCTGCCAGCTGTAGGAATCAAAGCAGCCCTGATTCAGCACATAAAAATTTTTGTCCGTGGCGGTACATTCCGGCACCGCAAATTCCTCCGAGGCAGTATAGTCCAATTCGTACTCCCGCGGGAAGGGGCAGAGATAATCGTACATGGTGGTCTTATGCTCCGGAAGCTGCGCCGCGTCCCCGATGAGAAACTGCGGCTGATCACCGTTGGTCACATCCACATAATAATTTTCTCCGTCAATGGTCACTATGTTCCAGGCATGCCCGTCCGTGCTTCCCCTGGCGCTTCCCTCCACATAAATGCAGGGAATTTCCATTCTTTCCAGAAGATACTGCACAGCCCCGGCGTAGCCCGCGCAGACGGCAGCATTTTTCCAGAATACTCCGGCTATGTTCTGATCATGCTCCGACGGCTGATACTCCACATGATCGATCAGCCAGGTGTAGACCGTCTTCACCTTTTCATAGGTATCCGCTCCCTCAGGAAGGGAGGCCAGAACCGCCTGATAAGCCGTCTCCATGGAATCCTGAATCTGCGCCGATTCCTCCTGGCTGTAGGTATATCCCGGCGTGAACATACAGTACTCGCTGTCGGAAAAAGTGGTCTTATACACCTGTTCTCTGTTATGTACCCAGAACAGCTCCGGATGATCCTTCAGGACGGCGTGATATACCCGGTCCACCCTGCTGTCCGCCGCCATTGTCACGTAGAACTCTTCCTTCCGGTTCCGGACTCCCTCCAGGATTTCCCTGTAGCAGCGGCGTTCCTCCTCATCAAGGAGCTGAAAATAGTATTCCTGATGTCCCTCGTCAGACTGGACCACTTCTCTCTCCCGAAGCTCCCTCACTTCTCTGGGTTCTCCGAAAAACAATCCCTCCGCCGCCCGCATGAGCAGCTCCACTTTTGAGACAGGGGGCGACAGGGCCGCCGTCTTCACCAGCGACTCCGCATAGAGGGAGCACACCGCCGCCACAATCAGAAGCAGCCCCAGGGCAGGCAGAACATGTCTCTTTCTTTTTTTCCCGGCGCCGGGGTCCTTTTTCAGCAAATCCATACCACCTTTCGTCACACGAAGGCCACCAGAGTCACATTTCCCATGGCGTTAGCCCGTTCCATACACCTCCGGGTAAACCCTTTTTTCGCAAAAAGGAAAAACTCTTTATTAGGGTAATTGAAAATCCCGCTTTCCCTCTCCAGATCGCTGAGCACGTTTACATCCGCCTTCTCCTCGGTCCATCTGCAGGTTCCGAAAAGGGCCCACTCCTTTTTATCCGTTCCCATAATTCCTATGTACACTTCTTCTCTGGTCTCCGGATGAGGCCCCCACCATCTTCCGATTTCCGTGCAGGCGGTCTTCACCCTTCCTGCCTTCTGCAGCCTGCGGATATACTGGATACAGATTTTCTCAAAAACCTCTCCCATATACATATGAAACTCCGGCAGCATATCCCTGAATACTCCGTCCGCATATCCCTGCTGGATCCAGTTGATCCTGGTGGGAATAAAGCGGTACCAGAAGGCCATCAGCTCGTCGTCGATGCGGTACAGCGTGCGCCTGCTGTTCTCCTCCCCGCAGGGGAATTCCTTCCGTATCAGGCCCGCAGCGATGAGACTGCGCATATAAGTAGCCGTTGCGCTGGTTTCCTCCCCGATCTCCTGGGCGATTTCCGAGAGGCGGGTACAGCCTCCCGCCACAGCGGCGAGTATGGCGTTGTATACGCCCGGCTCCCTGATCTCCTGACGGAGAAAATACTCCGCCTCCCCGTAGAGAGCCCCGGACGCGTGGAGAAAACACCGCTTGATATTGGCCTCCACCGAAAGACTGGTGTCTATCTTCTCCAGGTATCTCACCACTCCGCCCGTAACTCCGTAAATACAGGCAAGATCCACATCATTGAACTTCCGGATATATTTCCGGGTCTCCTCAAAATCAAAGGGAGGAACCAGGAGCCGGAGATCCTCATAGCCGTAGATCAGAGAGCGTTTGCCCAGAAGGTGTCTGTCCGCGAAGATCCTGGACGAGCTGCAGAGAATAAGAAACAGCTGGCTGTGCCCGCGGTTTTCGTCCATCAGCTGTTTCAGCTGCTCAAAAAGCCCGGGAAAGGTTTTCGCCGCATAGGTAATCCCGTCGATCACAAAAGCAATCCGCTTTTCCCGGGCGAGGGAAAAGATCAGCTTCAGTCCGTCCCCCACGTCCGAAAAGGGCTGGGGCCGCCGGGCATTCCCCACATAGGCCAGAACGCTGCGGAACAGATTATCCACGTTCTGCTGGCGGCTGCTGTCCATGCCCATAAAGTAAATCACATCCTTATCCCTGGAAAACTCATTGATAAGGGCTGTTTTTCCCACTCCCCGCCGTCCGTAAACCACCGCGTACCGGAAGCCTGTCTCCCTGTAAAGCTGATTCAGCCTGCCCAGCTCGTATTCTCTTCCAATGAACATCTCTCCACCGCCTTCTTTCGTATCCTGATCCACGCCGCTTCACACGTTTTCTTTATTTTACTAAAAGATGATTTAGCAGTCAACCTTTTTCGATAGGAAATAAAAAAGTATTGCCATTTTCCTTTCCAGGCGTTACACTGTTACAAGACTGCGGCGCCGCCGCGGCATTTTCTTACCGGAGGTAAAACATGAGCGGTGTAAAAATCCCCATAGAGACATCCGCCCGGCACATCCATGTGTCCAGGGAGGAATTTGAGCAGTTATTCGGAACGGGAGCGGAGCTCCACTATGTAAAAGAACTGAGCCAGCCGGGACAATACCTCTGCGAGGAACGCCTCACAGTCCGGGGGCCCAGAGGCAGCTTTGAAAACATGGCCATTCTCGGCCCCTTCCGCAAGGAAACCCAGGTGGAGGTATCCCTCACAGATACCCGCAGGCTGGGACTTCCGGGTATCATCCGCCAGTCGGGCAACATTGCGGACACGCCGGGCTGCACACTCATCGGCCCCGCAGGAGAGCTTACCATTCCCCGGGGCGTGATCGTCGCCAAGCGGCACATACACATGACTCCCGACGAGGCCATCACCCTGCGGGTGCGGGATAACGATGAAGTATTCGTCCTGACCAAAAGCTACGAGCGGGCCCTGATCTACGCAGACGTGGTGGTCCGCGTGAGCAGGAACTTCCGTCTGGCCATGCACGTGGATACGGATGAGGCCAACGCCTTCTCCAGCGATGCGGAGCCCTACGGCGTGATCGTCCGTCTCTTTGACGACAACTACAATACGGACAAATGGATCGACGAGGTTCTGTCGGGCATTTACAGATAACACGGTTTCTTTCACTTTACCATCGTGATCTTATCGGGTGCGGCCAGCGGCGGAATTTACAGATACCGCGGTTTCTTTCATTTTCACAGCGGATTCTTTTTTACGCAAAAAAGGAGAACGCCTTCAGACCTGTGACGTCTGAAAGCGTTCTTTTTTCGGGACGTTTTTAAGCCCTTTTCTTTTTTCTATCGGGCGTCAGCACAACCCGGCGCCCGTCTCCTGGCGAATAACGGCTCTTCATTTCTTACTGGGCGTCGAATATTTCCACAGAATCTTCTCCGGTGAATCCTTCCGCGCTGCCCGTGGAATCGAACTCTCCGCCGGCATTCACCTGGGGCTCCTCAAAGACCTCAATAACGTCGGACACGAAGTCCGTCTCCACCGTATCTGTCAGCTCCTGACCCTGAACGGAACGTTTCAGAGCTTCCTGGAGAGAATTGGAAACCACTACTTCCTTCTCCGAAACCAGAAGACTGCCCTGCTCCATGGCCGCAAGCTCCGTCTGGCTGGGATAGAAGGACGGCTGGCGGATATAACGGAAGCTGGCGCTGTAAGCCTCGCCTACCGTTACTCCGTTCTTGCTGGAGGAACAGTGCACCGCGATCCAGTCTCCCGCGTCGGTCTTGCCGCAGATGATTCCCACATGATTATTGCTGCCCGCTTCCGGTCCCCTCTGGAAAACCAGGTCCCCCGGCTGGGCGTCCGCCTCGCTGACCACGTTGGCCTTCACCCACTGATCGGAAGTACCGTCCCCGATGCTGAGCTGCATGGAACGATTCTGATAACCGTTCACCACCGCCCAGGTGACAAACCCGCTGCAGTCCAGACCGTATGCCCTGAGCGTTCCCGTGCTGGGACTTCCCGCCGCGGACACTGTAGCCGCGGTCCCCCAGCTGGGATCATCTCCCAGAACCGTGGACTTGCCGCCCCAGAAATATCCCACCTTTCCCACCAGGGAATAAGCGGCGGAAATCACATTCACACGCTCCTCGGAGACATCGTCTCCCACGCTCTCCCTGACAAACCCTCTGGCCGCCGTAACCGTCGCGCAGAGAAGCTTGCAGTCTGTCTCCACATATTTTCTGAGAGTTTTCCGCTCCTCAGCATTCAGCTTATTTTTTCTTATATAATAGTTGATATGACGGTTTCCGTAGGAAACTCTGGTGATATTTTCCTTGTCACGGATCACGGGATTCAGTTCCTCGAAGATCTCAGCCAGGTCCTCCTTGCAGGAGGCATTCATATCAAAGGAGGTCGCTCCCTCTTTTTGCTTCTCATACACGTAAATGGCCAGGATATCCTGCCAGTTTCTCACCAGCAGCATGTCGGAGGATGAGGTAACTCCGTCCTTTCTCATATCGCTGGCATCCGCCAGCTTCATCTTCGCCTTGTACTCGTCCTCAACTTCGTCCATCACTGCGGCAAAATCATCGGAAAAGGCAAGCTGATACCTGTCTTTCAGATTATTCAGATAAAAATCCTTGCCTGCGTGAAGGTTGGATGGTATCGTCGTAAAATAAACCGGCTGACCCTGGAGCGCATTGGGAACCACAGTGGTGCCGTCGCTGACAGTTCCGGCTTTATTCTCCTTTAAAGCGGCGATACGGATCTCGAATTCCACCAGAAGAGCATAATTGGTCACCTGGGCCTGCTCTTCCTCTGTCAGATTATTATATGCCGTTCTGATGGCTGTGATCAGAGGCTCCATCTCCAGAGTGATCTCCTCCAGAGCAAGGGCATTGATCTGATCCACCACCGCCTGGACGGCATCGGAAAACTCTCCCGGTGTGGGAGTGGGCGTCACTGAGAGGTCCGGCGTGGGCGTCACCGACAGATCCGGCGTGGGTGTCACCGATAAATCCGGTCCCGGCGTCACCGAGAGGTCCGGCGCAGGCGTCACCGATAAATTCGGTCCCGGCGTCACGGAAACATCCGGCGCAGGCGTTACCGATAAATCCGGTCCCGGCGTCACGGAAACATCCGGTCCCGGCGTCACCGATAAATCCGGTGTGGGCGTCAGCGGGTCCTCTGTCACTCCCGGAGCCGGCGTACCGCTGCTTCCCGGGGCGGGCGTTACCGAAACATCCGGGCCCTCCGACATGTCCGGACCGGGCGTTACAGACAGCTCCGGCGCTTCACCGACGCCCGGAGCCGTACCCGGCTCTGCAGTCACACCCGGTGCGGATGCCGCACCGGGCACAGGCGTCACGCTGGGAACCGGAGAAGCGGAAGTCTCCGGGCTTCCGCCCGGCGCGGAGTCATGATTTTCCTCCGCAAGAGGCGGATGATTAATATCCGGCGCCGCTGCGGACGAAGCATCGCTCCCGCCGGGAGTTGGTGTATGATCCGAGGAGGACGCCTGTTGGGGGGTCCCTGATAACTCTGATTCCTGAGGGGACGGAGCAAGGGCTCCCGGCTCTGCTGAAACCGGGGCAGACGAAACAGCGGTACCGCCGCCCGTCTCTGACTGGTCACTGAATTCATTTTCTGACGGAAATGCTTTATTATCCGCGCCTGAAGCAAAAGCTGTCCCTGACAGGATCATGGCGGACGCTAATGTAATGCATAAGCACTTCGTCAGATATTTATTCTTCATACTGTTAAGATGCTCCCTTCTTTTCTGAACATCCCTTTACTCCCCATTAATAAAGGTATGTAATCAAAAAAACAGACTTACACAATTACCGGGTTCATTTTAGCATAAAAAAAAAGCAAAATCAACCGCCGGAGGAAATCCTCCGGCGGAAACACACAAATTTCACATTTCACTGCATTTTTCTGATTTTCCGCCCGGTCTCACGCAGCGGCGGCCATCTCCGTAAAAGCGGCGCTGCACAGCCGCACTACCCCGAACAGTACCTGATAGCACACGGAAAGAATAAACTGAATATCCTCGCCGATATTTCTTCCCTGCTCCAGATATTTGTCATGTCTGTCCTTAATATAGGACACCAGTTCTCCGGGCGTTCTGAAGGAGATCTCCTCGGAAATCTTCACCCTGGAGATTGCTCCGCTCTCAATACTGTATTTCAGCTGATTCTTCAGCTCCTTCTCATACTGCCCGTGTTCATAGAGATTTCCCGTAAAGGTACTGTTATGCGGAAAGGTAAAATAGTCGGCGACATAATGAAGCACTTCCCCCAGCCTCCGCCAGAAGACTCTCTCACAGATCTCGCTTCCCTGCTGCACCAGCTGAAAAAGCTTCTCGCTGGTCTCCTCAATGGTACCGAAAAACTCATGCTTCTTCGTCAAAAAGGAAGGCCGCAGATCCGGAAGGATACTTCCCAGACAGAACGCTTTTCTGTGGTGCTGGAGACTCTCCGCCATGGGAATCTGATCTGCAAGATATCTGGCCAGCAGCACATGGGATTTTTTTCGCAATGCTTTTTACCTTCTTTCCTTCACACTTGGTCAGCCTCACACTGCGCGCAGTTTCTTAAGTAACACATAACTAACCTTTATCACTATACCAGAAAAATACTGAGATTTCAATTCTCTATTCATAAAAAATTTTTTACAAATTCGCTGATTTCTTGTAAATATTCCCTGTCCTTGTCCTGTTTTCAGCTCATCCCTCCCCGGCTTCCTCCCGAAAAAATCAGAGACGGGGAAGCACGCAGACTCACAAAATCCTTCCGGCCTTACTGGTTTGCCGGAACTGCCGCGCCGTTCCAGCGTCTTTTCCGGTAGAGGAAGTACAGAATAAACAGTACGGCGGACATGATCCAGGATATGGGATAGCTCAGCACGATGGTATCGAGGCTTCGATGCGCCGGCACCACGGTGAACATCCACCCCACACGGAACAGGCAGATCCCGAACATGGTAAGGAACATGGGAACAACCACGTCTCCCACCGCCCGCAGCGCCCCTGAAAAAATCTCCACAAAGCTGAACACAGCGTAGCAGGGAGCGATCACCCGCATCAGGTCGCTTCCGATGCGGACCACATCCGCGTCCTGGGTAAAAATGCTGAACAGCGGCGCCCGGAAGGTAAACAGAGAAATACTGATGGCCGCGGAAAACAGCTGGTGCATTCCCAGGCAGATCCACACGCCCTTTTTCATCCGGTCGTATCTTCCCGCTCCGTAGTTTTGTCCCACAAAGGTAGTAATGGCAATGCCGAAGGCCCCGTTGATCATCCAGAATACGGCGTCCAGTTTGCCCTCCGCCGCCCACGCCGCCGTAGCGTTTGTTCCGAATACATTGATGACAGACTGGATGACGATGTTGGAGAGACTGTACATCACGGACTGAATCCCTCCCGGAAGCCCGATATAAAGCTGGGATTTCAGAATCCTCCAGTGGAAGGAGATCTTTCTGAGCTCCAGCCGGTAAATATCTTCGGAACGGGTAAGGGCCCTGGTCACCATCACGGCGCTGACAGCCTGAGAAATGGTGGTAGCCACCGCCACTCCGGCCACGCCCAGCTTCAGCCACGCCACCATGATCAGATCCAGCACAATATTGATCAGGCAGCAGCAGATCAGATAATACAGGGGGCGTCTGGAATCTCCCAGTGCTCTCAGGATTCCCGAACCGATATTATAAATGAATACAAAAATAATCCCGGCAAAATAGATGCGGAGGTAGGTTCCGGACGGGCCCAGAAGCTCCTCCGAGGTATTCATCAGTCTCAGCATGGCGGGCGTCAGTGCGATTCCCAGAACGGTAAACACCACGCCTCCCACCAGAGAAAACGCGTAGGCTGTCTGCAGGGACAGATTCAGGTTCCTTTTGTCGTTGGCTCCATAAAACTGAGATACGATCACTCCCGCGCCGCCGGACAGCCCGGTAAAAAATCCCACGATCAGGTTCACCGTCTGACCGGAGGAGCCGCCCACGCTGGCCAGCGCCACTTTTCCCACGAAGCGCCCCACGATCACCATATCCACCGTATTGTACAGCTGCTGAAAAAAGGTTCCCAGCAGAATGGGAAAGAAAAAAGCAAGAAGCTGTTTCCAGATTACGCCCTCCGTGATCTGGCGCCCGGTACTTTTTCCCTGTGCCATATTGTTGCTTCCTCCTTTGCTTTGCATAATAAAAACCGTTCCCGCTGCAGGTATCTGAGCCGGGCCAAATAAATATAAAGACGAAAAATCCGGCAGCCGCGGCCGCCCCGAAAAGGTGCCTGCCTGACTGCCGGATAACATTTTATGAATTTGCCCTCTGCATGTCAATAGAAATATAAAAACATATAAATTTCGTATAAATTTTTCTAAACAGGAGATAGGGAGGATTCCCCTCCTCACTGCATCTGCTTCAGTATTTCCAGGGTTTTTCCGTCCCTTGCCCCGCCGTAAAATTTATCCAGCACCTGTCCGAATACGGGGTATTGGGGCGCTGCCGCCTCGAAGAGAGTCATGGAGGATTTCAGCTTCATATCGTCGATATATCCCATGACCTCCAAAGGGTCGCTGGAGGGAAGGGCAAGCAGCGCGCCGGAAATCTCGAGAAGCCTTTCTCTCAGTACGGGATGTTCCATATACGCCCGGGCCTCCTCCAGGCAGCTGATGGCAAACTGCCTGGCGGTGGAGCTCCGTCCCAGTCCCTGTATCTGAGGAAAAATGTACCAGATCCAGTGGCTCTCCTTGTGCCCTCGTCTGATTTCCTCCAGGGCCTGAGGGTAATCATATTCCTGCATCCGCAGAAACCGTTCCAGATGATAAGGGTCGCTCATACGCCTGTCCTCCTTTTCCTGCTCCCCGGAGATTTCCGGACAGCTCTGTGTATGATATTTCCCAGCTATACAACTATAGCTGACTGTGCGTTGTACAGCTCCGAATTTTACAGTTTATATTTCCGTGTTATATAACTCAGTAATTCGCAGCTTCTTGTTGTATTTTCGTGTTATTTTTACGACTGCCTGTTATTCTTCCGTGTCATATAGCTTTATATTTCACAGCTTCATATTGATTTACGTATCATATGACTCCGTATTTTACAGCTTCTATGAAAGCTTTGTGTTATATACTTTCGTATGTATTCTGTAGTTTATTCCACCGTCATATATGTATCCAGTCCGTCGAACTGCTCCAGATAGCTTGCCGCGCCTTCATACTGGCTGGACGCAAGACACACTCTCACGGTATTGCAGACGCTGCGCTTCAGCTCGCGGATATCCAGAGTTCCTTCCTCCAGCTCCCTGCGGATGTTCTCATGGTCGGCCGGATCTCCGGGCATAACCATGTCATTGCCCGCACGCATGCAGCCCGCGGCATTGCAGACGCCCGCCGTGGAAGCCGTAGTGGTGGTCCAGTCCGTCATGATCGCCCCGGCGAATCCCCATTCGTCCCTGGCTGCTTTGGTACAGATGTCGTAGCAGTTGGCAGCATGTACACCGTTGATCAGATTGTAGGATGTCATCATGCTCATGGGCTGAGAATTGCGTACAGCAATCTCGAAGCCCCGGAGATAAATCTCCCTGAGGGTTCTCTCGGAGAGAACGGAATCGGAGCCCATACGGTTATCCTCCTGATTATTGCAGGCAAAATGCTTGATGGTAGTTCCGCAGCCCGGCACCCTCTCAACGCCCAGGGTCATGGCGGAGGCCATCATTCCGGCCACCAGAGGATCCTCGGAATAATACTCAAAGTTTCTCCCGCAGAGAGGATTTCTGTGAATGTTCATACCGGGTGCCAGCCACAGCGTCACCTCGAACAGTTCCATCTCCCGTCCGATCATCTCTCCCACTTCCTTCACCAGATCCGTATTCCAGGTCTGGGCCAGAAGAGTCCCCACGGGAATGGCCGTACAGTACTGATAATAGGTCGTTCCCTTTTTCTCCTTTTCCGGGGCAAAGAAGCCTCCTTCCAGAGCCTCGAGGAATTCGCCTTTGACAATGGCGCCGTCCGCCACCTGATAGGTTTTGCTGAGGCGAAGTCCTGCGGGTCCGTCCGCCAGAACGATGCTCGCCACATTCCAGGGATCCATAGCCGCCACGTTCACAGTCTCCGCCGCCGCGCCGGGAACCGTCTGTCCCGCGCTTCCCAGAGCGCTGCCCTGTCCCTTGGCGATATCACCGGTGGCCAGAGCCACCAGCTGGTTCAGAGAAAGACTGTCCGTTATCTCGCCCGCTTTTCCCGGAAGTTTGTCCGAAAGCTCCTGATAAGTCACTGTCCGGGTTACAATATCCTCCGCTTTGATCTCCACAGCGGGAAGAGATGCGGCTTTTGCCAGCCAGGCCTGGGTTCTGGCCTGTACCTTTTTCTCATCCGGAAGGATTTCCTCCAGCTCCTGCTGAATGGGGCATATATTCTGGCATTTCGTCACAATGGCGTCTTTGTCCAGTTTTACGGACCCGGCCAGCACGGCGCTGTCCAGAGAATCGCCCACCCAGATTCCGTAGGTTCCCTCCTCCAGAATCCAGGAAGCGCATTTCTCACAGTAGGACGCCAGATGCTCCAGGGCAAAGGTAATCTTCAGATTCTGAGACTCTCCCGGGGCCAGCAGCCTGGTTTTGCCGAATCCGGCCAGACGGCGGAATTCCTTGGGAAGTTTCCCCTGAGGACAGGAAACGTAAATCTGCACCACTTCCTTGCCGCTCCAGGTGTTCCCTATATTTTTTACTTCCGCATTTACGGAAATCCGGGGATGCTCCGTGCCCATCCCGCTGACGGAAATCTCTCCGGGATGAATCTGAAAAGCGGTGTAGGACAGACCGTAGCCGAAGCAATAGCGCACCGGCACCTCGAAAGTGTCAAAATAACGATAGCCTACATAAATTCCCTCTTTATACTCCTCCTTATACACATTCCCACTCTTGAAGCTGAAGAAGGAGGCGTTGGGATAATCATAATAGTCCAGGGCCCAGGTATCGGTCATCTTTCCGCTGGGCGTCACATCGCCGGAAACCACATCGGCAAAGGCATTGCCGCCCTCCTGGCCTGCCTGCATGAACTGCAGAATGGATTTGATCTGCGGAAACTCCTCCGTAAAGGCCAGGTCGACGAGGCCGCCGGTGTTGATCACCAGGAGCACGCTGTCATAGCAGGCGCAGACCTGAGCGATCAGGGCTCTCTCTTCATCGGTAATGAAATAGTCTCCCTTCGTGTCATGACGGTCCGCATTCTCCCCTGCCACACGGCTGAGAACAAATACGGCGCAGTCCGCTCCGTCATTCTTCGCCTTCTCCTCGCAGATGGGGGAACCGCAGGGCACCATAAACTGGCTGGCGGAATAAGCCCGGAAAAAGTTGTTATCATACTCCGGCAGGGACGCAAGAATGGCTTCCTTCCAGTCCAGTCTGGCCTGCGTGTATACCTTCTCGTAATCCTCCAGCCATTCCGCGCTGGTTACCTCATAACCGGCATTCACCATTCCCTGATAAATATTCACGCAGTCACGCTCGTTCACGTCGCCGGAGCCTGTGCCGCCCTTGATGGTCTTCACCGCGCCGGCGCCATAAAGACCTATCTTGATTCCTTTTTTCAGCGGAAGCATTCCGTCATTTTTTAAGAGTACGAAACCCTCCGCCGCAGCCCGGCGCGCCAGCGCCCGGTGAGCCGGTTCTCTGGGTGTAACCTCCTGTGTGGGCTGACCTGTCAGTCCGCGTTTTCTCAGTTTCATAAATATCCTCCTCTTAATAGTCTGAGTTCTTTTATCTTTCCATTTCATTTTTTCAAAACAGCGCTGCCTTCACCTTCTCCAGCTCCTCGCGGATGCTGATATGCTGAGGACAAACCTCCTCGCAGCTGCCGCACTGCACGCACTCCGTGGCGCTCTTCCTGCCGTGGCCGCCCACCAGCCAGTTCTCCTGATGAAGAGCAGCGCCCTTGTCACGGTACAGTGTCATATAATTCATGGCAGTAAAGGATCCGGAAATCCCGATGTCATTGGGACATACCTTGGCGCAGTAATCACAGGAGGTGCAGGGGATCAGCGGAATAGACGCAAGAACCTTTCTGGCTTCGTCAAGAGTGGCCTGCTGTTCCTCAGTAAGCCCCTTAAAGTCCTTCATATAGGACAGATTGTCCTCCATCTGCTCCACACTGCTCATACCGGAAAGTACCGTGATCACACCCTCCAGATTTGCCGCAAAGCGGATGCCCCAGGATGCATTGGAAGCGTCAGGATCCGCTTTTTGGAATACCTTTGCCACAGGCTCCGGAGGATTGGCCAGCATTCCGCCCTTCACAGGCTCCATGATCACTACGGGTTTGCCGTGCTTTCTGGCCATCTCATAGCAGGCCCTGGACTGAATGGACGGGTTATCCCAGTCCGCGTAGTTGATCTGCAGCTGCACGAATTCCGCTTCCGGATGAGCGTTCAGAATAGCGTCCAGTTCCTCCGGAGTGGAATGGAAGGAAAATCCCGCGTGCCTGATCAGACCTTCTTTTTTCTTCTCCTGCACAAAATTCCACATATCAAAATCATCAAAGTATTTCGTCCGTGCCTCCCCCAGGTTATGTAACAGATAGAAGTCAAAATATCCGGCGCCCGTCCGTTTCAGAGAATCCTCAAACTGTGCCTGTGCCTGCTCTTTGGTCTTGCAGCCGATCCACGCGGCGTTCTTGGTGGCAAGCTGGTACCGCTCTCTGGGATAACGCTCCACCAGCGCCTGACGGATGGCGTCCTCGCTGCCGCCGTAGGCCCACGCCGTGTCAAAGTAGGTAAATCCCGCCTCCAGAAAGCGATCCACCATCACCTTGACCTGCTCCACATCGATTTCCTCCCCGTTCCTGGGAAGACGCATGAGACCAAAACCCAGTTTTCTGATTTCTTCACCCAAATAAGACATCCTGCATTCTCCTTTCTGAATACGAATTCCACAAAAATATACAAAAGTATTTACTAATTATAGCAAACTTATACAGTTTCAGTCAATGCCGTATTGATTTTTCACAGTTCTGATGCACAAATCTCCGGAAGGTGAACTGAG
>CANQUG010000056.1 GCA_947626985.1 uncultured Lachnospiraceae bacterium | reverse complement strand
AACCCACGACCTCTGCGTCCCGAACGCAGCGCTCTACCAAACTGAGCCACGCTTCGTCAACTGCAAATGTTATTATACTGATTTCCAAAACATTTGTCAATAAGAAAATTTCAGTTTTCAAATTTTCAAATTTTTCGGTCAATTCAGCCGAAAGACTGTTCTTTTCTGGAGTGCCTGCCCTTCCCGCAGAGGCTTTTTCGTCGTATTCTGCAGATCGTCTTTCCAGAAGCTGCCATATGGCGTGAGCCGCTACCGTATACAAGCCTGGTTTCTCCAGGCAATCAGTCAGAAGTTTCGGCTGTATCCTCTGCCCGGCAAGTTCCTGACACAGGCAGGGGATGGATAAACAGTCCAGAAATCTGCACTGCAGTTTTCTGCTGAGAAGGCATTGTTTGAATTTTCCCATAAGATCTTTTCATGGAAATATTCAGGCTCCATTCATCCCCGCAGCGGATCAGCCATCTTTCATCAAATAAATCCTGCACCGCTCTACACTACCGCCTCCACAAGTTCCTTATCTCCAATCTGTACATGACGTATCCCAATCTTTTTGTTTTTGTTAAAATTATAGCTCAGCATATATCCCTTCTTTATATGATAGTATTCCAGATAATCAGATATCTGCTTTTCTCCTCTTTCATTGTACGCATTTCCACGCCAGATCTTCAATTCCACCACATGGCGTTCCCCCAGATAATCGATCACGATATCCATTCTTTCACTGTTTCTCGTTCTCGCCTCCACATAATAGTTCCCTGTTCCATTAATAATCGGGCGGATAAAGAGCAGGAAACGTCTCCGTCCCTCATCCTCATAAAAGGTTTCCTCCTGATCTCCGTAAAGATCATCAAAGCTTACCACAAACCGTTCCAGTACCCTCTCCATATCCAATTTCCCGTTCCGGATAAACTGTTCCTTCTCCCTGGACACAATTCCGGAAACTTCATTTCTCTGGATTTCCTGTACACTTAAAAAGTAATTATACAATCTTGTTTCAAAGATCCTGTTCGCAATTCTGACAGAGCCCTTATCATTCCGTATAAAGCCGTACATCTGCGCATCACCCACGGCAGCATTATCCGCATTGTACACAATCGACTCACCTTCAAATAAAATTCGGTAAAGAATGCCGCTCAGTTCGCTATCCTCCAGTTTTCCCATCAGAGATTCGAACAAAGTGTTCTTTTCCATAAGGATCCGCCTCACAGCTTCACTGATTCCCTCATTCGTCCAGGCTGACTGTAAAGTTCCAAACCGGCTGCACTGCGAAACCTCCTCATCCGTCAGCTGACAGATTCTGGACACAAGGAATGGATACCCTCCTGTATAATCATAAATTGCCTGGGAAATTTCTTTTATATCCATTCCCGTTTTATGATCTTTTTCATAATCCTGCAGCATTCCGGCAATATCCTTCGGAGAAAAGCTCATCTCCACATTAAAATCTGCGGCGATATTCCAGGGGCTGTTGCTCTTATGCTCCTTTCCATCCTGCAGCTTTTGCTTCAGATTTTTGATATCCGTGACCCCGGCAAGGATGACGGAATGAAACACCGGCAGCGTATCTCTGCGGATATAACCACGCCTCAGCTGTGCCAGAAAATCAAGGAAAACCTGATTATCTGATGCGCTGTCCACCTCATCAATCATCAGTACTACGGGCTTTTCCGAAATTCTGCACCATCTCATCAGAATCCGGAACAAATCATCCATATTGACGCTCTCAGCCGCACTTCTGTTCAGCTCTTCAAGCGCATCAGAAAAAATTTCAGGGATCTTCACGCTCCCAAATTCTCTCTCATCCAGGATCATCCTGCCGAAAGCCTGTGAGAACTTACCCACGCTGGAAAAGGCGTCACTGTCCATCCCCTGAAAATCCAGGCTGAGCACCTCATATTCTCCGGCCAGATCCTTTGCCAGAGCTTTCAGCATCGTGGTCTTGCCATACTGTCTCGCGCGATTGACGGTAAAATACTTCCCCTCCGTCACCATCTTTCTCACTTCCTGCAGTCTCCCGGACAGATCCACCATGTAATGAAGTCTCGGGATACATACTGCCGCCGTATTGAAAGCCTTCATGAAAATCCCTCCCTTTTTTACATCTTTTCCCCATTTCCTGATCCAAGTATAACACAATTGTTCTGCCGAAAAAACTTATATTTATCCAGATCACCTGCGGCATGGAAAAAAATCGGACGGTACGCAGCCGGCCGCTGTCCGCCGGACAAAAAATCTGCGGGAAAGCCACTTTCCATGGCTTCCCCGCAGAACTGCAGTTTACGATTCGTCTTTTCCAAAGGTATCGGCAGCATAAACGTCTGACACCTCCGGCGGCCGAAATCCTTTATTTCTTTGTGATATATCCTTTCGCTTTCAGCGTCTCCGCGCAGAGCACGGCTCCGCCTGCGGCGCCTCTGATGGTGTTGTGAGACAGACCTACGAATTTAAAGTCATAAACCGTATCCTCGCGGAGACGTCCGATGGACACGCCCATGCCTCTCTCATAGTTCACATCCTCGGTAACCTGGGGACGATTGTCCTCCTCCAGATACTGGATGAACTGCTTCGGCGCGCTGGGAAGATTCAGCTCCTGGGGAACTCCTCTGAAGTCCTTCAGGGCCTGGATCAGCTGTTCCTTCGTGGGTTTCTTACGGAACTTCACGAAAGCCGCCGCCGTATGGCCGTTGAGAACGGGAACGCGGATGCACTGGCAGGTGATCACAGGCTCCTTCGCCGGAACGATCACACCGTCCTCAATTTTGCCCCACAGTCTCAGGGGCTCCTTCTCGCTCTTCTCTTCCTCTCCGCCGATGTAGGGGATAATATTGTGCTCCATCTCCGGCCACTCCTTAAAGGTCTTGCCTGCGCCGGAAATCGCCTGATAGGTGGTAGCCACCACTTCATAGGGCTCGAATTCCTTCCATGCGGTGAGGGCCGGCGCATAGCTCTGAATGGAGCAGTTGGGCTTCACGGCGATAAATCCTCTGGTGGTTCCCAGACGCTTCTTCTGGAACTGGATCACGTCAAAATGCTCCGGATTGATCTCCGGCACCACCATGGGAACATCCGGCGTCCATCTGTGGGCGCTGTTATTGGAAACCACGGGAGTCTCCGTCTTCGCGTAAGCTTCCTCAATGGCTTTGATCTCGTCCTTGGACATATCCACCGCGGAGAACACGAAGTCCACTGTAGAAGCAACCTTTTCCACCTCGTTTACGTTCATTACCACAATCTTCTTTACTGCCTCGGGCATGGGAGTATCCAGTTTCCAGCGGCCCCCCACGGCGTCCTCATAGGTTTTGCCCGCGCTTCTTGCGCTGGCGGCCAGAGTAACCACCTCAAACCAGGGATGATTTTCCAGAAGAGAAATGAATCTCTGTCCAACCATACCCGTCGCTCCCAAAATACCCACTCTCAGTTTCTCGCTCATAATTATCAATCTCCTCGTTTTTGTCTTTCTATGGCATACATTTGTTTGTCTTGAACATACTATACCAATTCCCCGCAAATTGCAAGCACTTTTTACAGCAAACGAAAATAAATTTTCCGTTTGCTGTAATCCCTCCGGAGGATGCGCAGGAATTTGCAGTTGCTATACACTGCCTGCGCAGCGCAAAATAAACTTTCCCGGCGCATGCGCTCAAACAACACAGAAAACGAACAAAATAAAAATCAGTTTTTTCTCTGTTCCACTGTAATCAGTTTCTTTCAAGGTACTCCCGGTTCCCCCGGATGATCTCCTTCATCATTTCCGGTCCGGGCGCGCCGTAAGTCATGCGCTTCTCCACACAGGTCTTCATGCTGATCGCGTCGTAAATATCTTCCCCGAAGGCGAGACTCAGCTTCCGGTATTCCTCCAGAGGCAGCTCATCCAGGGAAATCCCCCGGTCGATGCACAGAAGCACCAGACGTCCCACGATGGAATGGGCGTCCCTGAAGGGCACGCCATGATTTACCAGATAGTCCGCGGCGTCCGTAGCGTTGGTAAACCCGTTCTTCGCGCTGTTTTCCATACGTTCCTTATGAAATTCCATGGTGGAAATCATTCCTGTAAAGAGCGCCGTACACCCTTTCACCGTATCAATGGCGTCGAAGGTCAGCTCCTTGTCCTCCTGCATATCCTTATTGTACGCAAGAGGAATTCCCTTCATCGTGGTGAGCATGGACATCAGCGCGCCGTACACCCGCCCCGTCTTTCCCCGGACCAGCTCCGCAATGTCCGGATTTTTCTTCTGTGGCATGATGCTGCTTCCGGTACTGTACCCGTCGTCGATTTCTACGAAACGGTACTCATTGGAATTCCACAGAATGATCTCCTCGGAAAATCTGCTGAGGTGCATCATAATCGTAGAAAGGGCAGACAGCAGTTCGATCAGATAGTCCCGGTCTGAAACGGAATCCATGCTGTTTCTGGTGGCCTCGTCAAAGCCAAGCAGCTGCGCCGTATAATCCCGGTCCAGAGGATAGGTAGTCCCCGCCAGAGCTCCCGCCCCCAGAGGACAGGTATTCATTCTCTTCCGGATATCCTGAAGTCTCCCCCGATCCCGCCGGAACATCTCGAAATAAGCCCCCATGTGATGAGCCAGCGTCACAGGCTGAGCCTTCTGAAGATGAGTGAAGCCCGGCATATAAGTCTCCACGTTCTCCTCCATGATCTTCAGGAGCGCTGCCAGAAGATTCTTCACCACACCGTCGATCTCATCGATCTCATCTCTTATATAAAGCTTCATGTCCAGAGCCACCTGGTCGTTGCGGCTTCTGCCCGTATGCAGCTTTTTGCCCGCATCCCCCACGCGCTCAATCAGATTGGCCTCCACAAAGCTGTGAATATCCTCGTACTCCGAAGTGATGAGAAGCTTCCCGGAACGCACGTCCTCCAGAATGCTCTCCAGTCCCTTCAGAATCTGCTCCTTCTCCTCCTCCGCAAGAATCCCCTGCTTCGCAAGCATTTTCACATGGGCCATGCTTCCGCGGATATCCTGCTCGTAAAATTTCCGGTCAAAAGAGATCGAAGCATTAAAATTGTAAACCAGCTGATCCGTCTCTTTCGTGAAACGGCCGCCCCAAAGCTGCGCCATAGTCTTGTCCTCTCATTTCTTTTTTAATTAACAGGTCATCGGAAGGAAAATGAGCTCCCGCACAGCGATCATTCATTTTTATCCGATACAGGAAATGGCCCTCCGGCCACTCTGCGAAAATCTGTTCTCTTTCTCCCTGCATATCGAGTGTTAGTCTACCATACTTCCTGAAAAATGTAAATGAAATTGCGCCGGATGATTATATATATTGACGTATCTCTCAAAATCGTTTTATACTGTTTCAAAAAGAAACTTCTACTATATTTTGCATCATTTATCAGACCCTCCCAAAAACAGGCGGCAAATATTCCTGCAAAAAAACTATTTCTTATTTAAACAGAGCATCTGAAACAGACAGCACAAAAACGGCACAGGAAAGGCAGACCGATCATGATCCGAAAAAAGAGATTTCCAATCGGAATTGAAGATTTTAAAGAAATCCGGACAAATGATTTTTATTATGTGGATAAAACCGGTTTCATCCGGGAACTGCTCCTCGAATGGGGAAAAGTAAATCTGATCACTCGCCCGAGGCGTTTTGGAAAATCCCTGAATATGAGCATGCTGCGGTACTTTTTTGAACCGGAAACCGATACATCCATCTTTGACGGCCTGATGATCTCCAGAGATCAGGAACTCTGCCGGCAATATATGGGACGCTGCCCGATTATATCCATATCGCTTAAAAATATCAGCGCGTCCACCTACGAGACGGCCCGCAAAACCACTGCGATGACCATTGCGGAAGAAGCGAACAGGCTGCGTTTCCTGTCTGACAGCCCCCGGCTCACTCCGGAGGAAAAACAGGAATACCGGGAGCTGAACAAAGAAATGGATGATGCAACACTTAACGGAAGTCTCCGAACTCTTTCCAAACTGCTCGCCCGCCACTATGACAGTCCGGTAATCCTGCTGATTGATGAATACGACGTTCCTCTGGCCAAAGCCTTTGAGCAGGGATATTACGACCAGATGGTGCTGCTCATCCGCAGCCTGTTTGAGCAGGCGCTGAAAACAAATCCTGCGTTGAAATTTGCCGTTCTGACCGGATGCATGCGGATCTCCAGAGAGAGCATCTTCACCGGGCTTAACAACCTGCGGGTGCTGTCTGTCTCTGATGTGGAATTTGATGAATCTTTCGGATTTACGGATCAGGAAGTCCGGGAACTGCTGGAATACTATGACCTCAGAGAACACTATGATAAAATCCGCAGCTGGTACAACGGCTACCAGTTCGGTGCCGTCAGCGTCTACTGTCCCTGGGATGTGGTGTGCTATTGTCAGAAGCTCTCCACGACCCCTGATTTTCAGCCGCAGAATTACTGGATCAACACCAGCAGCAACGATGTGGTGCGCAATTTTATCCGGCGGGCCGACACCAAAAGCCTCCAGGCGGAGATTGAAACTCTGATCGCCGGAGAAACCGTCACGAAAACCATCCGTCCGGAACTCACCTATCGGGATATGTACGCCTCCATCGACAACATCTGGAGCGTCCTCTACACCACCGGTTATCTGACAAGCCGCGGACAGGCGAACGGCAATACCCTTGCCCTGACGATCCCCAACATGGAGATCCGCAGCATCTTCACTTCCCAGATCATGGAATTCTTTAAGGAAAATGCGGAAAAGGACAGGGAATCCCTGCAGGCCTTCTGCAGCGCCCTTCAGGAAGGAAATTCCGCGGAAGTGGAACGCTGCTTCAGCGGATATCTGAGAAAAACTATCAGCATCCGCGACACCTTCGTACAGAACCAACGGAAGGAAAATTTTTACCATGGAATCCTTCTCGGTCTTCTTGGCTTTAAGAAAACCTGGATCGTCCGCTCCAACCGGGAAGGCGGAGACGGCTACAGCGATATCGTGGCCGAAATTCCGGAAGAACAGCTGGGAATCATTATTGAAGTAAAATATTCCGAAAACGGGAATATGGAACGGGACTGCCAGACTGCCCTCGGGCAGATTGACGGGAAATGCTATACAGATCAATTTTACGACGATGAGATTCGGACCGTCTTAAAATACGGAATTGCCTGTTACAAAAAACGATGCAGGGCAGTTGTGGTGAAAGAACAAATCAGATAAAACATAAACATGTATTTCTCCAGCAGCTTCATCTCCAGTCCCGTGTCCGAGCTCTGGCTGAACCTGTGGATATATTTATGCGGAAATCTGCCGAATTAAATCCGAAACAGAGAAGAGCCATTCGTACGTGAAAGTTCGAGGAAAACGAAATGATCTACAAAATCCATTCCACCTGACGGAAAGAGATTTCTTTCACTTCCTCCGGAGTACGGTACCATTGGAACCGCTTGCCATCCAGGAGCTTTTGCGACGCGAGAAGGAATCTGCTGGAGTTCATAATAGAGGACTTAACGATGCAGGGCAGTTATTGCTAAAGGACGATTCAGATAAACACATAAACATCCAAATTGCGCCTGATATATCTCAACATTTAGATTGACATCTGCTATGATATTGATATCAATTTGAAGTGAGGTATAATCCATGAGCTATATGGATGTCAAAACCGCCGCTGCGCAGTGGAATCTGCCGGAACGCCGTATCACAGCGCTGTGCCGGAACGGGCGAATCACAGGCGCCAAAAAGGAAGGCGGCCTCTGGATGCTCTCTCTTCCATGCGGCAGGAAGGGGTCAAAAGGTTTTTAAAAATCGGGATTTCCTTCCATAAAAAACAAGTCAGGCTGGAGAGCCGCACGAAGTAAAGCAAGACAGATTTTTGTCCCCGGAAATAAACTTACAGACGGAAAACATAAAAGGACTCTCCGGAACTGATATGCTCTATTTCGGGCAGGCAAGTGAAATAATTGTGTTCAAATTTAACGGGGGCGGCATTTTCCCGGATTTTTTCGCCACCCTCAGGGATCTTCTGTCTGATCCTTCCTGACTGCACGGTCCGCTCCCCTCCTGGAAAACACGCACCCGCAGTAATTCTGCCGGTAAAGTCCATACTCCGCAGACAGCTCCACCGACCGTTTGTACCCATTTTTTTTCTTGAAATCCGAAGGCAGATGGCTGACCTCATAAATCTCCGCCAGTTTCTCGCCGATCTCATTGATCTTCCCCGCATTTTTCAGAGGACTGATGGACAGAGTGGTGGTAAAATAGTCAAACCCGCCCTCACGGGCCAGCCTGGCGGCCTCCTCCATCCGCATGCGGTAGCACCGGAAGCACCTTTCGCCGCCCTCCTTCACATCCTCAAGGCCCCTGGCCATGGCAAAAAAGTCCTCCGGATGATACTCCCCTTCCACCAGCTTCACAGGATGGACGGTCTCCATTTCCCCGATCAGCCTCCTGAGCTCTTTCACCCGCTTCTCATACTCCTCCGCCGGAAAAATATTGGGATTGTAAAAAAATACGGTAATTGCAAAATACTGCGACAGATATTCCAGCACGTAGCTGCTGCAGGGGGCGCAGCAGGCATGAAGGAAGAGGGCGGGCGTTCTGCCCTCCTTCTGCTCCTTCTCGATCAGTCTGTCCAGTTCTTTCTGATAATTCCTGTTCAAATTGTCATCCCTCCCAGGGTTTCCCATTTCTCTTCGTCTTCCGGAAATCCTTCCATACACAATCACAGCATATTCAGGAAATTTATGATTCTTTAAGAATCTGCGGCCATATGGAACTTTATATCCGAATTCATATACAAAAAACACATTATTCCTTAACAACCGGCGGCCGCATAGGATTTCATATCCGAATTTTGTGCTCATAAAACGCATTGCCCTTTCATTAATCTGCGGCCATATGGAACTTTATATCCGAATTTCACACGCATAAAACGCACCGTCCCTTAATAATAGCATACCCTCCGGCAAAAGCATATCATAAATTAAAGAAAAAAGGAGGCATATTCCAATGAAACCACTTTTGGAAGTCAGAGATGTTTCTCTCTCCTACCACACCCTGTCCGGGGAAACCGCGGCTCTTTCCCGCATATCCTTTGACCTGATGCCCGGCGAGTTTCTGGCCGTCGTGGGGCCCTCCGGATGCGGAAAATCCACGCTTCTGAACTTAATCTGCGGACTTCTCACTCCGGAAGAAGGATCCATCCTCATGGACGGAAAGCCTGTGCAGACACAGACCTCCCGCATCGGCTACATGCTTCAGAAGGATCATCTTCTGGAATGGCGCAGTATTTATAAAAACGTTCTCCTGGGACTGGAGGTCCGCAGGGAAATCACCCCGGAAAAAACAGCCCTCATCGATGAAATGCTCCGCACCTACGGATTGGACAAATTCCGGAACGCCCGGCCGTCCCAGCTCTCCGGCGGAATGCGCCAGCGGGCCGCCCTGATCCGCACCCTGGTACTGAAGCCCGATCTGCTTCTTCTGGATGAACCATTCTCGGCCCTGGATTATCAGACCCGGCTGAACGTCAGCGACGACATCGGAACGATTCTGAGAAAAGAGGGGAAACCGGCCATTCTGGTCACCCATGACATCTCGGAGGCCATCAGCATGGCCGACCGCGTGATCGTGCTCAGTTCCAGGCCGGCCACGGTCCGGAGCCTCATTACCATCGATCTGGACCTTCCCGACCGCACGCCCATGGCGTCGCGGAACGCTCCCGGCTACAAACGGTATTTCAATCTTATCTGGAAGGAGCTGAACGAGCATGTATGAAATATCCCCCGCCCAGAAACAATATCTGAAGAAGCACAGGCGTGACAAGCAGTTCGTGTCCGCCATGCGGGTCCTGATCTTTGCCGCCTTTCTGTTCCTCTGGGAGATCTCGGCACGGGCAGGCTGGATCGACTCCTTTATTTTCAGCAGTCCCTGCCAGATCGGAAAGACCTTCCTGGAGATGTGCATGGATCAGTCTCTCTTCTCCCACATCGGCATCACCCTCATCGAGACCTTGGTAAGCTTTCTCTTTACGGTAGTCCTGGGAGTGGGCGCCGCGGTGCTGCTGTGGATTTCCAGCAGACTTTCCAGAATCCTGGAGCCCTACCTGGTAGTGCTCAACAGCCTTCCGAAATCCGCCCTGGCGCCCCTCCTCATCGTATGGCTGGGAGCCAACGTACGCACCATCATCGTGGCAGGCATGTCCGTAGCCATCTTCGGAAGCATCATCAACCTCTACACCGGCTTCATGGAAGCGGACCCGGAAAAAAGAAAGCTCATTACCACCCTGGGCGGCACGAAGAAGGATGAACTCCTGAAAATCGTGCTGCCCTCCTCTGTTCCCCTCATCCTCAGCACCATGAAGGTGAATATCGGTCTCTGCCTGGTGGGCGTGATCATCGGGGAATTCATCGGAGCGCGCAGGGGACTGGGCTATCTGATCATTTACGGCAGCCAGACCTTCAAGCTCACCTGGGTACTGATGTCCATCGTGATCCTGTGCATCATCGCCATGGCCCTGTACGGAATCCTGAGCCTGCTGGAAAAATACTGCCTGAAACATATCTGAAATAACGCATCTGAAATCAGAATGCTCAGAATACATCATGATACCGAAGTTGTCATCATTCCCTCCAAACCCTGTGTTTCCGGAAACTTCAGACAGTTTATCAAATACCCGGGAATAGATAAAATCCCCTCCTGCCGTTATCCCTGGATAATCCGCGGAAAAAGGCTGCCGGATCATCACCGGCAGCCCCCATTTTTCGTCTTTTTCGTCTAATTCAGCTGATACACCTCCGCGGACTGCCTTCCGAAGCTCATTGCCTCCTCGTGACTTCCGCAGTAAATATCCACATGCCCATAGGGCGTGCCCAGATCCTCTACCGTATACACATTCCCGTTGATCAGAAGCTGTGTTCCAAAGGGCACTCCCCCCATAGCCACCGTTCTTCCGGCCACCGGCATCGTTCCGCTGGCCGTGGCATTTCCCGCCGACCCGCAGCACTGTGCGCAGTTGCAGTATGCGGTGAGAGTAAAGGTTCCCAGATACGTCCCCTCTCCGGAATCGGAGGAAGAACTCCCGCTTTCTTCACCGGACTCCTCATAAGCCTCCTCACCGGCTGAGTCTCCGCCGGTATAAAGCTCTTCTTCCCCGCCGTCGTCTCCATAATCTTCTTCATACTCTTCTTCGTAATCTTCACTATAGCTTTCCTCTGCAGAGTCATCTCCGGCGTCCGTTTCCCCGCCGTACTCCTCCGATGCCGCTTCCGCTTCCCTGGCCGCCTTCTCCTCCTCGGCCTGTATCATCAGAGCCGCTATGGAATTCTCAGCATTTGCCGCCTGAACCATCAGAGCCTCTGCCTCCTCCTGACTGGCGCTGATCTCATATACGTAGGAAGAAATTTCCTCGCTGGTACTGGCCGCCAGAGACCTCACCTCCTGCTGCTTCTCCGCCCGTTCCTTCAGAAGAGCATTGACTTCCTCCACGTCCTTCTCCATGTCCGCTTCCTGCTCCTGAATGCTCCGGCTGAGCTCCTCATATTTCTTCAGCATGTCCCGGTCATATCTGGAAAGCTCCGACACATTCTCCGCCTGATTGAGAAACTCCGCCAGGTTCTCGCTGGAAAGCAGAAGCTCCAGCCAGGAGCTGCCTCCGTTTTCATACATATATACGATCCGGAGCTTCATGGACTCCCGCTGCTCTTTCGCCTGTTTCCGGGCTTTTTTCAGCTTCTTTTTCAGAACCTTCAGTTCCTCCTCCTTATCGGCGGCTTCCTCACCCAGCTGCGCCACGCATTCCGTCAGCTCCTCATACTGAGCATTCAGCTCATAAAGATAAGATTCCAGCTCCTGCCTCCGGGCCTCCAGACCGCTGATCTCTGACTGAACCTGGGCCAGGCCGGCCTCGGCCGCCCTTTTTTCCTCCTGCATATAAGCAATGTCGTCCTCTGTTCCCGCCAGAGCGCTGACGTTTCCGGAGAGCACCAGAACGCTCATCAGCAGCAGAGCCGGCAATTTTTTCATTCTCATGTGATTATACCTCATACCTGATTTTACAGGTATAGTATAACACATTTTTTACGAAAATCAATATTTCTTTTACATTTTGTAATAATTATGTAATATATTCCATAAAATTCGATGCTTATCCCGCCTGACGCCGTCGGGACTTTTCTTTCTCCATTGAAAAAGCGGCGCCTCCTAAAGGAGACACCGCCCTGTTTTTTTGTACCTGTTTTCCTTATTCTGCAGCAGCCGCATCGGGGTCCTCCGACATAACCTCCTGATACCTGTCCAAAATGATGCTCTGAATTCTATCCCTGGTAGTCGAATTGATTGGATGAGCGATATCGCGGTACTCGCCGTCCGTTGCTTTGCGGCTGGGCATTGCGATGAACAGACCTTTTTCGCCCTCAATCACTTTAATGTCATGCACAACGAATTCGTCATCGATGGTAATGGAGACTACCGCCTTCATTTTCCCTTCTTTGGCAACCTTCCTCACACGTACATCTGTAATATTCATCTTCGCTTCCCCTTTCCTGCATACGTATTCTGCATAATAAAGAATTAACTGATCCGCCGGTCGCAGCCGGATCATTTATTTAATTTAATACGTATCGTTCATTTTTTTCCACGACGATCTTTACTTCACCCTCGCCGCAGTAATAAGAATTGGCTCTGATGGTATCCCTGCTTTCCACTACGCAGTTCTCAATATGTGTATGATCACCCAGGTACACATTATTGAGGATCACCGAGTTTTTGACAACACAACCGTTACCCACGAAGACGTCCTTAAAGAGAACCGAATTTTCCACCCTTCCGTTAATGATGCAGCCGCTGGAAATCAGGCTGTTTTTCACCACCGAGCCGGGATTGTACTTGGCCGGGGGAAGATCGTCGATCTTCGTCTTAATGGAAGGCTCCTGCTTGAAGAAATAGTTGCGGATCTCCGGCTCCAGAAACGCCATGTTGGTCCGGTAGTAGGCCTCCGCAGTGGAAATATTGCTCCAGTAGGTATCGATCATGTATCCGTAAATTCTTTTTAAATTTTTATAACGAATCAGAATATCTTTGACAAAATCATTTCGTCCATCCTGGGCTGTCTTTTCAAGCAGCTCGATCAACTGTCTCCTGCGGATCACATACACGCCGGTGGAGATGGTATTGTAGGCGGAAACCATGGGCTTCTCCTCAAATTCCTCGATGCGGCCGTCCTCATTCATGCGGATCACGCCGAACCGCTCCACTTCGCTCTGATCTCTGCAGGTGGTACACACTACCGTCACGTCGGCGCGCTTGGCAATGTGATGCTCCAGTACTTTATTGTAGTCCAACTTGTAGATGCCATCACCCGAAGCAATTACCACATAGGGCTCATGACTGTTTTTCAAAAAATCAAGATTCTGATAAATGGCATCCGCCGTGCCCTGATACCACAGGCTGTTCTCCTTGGTAATGGTAGGAGTGAAAACGTAAAGTCCCCCCTGTTTCCTGCCGAAATCCCACCATTTCGAGGAACTCAGATGCTCGTTCAGGGAACGGGCATTGTACTGAGTAAGCACGGCCACTCTCTGAATATGGGAATTGGCCATATTGCTGAGAGCAAAATCGATGCTCCGATAACTTCCGGCCACCGGCATCGCTGCAATGGCACGCCTGTTTGACAACTCTCTCATGCGGTTATTATTGCCGCCTGCAAGGATGATTCCTATCGCTCTCATGGGTTACCACCGTCCTTTGCAATCACCTGACCGCCGGCCAGCACACCTCCCGGATAATCCTCAGGTGTGGTAATACCGGAGATGGCTGTATTCTTCCCGATCCTCACATGATCCGGAATCACGCTTCTCTCCCCTACCGTCGCAATGCCGAAGGCATACACGGACGGTTTCTGCACATTGGGAACTTCCTCCCCAAAGCCGAGGACCACGTCTCTGCCAATCACCACGTCCTCTGCAACGATGGCTTTTTCCATGACAGTCCCTTCCCCGACAGTGGAATTTCTCATAACGATGGAGCCCCGCACGATGCTGCCCCTGCCGATCACCACATTGGGACCGATGACGGAATCATATACCTCCCCGTAAATCTCAGCTCCTTCTCCGATGAGGCAGCGCTCTACCACAGCGTCGGAGGAAATATACTGAGGCGGAATAATATCGCCCTTGGTGTAGATCTTCCAGAATTCCTCATAAAGATTAAATTCCGGAATGATGTCGATGAGCTCCATATTGGCCTCCCAATAGGATCCCAGTGTCCCCACATCCTTCCAGTAGCCGTTGTACTCATACGCAAACAGTCTCTGTCCTCTCTCCTTACAGTACGGAAGGATATGCTTGCCAAAATCACAGCCGTTCTGATCCTTCAAAGCGATCAGGGCTTCCTTCAGAACCGGCCAGCTAAAGATATAAATTCCCATGGATGCGAGATTGCTGCTGGGATGTTCGGGTTTTTCCTCAAACTCCGTAATCCTGCTTGTCTCGTCCGTTACCATGATTCCGAACCTGCGCGCCTCCTCCATGGGAACCGGCATGCAGGCGATGGTCACATCCGCCTTATTCGCCTTATGATAGTCCAGCATCACCTCGTAATCCATCTTATAAATATGATCACCCGACAAGATCAGAACGTAGTCTGGATGGTACTGCTCCATATAATCCAGATTCTGATAGATTGCATTGGCAGTTCCTGTGTACCATTCGCTGTTGGTGCTCTTCTCATATGGGGGCAGTACCGTCACCCCGCCTTCATTCCTGTCAAGATCCCAGGGAATTCCTATTCCGATATGAGTGTTGAGACGCAGCGGCTGATATTGCGTCAGGACTCCCACTGTATCGATGCCCGAATTAATGCAGTTACTTAATGGGAAATCAATGATCCGGTATTTCCCGCCGAAAGAGACTGCCGGCTTGGCCACTTTTTCCGTAAGAACGCCCAGTCTGCTGCCCTGACCGCCGGCCAGGAGCATGGCAATCATTTCTTTCTTTATCATACAATCACCTCTTGTGTGTTTGATTTTATCATTATAACATACTTTACCAGATACGTGAACATTTTTTACAATTATTTTGTGCAATTTTTATTGAGTTTTATCGCTTTTCGATATATTTTTCAAACAATAACGATATTATCAATTCCGCAGAAGCTCCCGCCGCCGGGGACAGAAAGGGACTTGTCCTATTTTTTTCCAGAAGCGGTAATTTCTAGCTTTCTCTATTTTACATGATTTCATTCAAAAAATGAACTGATAAAAATAAATCTTTTCAATTTCTCCCGACAGGTTTATAATAAAAAAGCAAAATTACCATAAATAATACAAGGAGAACAGCTATGTATCAAATAGATTTTCAGAAGCCGCTGCATATTCACTTCATCGGAATCGGCGGAATCAGCATGAGCGGGCTGGCTGAGGTTCTGCTGGAGGAGGGTTTCACCGTCTCCGGCTCCGACGCCCGGGAGAGCGCTCTCACCAGGGCTCTGGAAGCCAGGGGAGCCGTCGTCCTCTACGGACAGCGGGCCTCCAACATCGACTCCTCCGTCCAGCTGGTAGTCTACACCGCCGCCATCCATCCGGATAACCCGGAATTTGCCCGGGCGGTGTCCCTGGGACTTCCCATGCTCACCCGCGCACAGCTTCTGGGACAGATCATGCGGAATTACGATACTCCCATCGCTGTTTCGGGAACCCACGGAAAAACCACCACCACATCCATGCTCTCCCACATTCTGCTGGCAGGTGACTGCGACCCCACCATCAGCGTGGGAGGAATCCTTCCCGCCATTCACGGCAACATCCGGGTGGGAAAATCCGGAACCTTCGTCACGGAAGCCTGCGAATACACGGACAGCTTTTTAAGCTTTTTCCCGAAGATCAGCATCATTCTCAATATGGACGCGGATCATCTGGACTATTTCAAGGATATCCATCACATCCGCCGCTCCTTCCGCTCCTTCGCCGAGCTTCTTCCCCCGGAGGGAGCCCTGGTGATCAATGCGGACACTCCCGAATACGAAACCGTGACAGAGGGGCTGCCCTGCCGGGTGATCACTTACGGTCTGGAGCATCCCGCGGATTATACGGCTTCCGATATCGCCTACGATGATCACGGCTGCGCCTCCTTCACCGTAATGGAAAAGGGCGTTCCCGCCGGAAGCTTCCGCCTGCGCGTGCCCGGCGTCCACAATGTGTCCAACGCGCTGGCCGCCATCGCCGCGGCCCGCCTCCTGAACGTCCCGGACGCCGCCATCGACGAAGGCTTTTCCCGGTTTACCGGAACCGAGCGCCGGTTCCAGTATAAAGGAGAGGTGGGCGGAGTGACCGTCATCGACGATTACGCCCATCATCCCACAGAAATCGAGGCCACCCTCACAGCCGCAGAAAAATATCCCCACAGATCCATCTGGTGCGCGTTTCAGCCCCACACCTACACCAGAACCAGCGCGCTCCTGAAAGATTTTGCCCGGGCGCTCACTCTGGCGGACCATGTGGTCCTGGCGGACATCTACGCCGCGAGGGAGGTGAATACCATCGGGATCACGTCGGAGGATCTTCAGAAAGAGATTCTGGAGCTGGGAACCCCTTGCGAATATTTTTCCACCTTTGACGAGATTGAGACCTTCCTTCTGGAAAACTGCAGTCAGGGTGATCTGCTTATCACCATGGGCGCCGGAGATATCGTAAAGGTGGGCGAACATCTTCTGGGGGAATAGGACGTCCGCCGTTCCCTCACCCGGTTTATCTGAAACAGTTTTTCCTCTCTCCCCCGGCGCCTGCGCCGGGGGAATTTTTTAAAAACTTATGCACCGGCGGACCCCCTTGATTTCTCCGGATTCGGGCAGGTTATCCACATTATCCACAGGGTTATACACATTTTATGTTTACCCGGTATGTGGATTTCTTTCCGCCGGAGCTCCTTGACATAATTCGACGGCAGGATTCGGCAGGATTCCCCTGCTGCCTGCACAATTCGCCCCGGCGCGGGTTTCCCATAATATTCTTCTCCGTATTTATCCACATTATCCACACCCGTCCACAGAAACTTCGAAAAAAGCCTCCGGAAAATCGACTATTCTCATTTGAGGAGGATTGTGCTATAATCTCGTTAGCCTGTCCGGTGACCCGACGTAAAACGCCCTGTGTTCCGCCGGAAAACACCGGAAAAACCCGTTTCAGTCAGAAAGAGAGATGTTCCCATGAGCGCCATCACCCTTAGGAAGCCCTCCCAGCCGGAGGTCACAGTGTTATCCAATATCTTTATCGATGTTTATATGCCGGAGGCCAATGGAGAGTTTGTAAAAGTGTATATCTACCTGCTGCGCACCCTCTCCAGCGCCCCGGTTTCTTTTACCCTGGAAGAGATGGCGGACCGGCTCCTGTGTACGGAACGGGATATTCTCCGGGCGCTGAAATACTGGAGCAAATGCGGACTCCTCTCCATGGAATACTCCGGGGAGCAGGAGCTCCGGGGCATTACCCTGCTCGCCCCCGAACCGCCCGAAAACGAAAAAGAAAAGGAATCCCCGAACAGTCCGGAATCCTCCGGACTGCGCGCCGTGGTTACTCCCGCGGAAGGAACCCCGGGGCCGTCCCCCGCGAAGGACGAAAACGGAACCGGAGCAGAAGCCGTCCCGGAAGGCCGGAATCCTTCAGCCAGCTCCGGCAGAGCCCTCACCCCCGGCCGGGTACAGGAGCTGAAGCAGAACGAAGAGATCGTGCAGCTCCTCTATATCGCGGAACAGTACCTGGGAAAAACCCTTTCTTCCACGGAGGTACAGAAGATCCTGTTCTTCTACGATGAGCTGAAGCTCAGCGCCGACCTCATCGAATATCTGATCGAATACTGCGTCAGCCGCAATCACAGGAGCATGCGCTACATCGAAACCGTAGCCCTCTCCTGGGCCCAGGATGGGATCACCACCGTGGAGATGGCCAAGGAATCCTCCTCCCGCTACCACAAGGACTATTACACCATCCTGAAAGCCTTCGGAATCACCGGGCGCAGCCCTGTGGAGACGGAGATCTCCCTTATGGACACCTGGCTCCGGGATTACGAATTCACCATGGACATCATTCTGGAAGCCGTCAGCCGCACGGTGCTGCAGACCGGTCAGCCCAGCTTCCAGTACGCGGACAAAATCCTTACCGGCTGGAAGAAAAAAAACGTGCGCTCCCTGAACGATGTGCGCGTCCTGGACGCGGAGCACAAAAAACGGAAGCTGGAGAAGACCGTGAACCGGCAGCCCTCCCCTCCCGCCGCCAACCGCTTCAATAATTTCCAGCAGAGAACCTATAATTTTGAAGAGTACGAAAAGCAGCTGCTCAATCAGTCATAAGGAGATCTCCCATGCCTCTTACCAATTCTCAATACGATACCATTATGCGGGAATACAGCCGCAGACAGGCGGACAACCGCCGGAAGCTGGAGCTCCGCCGCAGGGAGGCCTATGGACGGCTGCCCCGTCTCTCCCGGATCGATGAGGAGGTGGCCTCCCTGAGCGCGGAGAAAGCCCGCGCCCTTCTGGGAGGGCTCTCCCGCACGACGGAGGATCTGAAGGCCGCTGTGGAAAAGCTTTCCCGGGAGCGCCGGGAGCTCCTGCTCTCCGCCGGTTTCCCGGAAGACTACCTGGAGGAGCCCTGCACCTGTCCTCTCTGCCGGGACACGGGCTATATCGGCAGTCAGAAATGCGCCTGTTTTAAAAAGGCGGAGATCGAGCTCCTCTACACCCAGTCCAATCTCAGGGAAATTCTGGAAAAAGAGAACTTTGAACACTTTTCTTTTGACTGCTATTCTGATAAAATAAAGGACGAGGCCACAGGAATGTCCGCCCGGGAAATGGCGGAGAAAGCTCACCAGACAGCCAGAAGCTTTGTCCGGAATTTCGACGTCCTGTTCCAGAACCTGTTCCTCTACGGGAACACAGGCGTGGGGAAGACCTTTCTCTCCCACTGCATCGCACAGGAGCTCCTGGATTCCGCCCACTGCGTGATTTATTTTTCGGCCTTCGATCTCTTTGACCTGCTGGCACGCACCGCCTTTTCCCAAAAAGCGCGGGAGCCCGCCGGGGAAGATCCCGTCTGGGACTGCGATCTTCTCATCATCGATGATCTGGGAACGGAGCTTACCAACAGTTTTGTGTCCTCGCAGCTGTTTTTATGCATCAATGAGCGCATTATGCGCCAAAAATCCACGATCATCTCTACGAACCTGAGTCTGAAGGATTTTTCGGACACCTACTCCGAAAGAACCTTTTCCCGGATTGCCAGCAATTACCAGATGGTAAAGCTCACAGGCGAGGATATCCGCATACGGAAAATACTTTCAGGGGAAAGATAGAGAAGGACCGCGGGAAGGATCCGAAGCATATCCCCGCGGGATACCGGGAACGCAGACGCCGTACGCGATAAGGAGGAAAATGGAATGGCACAGTTAAGTACGAAAGATTTGGCTACTCTTCCCGTGGGAAGACTTGGGCTTATTTCTCTGGAAAGCTGCCAGGAGCTGGGCAGAAAGGTGGACGACTGGCTGGTAAAATGGCGCAGGGAACGGGAGCATAACCATCTGGATTCCTTCGCCTTCGAAGGATATCGGAGAGATTCCTATATGATCAAAGTGCAGACCCCCCGGTTCGGTTCCGGCGAGGGAAAATGCGTGGTGACGGAATCCGTCCGGGGAGACGATATTTATATTATGCTGGACATATGCAACTACAGCCTGACCTACCGCATGGGTCCCTACACCAATCTCATGTCCCCGGACGATCATTTTCAGGATCTGAAGAGAGTCATCGGCGCCGTCGGAGGCAAGGCCCGCAGACTGAACGTGATCATGCCCTATCTCTACGAGAGCCGCCAGAGCAAGCGGATCGGCAGAGAATCCCTGGACTGCGCCACGGCCCTTCAGGAGCTGACGGACATGGGGGTGGAAAACATCATCACCTTCGACGCTCACGACACCCGCGTCCAGAACGCCACGCCCCTTCACGGGTTCGAAAGCGTGCAGCCCGCCTACCAGTTCATGAAAGCCCTTCTGAACCACGAGGACGGACTTCACATCGACAATGAACACTTTATGATCATCAGCCCCGACGAGGGCAGTATGGGGCGCGCCATCTATCTGGCGAATATCCTGAACGTGGATATGGGGATGTACTACAAGCGCCTGGACTACTCCAGGGTGGTGAACGGGCGTCATCCTCTCGCGGCTTATGAATTCCTGGGTCCGAAGCTGGAAGGGAAGGATATGATCCTCATCGACGATATGATCTCCTCCGGGGATACGGTGCTTGAGATCGCTTCTCTTCTGAAAAAGCGGGGCGCCGGAAGAATCTATATCTGCTCTACCTTCGGCCTGTTTACGGACGGGCTGGAGAAATTTGACGACGCCCATAAGAACGGCGTCTTCGACAAGCTGCTGACCACGAATCTGGTGTATCAGTCGCCGGAGCTGCTGAGCAGGGAATATTACATCTCCTGCGATATGAGCAAATATATCGCGCTGATCATCGATACCCTGAATCATGATCTGTCCGTGAGTCATCTGCTGAATCCTCTGGACAGGATCCGCAGAGCGGTAGACCGGTACATGGCGCGGTATCAGTGAGGGGACGGGTATCACTGACGGGACAGCAGAACCTGTATCGGCGCATTGTCCGGAGTTTATAAAATAACGAAGGGGCTGTGAGATAACTGCTGACAAGTCACAATATAGAGAGAAGCTTTCTCCATATATTGTGCTGTCGCGCAATTATCCCACAGCCCCTTTTTTGCAGCTGAAAAGCCAGGCGCATACGTCCCGTCTCATCCGGTGAATTTCCCCTCTCGTCCGACGAATCCCCCGACAGATTTTCTCTCTCACCCGACGGATCTCCCAACGGATTTTCCCCTCTCGTTCGACGGATCTCCCGGCGGATTTTCCCTCTCGTCCGACGAATCTCCCGGCAGATGACGCTGCGCCTGCCCCGTGCTCAAATAAATCGCTCCGCCAGGAACACAGCCGCGCAGGCCACCAGCGCTACCGTCACCAGGCTTTTTTCTTTATATGCGGCTATCAGCGCCGCTCCGAACCCTACGGCTCCGGAAACCACGCTGGAGGTGGAGGTGAGAATGGCCGGAAACGTCATGCCCGCCAGACAGGCATAGGGCACATAGTACAAAAACGATTTGATAAAAGGGCTTTTGATCTCCTTTTTCCAGGCCACCAGCGGTATCATTCGGATCAAATAGGTAACCAGCGCCATCACGGCTATGTAAATATAGACATTACCTCTCATAATCGTCCTCCTTCTCCTCCACCGGCCAGATCAGGGACGCCGCCCCCGCCACCAGCACCGTGGTAATAATAATCACAAAACCCGAGGACACATGCTTCAGCGCAGGCACCCAGGCAAAGAGAGCGCTCACGGCCATGGCGCAGACCACCACGCCTAAAACCGCCCGGTTCTTTTTTGCAGGGGGAATCACCACTGCCAGGAACATTCCGTAAATGGCCACACCCAGGGCGCTCATGATAAAATCAGGGAGAATTCCCCCGGAAACCGCTCCCACAAGCGTTCCCAGCGTCCAGCCCGGGATCGCCACGCACATGGCTCCGTAATTATACCAGGGGCTCACCCGGCCCTCCTGCCCGGCGCTGACCCCGAAAATCTCATCCGTCACTCCGAAGGCCACGAAATACCGGTGCACCCAGGGCACGTCCCTCACCAGCTTCTGAGAAAGAGAGAAGGACATGAGAAAATACCGGAGATTGATCACCAGCTGCGTCAGAGCGATCTCCCAGTACGTTCCTCCCCCGACGATGATTCCCAGTCCGGCGAACTGTCCTGCGGAAGTCAGATTTGTCAGGGAGATCAGCATCGCCTGCCACACCGTCAGTCCCCCCGAAACCGCCATCATGCCAAAGGCAATGGATACGGCAAAATATCCCAGCCCGATGGGCACCCCGTCCTTCAGGCCCCTTCGAAAGCTCTCCCTGTTCATGAAACACTCCTCCGTTCTTTTCATTTCCTGCTGATAAACGATACTATTGTATCATCTTGCGAAATACACTGCAAGATAAAACAGGATCTGAAATTTGAAATTCAACCTCGTCGTACTGTTTATTTATACCGTTATCCTTTTCTCTAATTCTCCTATAAAATACTGAAAACTCGGGGAATTATTTTCATACAAACGTAAATGTTTTCCTATCCGGTCCGCCCACTCACATTTTGCTTTTCCTGTTTCGGTATATTCATTTCCGGCATTCTTCTTCAGCTTTGCATGTCCCTGGGGACAGACCACATCTGCCAGTACTTCCCAGGTATCACAAATTGCATCCTGC
>CANQUG010000055.1 GCA_947626985.1 uncultured Lachnospiraceae bacterium | reverse complement strand
GTGTGAAGCATGGGATTCTATCCCGATTTATAAAAAACACCGGAGGCATTGTTATGTCATCAAATACCAGTAAAAAGCAGTTTATCCGAATCCGGGGAGCAAAAGTGAACAATCTGAAAAATCTCAGCGTGGACATTCCCAGAGATCAGTTCGTGGTGCTCACGGGAGTGAGCGGATCGGGAAAATCCTCTCTCGCCTTCGACACGATTTATGCCGAGGGACAGAGGCGGTACATGGAATCTCTGTCCTCCTACGCGAGACAGTTCCTGGGACAGATGGAAAAGCCGGATGTGGATCTGATCGAAGGGCTTCCCCCGGCCATCTCCATCGACCAGAAGTCCACGAACCGGAATCCCAGATCCACGGTGGGCACGGTGACGGAAATCTATGATTATTTCCGTCTGCTCTACGCCAGGATCGGCATTCCCCACTGCCCGAAATGCGGCAAGGAGATCCGCCGGCAGACGGTAGATCAGATGGTGGACACCATCATGGCCCTTCCGGAGCGCACCAGGATTCAGCTTCTGGCCCCCGTGGTCCGGGGCCGCAAGGGTACCCATGCCAAACTCCTGGAGCAGGCGAAAAAGAACGGCTTTGTCCGGGTGCAGATCGACGGAAATGTTTATGAGCTCTCGGAGCAGATTTCTCTGGAGAAGAATATCAAACACAATATTGAGATCGTGGTGGACCGTCTGGTGGTAAAGCAGGGAATCGAGAAGCGCCTTGCGGATTCCATTGAGACGGTGCTGGATCTGGCGGACGGCCTTCTCATGGTGGACACCATGGACGGAAAGGTTCAGACCTTCAGCCAGAGCTTTGCCTGTCCGGACTGCGAGATCAGTATTCCCGAGATCGAGCCCCGCAGCTTTTCCTTCAATAATCCCTTCGGGGCATGCCCGGAGTGTCTGGGTCTGGGCTATAAGATGGAATTTGACGAGGATCTGATGATCCCCGATAAATCTCTGAGCATTCTGGAGGGCGCCATCACGGTGATGGGATGGCAGTCCTGTACGGACAAGGGCAGCTTCACCAGAGCCATTCTGGATGCTCTGGCGAAGGAATATCACTTTGATCTGAGCACCCCTTTCCAGGATTATCCTCCGGATATCCAGAACATTCTGATCCACGGTACAGGGGGAAGGTCCGTAAAGGTTTACTACAAAGGCCAGCGGGGAGAGGGCATCTACGATGTGGCGTTCCCCGGGCTGATCCGTAATGTGGAGCAGAGATATAAGGAAACGGCCTCGGAGACCATGAAGCAGGAGTACGAAACTTTCATGCGCATCACTCCCTGCCGGGAATGCAAAGGCCAGCGTCTGAAAAAGGAGTCCCTGGCGGTGACCGTCAGCGGAAAAAATATTCACGAGATCACCATGCTTTCCATCGAGGAACTGAAAAAGTTTATGGAAGCCCCTGATCTCACTCCCCAGCAGCTGCTGATCGGAAATCAGATTTTAAAGGAAATCCGCGCAAGGGTTGGATTTCTGTCCGAGGTGGGACTGGATTACCTGTCTCTGGGAAGAGGCACCGCCACCCTTTCCGGCGGCGAGGCCCAGAGAATCCGTCTGGCGACCCAGATCGGCTCCGGTCTGGTGGGGGTGGCCTATATTCTGGATGAGCCCAGCATCGGCCTTCACCAGAGAGATAACGACAAGCTGCTGAGCGCTCTGATGCGGCTGCGGGATCTGGGCAACAGCCTGATCGTGGTGGAGCACGATGAAGATACCATGCGTGCGGCGGACTGTGTGGTGGATATCGGTCCGGGCGCCGGGGAGCACGGCGGCGAGCTGGTGGAGATCGGGACAGTGCAGGATCTCATCAATAATGAGCGTTCCGTCACAGGGGCATACTTAAGCGGAAAGATCAAAATTCCCGTTCCCGACGTCCGGCGGAAGCCCACCGGTCTGCTGAAGATCCGGGGAGCGGCGGAACATAACCTGAAAAATATCGACGTGGATATTCCGCTTGGGATCATGACCTGTATTACCGGCGTTTCCGGTTCCGGAAAAAGCTCCCTGATCAATGAGGTGCTGTACAAGCGCCTTGCCAGGGATCTGAACCGCGCCAGGGTCATCCCCGGAAAGCATGTGGACATCGGAGGAATCCGGCAGCTGGACAAGGTGATCAATATCGATCAGTCTCCCATCGGGCGGACTCCCAGGTCCAATCCCGCTACCTATACAGGGGTTTTTGACCAGATCCGGGATCTGTTTGCCACGACGGCGGACGCCAAGGCCAGAGGGTACAAAAAAGGCCGTTTCAGTTTTAATGTGAAGGGCGGCCGGTGCGAAGCCTGCAGCGGAGACGGGATCATCAAGATTGAAATGCATTTCCTGTCGGACGTGTACGTCCCCTGCGAGGTCTGCAAGGGCAAACGGTATAACCGGGAGACCCTGGAGGTGAAATATAAGGACAAAAATATCTATGACGTGCTGAATATGACGGTGGAGGAGGCTCTGAGCTTTTTTGAGAACATTCCCTCCATCCGGCGGAAGATTGAGACTCTCTACGATGTGGGCCTTTCCTATATCCGTCTGGGTCAGCCCTCCACAGAGCTTTCCGGCGGCGAGGCTCAGAGGATCAAGCTGGCGACGGAGCTGAGCAGGCGCAGTACGGGGAAGACCATTTATATTCTGGATGAGCCCACCACGGGCCTGCATTTCGCGGATGTGCACAAGCTGATCGACATTCTCCGCAGGCTGACGGAGGGAGGAAACACGGTGGTGGTGATCGAGCATAATCTGGATGTGATCAAGACGGCGGACTACATCATCGACCTTGGCCCCGAGGGAGGAGACCAGGGCGGCACGGTGATCGCCACGGGCACTCCCGAGGAGGTGGCAGCGAATCCTGCCTCCTACACGGGACAGTATGTGGCGAAGTATCTGAAGGATGCTTCCCCGAAATGACAGGCTGTATTCGGAGAAAACGGTCTGCGGGGGAATGATAACAGGGAAGGAAAGCAGATAGTGTGTGAAAAGGTACACACTATCTGCTTTTTTGACATTCAGGGGCTGTTAAAATCAATCGTTGCAAAATTGCGGCAGTAGTATATAATAGAAACCAAAGCGCCGGAGGAGGGCGCTCTGCAGGAACAGGCAGAAGAAAGGGGAGTTCTATGCCGGCAAGTGATATCGGAATTGACCTGGGGACCAGGAACAGTCTGGTGTATTCCACTGCCAGGGGGATGGTGCTGAAGGAGCCGTCGGTGGTGGTTTATGATAAAAATACGGAGAGGATCCGTGCCATCGGGGAGGAGGCCCGTCAGATGGCCGGACGTCTCACGTCGAATATGGAAGTGATCCGTCCCATCCGCCAGGGCGTGATCGTGGATTATATTGTAATGGAAAAAATGCTGAAATATTTTATCGCCAGAGCGCTGGGGCGGCGGGCCTTCCGCAAGCCCCGCATCAGTATCTGCGTGCCCAGCGGCACTACGGAGATCGAGCGGAAGGCGGTGGAGGAGGCCACCTATCAGGCGGGGGCCAGGAGCGTGCATCTGGTGGAGGAGCCGGTGGCTGCCGCTATCGGCGCCGGGATCGACGTCACTAAGCCCTTCGGGAACCTCATTGTGGACATCGGAGGCGGCACTACGGAGGCGGCGGTCATCTCCATGGCGGGTGTGGTGGTATCCAGTTCCATTAAAGTTGCGGGGGATGTGTTCAACCAGGCGATTATGAGTTATGTGCGCAGGAATCACAGCCTTTTTATCGGGGAGGATACTGCGGAGAAGATTAAAATGGAAATAGGGACTGCGGTGGAGGAGGCTACTCCCAGAACCATGGAGGTGAAAGGCCGGAACGTGATCACGGGTCTCCCGAGGGTCGCCACGCTCACATCCGGGGAGATGCGGGCGGCTCTTAAGGACGCCACAGGACAGATCGTAGAGACCGTGCACAGCATTCTGGAAAAAACGCCGCCGGAGCTGGCGGCGGATATCGTGGACCGGGGCATCATTCTCACCGGAGGAGGAGCGCTGCTTCACGGGATGGATACCCTGATCGAGCAGAAGACCGGGGTGCACGCCATGACCGTTCAGGATGCCATGAATGTGGTGGTGATCGGAACCGGCAAATATGCGGATGTGATAGAACGAATGGATAATTGACACAGTGCGGGCTGCCGCAGAATATATGGCTGCGCAAGCTGCCGCGGAAGGATCATTTCCCGGTTTGTTTTGTGTTTTGGCCGTATTTTGCGCCGGCTCTTTTTTTGGAGAGCGCCGCCGGAAAACCGGGAGGACGAATCCCTGCCGCGGAAAAAGGTGCAGAGCAAAAAACTGGAGGAAGCTATGAGCGACAGAAAATACGGTACGGAAAACAACAGAGGCCGCCGGCCGGTGCAGCCGTACGGGAACATTCCGAAAAAACGGATCGGAACCGGAGCCGGGACTGCGGAACCGACCGGAGCCGGAGCTCGAACTGAGAAACCGGCCGGAACCGGAGCCGGGACTGCGGAACCGACCGGAGCCGGAGCTCGAACTGAGAAACCGGCCGGAACCGGAGTCCGAACTGAGAAACCGGCCGGAGCCGGGACTGCGGACAAGAATGGAACCAGGTCCGTCACCGGCTATATTGACCATGTGATCTTCCGCAACGAAGACAATGGCTATACGGTCCTTGTGCTGAAAAGCAGCGGGGAGGAGGAGCTGACCTGCGTGGGTACTTTCCCTGCGGTGTCCCTGGGAGCTGCCATCGAGGCGCAGGGAAGCTATACCCATCACCCTGTTTACGGGCAGCAGTTTCAGATACGTTCCTTCGTGGAGATCATGCCGGAGGACAGCCTTGCCATGGAGCGCTATCTGGGCTCCGGGGCCATTAAGGGCGTAGGCGCCGCCCTGGCCGCCCGAATCGTGCGCCGGTTCGGAAAAGATACTCTGCGGATCGTGGAGGAGGAACCGGAACGGCTGGCGGAGGTAAAAGGAATCAGCGAAAAGAAAGCCCGGGAGATTGCGGCTCAGGTGGCGGAGAAGGCAGATATGCGGAAAGCCATGATGTTCCTCCAGAAATATGGGATTTCTCTGAATCTGGGCGCGAAGATCTATCAGAAATATAAGGATTCCGTCTATACGGTCCTTCAGGAAAATCCATACCGGCTGGCGGAGGATATCGCAGGCGTGGGCTTTAAGATTGCGGATGAGATCGCGGCCAAGATCGGAATTCATCCGGATTCGGATTACCGGATCCGCAGCGGAATGCTCTACGCCCTTCTTCAGGCCTGCGGCGAGGGACATACCTGTCTCCCCAGGGAGCAGCTCTTTGACAGGGCTTCCCTTCTCCTTGGAGTGGATTCCTCCTATATGGATAAGCATCTCATGGATATGGCCATCGAGAGAAAGATCGTGATGAAAGCCCTGGGAGATCAGATGATGGTTTATCCCAGCCAGTATTATTACCTGGAGCTGAATACGGCAAGAATGCTGCGGGAGCTGAATATACAGTGCTCAGAGGATCCGCGGCTGGTGGAGCAGAGGATCCTCCGCATGGAGCGGGAGACGAAGATCACTTTGGACGAGATGCAGAAAAAAGCGGTGATGGAGGCGGTGAATCACGGAGTTTTTATTTTGACGGGAGGACCGGGAACAGGAAAGACCACCACCATAAATGCGATCATCCGTTTTTTTCAGGGGGAGGATGCGGAGCTCCGCCTGGCCGCGCCTACAGGCCGGGCTGCCAAACGGATGACCGAGGCCACCGGATATGAGGCCCAGACCATCCACAGACTGCTGGAGCTGACCGGAATGCCCGAGGACGACCGGGAGAGCCAGGCGGTGCACTTTGAGCGCAATGCCCAGAATCCTCTGGAGGCGGACGTGATCATCATCGACGAGATGTCCATGGTGGATATCCATTTGATGCACTCTCTGCTTCTGGCGGTGACCGCCGGGACCAGGCTGATTCTGGTGGGAGATGAAAACCAGCTCCCCAGCGTAGGGCCGGGGAATGTGCTTCGGGACATCATCCGCTCGGGACAGTTTCCGGTGGTGGAACTGAAAAAAATCTTCCGTCAGGCCAGCGAGAGCGATATTGTGGTGAATGCCCACAAGATCAACCGGGGGGAGCAGGTGATCCCCAATAATAAGAGCCGGGACTTCTTTTTCCTGAAACGATACGACGCGGATGTGATCATTCGCGTGATCATCACGCTGATCCAGAAAAAACTGCCCGGATATGTGGAAGCCAGACCGTCGGAGATCCAGGTGCTCACTCCCATGCGGAAAGGACTTCTCGGGGTGGAGCGTCTGAATCAGATTCTCCAGAGATATCTCAATCCCCCGGACGCTTCCAAGAAGGAACGGGAATCCGGAGGAAATCTTTTCCGGGAGGGGGATAAGATCATGCAGATCAGAAACAACTACCAGATGGAGTGGGAAATCCGGGGAAAGTACGGGGTTCCCGTGGATAAGGGAGTGGGGGTGTTCAACGGCGATACGGGCATTCTCCGGTCCCTGAACGAGTTCGCGGAGACGGCGGAGGTGGAATTTGAGGACGGACGGTTTGCCCGGTATTCCTTTAAACAGCTGGAGGAGCTGGAGCTGGCCTATGCCGTTACCATACATAAATCCCAGGGGTCGGAGTACCCTGCGGTGGTGCTTCCCCTTCTGTCCGGACCGAAGATGCTGATGAACAGAAATCTTCTTTACACGGCGGTGACCAGGGCCAGGCGCTGCGTGACCATCGTGGGGAGCGAGGAAACCTTCGGGGAGATGATTCGGAACGAAAAGCAGCAGAACCGGTACAGCTCCCTGGATATCAGGCTCAAAGAGCTTGCGGAGGCGGAGATATGACGGCAGACGCTCCTGTCTGTACGGCAGACCCGTGGCCTGCCGTGGAAAGGGTATTTAATGAAGATCGGAGAGAAGGTTTTAAACATTCTTTACCCGAGATGCTGTCCTGTCTGTCACAGGATTCTGAAGGATCAGAACGCGCTGGTATGTCCGGAGTGCGCGGGAAAGCCCAGACTGGTCCGGGAGCCCCGCTGCATGAAATGCGGGAGGCCTGTGAAGGAGGAAGAAGAATACTGCAGAGAATGCGCCGCGGGAAAAAGAAAATTCACCGGCGGAAGATCCATATATCTTTATGATGAACTGATGAAATCCTCCCTGCTGAAATACAAATATTTCGGCAGAAGAGAGTACGGAGATTTTTTCGGCGCCGTCATGAGCCATTACGCCGGGGAGGAGATCCGCAGGTGGAAGCCGGATGTGATTTTTCCAATTCCCC
This sequence comes from uncultured Lachnospiraceae bacterium, assembly GCA_947626985.1. Classification (GTDB taxonomy): domain Bacteria; phylum Bacillota; class Clostridia; order Lachnospirales; family Lachnospiraceae; genus Blautia_A. Next base: position 15,068 of record CANQUG010000055.1, on the reverse strand, counting down.
TCCATAAGAAGAAAAAACGGGTCAGGGGCTTTAATCAGTCGGAATATCTGGCCGGGAAAGTGGGAAAGGCGTGGGGGATTCCGGTGGAGACGGAAATTCTTCTGAAAGTAAAAAAGACAGGATCCCAGAAGAAGCTGGACGCCGCCTGCCGGAGGAAAAATCTGGAAAAGGCCTTTTTTGTCACAGAGCCTCTGAACGGACTGACGATTCTTCTCATTGACGACGTGTTTACCACGGGAAGCACCATAGACGCCGCCGCGGCGGTTCTCAGGGCGGCAGGCGCGGGGAAGGTGTACTTTCTCACCCTGTGCACGGGAATCCAGTAGCTTATCTGTTTCCGTTAAAAACTTACCAAAATAATGCTGACAGGCAGGGAAAAAATGCTTTTCACATGCGGGGATGTATGGTACAATTATTTTGTATGACTATGAGATTCAGGTGAGGAATGCAAAATGATAAACGAAGAGAAAGTTAAGATCATGACACGTCTGGCCATGTATGAACAGGGGGAGGGCAGAAAGTATCTGCCCATCAGCAAATATTTCAGAAGCGACTATATCGGACTGGCGCTGATCAAGAATTTTTTTCTGGTAACCATCGGCTACGCGATGATTCTGGCCGGTCTGGGAGCGTATTTCGGAGAATATCTTCTGGACAATATCCATAAGATGGACCTGATGGCTCTGGGATTTTATGTGATCGCAGGATATGCGGCGCTTCTGGTATTGTACACGATTCTGACCTATATTCAGTACTCCGTAAAATATTACCGTGCGAAAAAAAGCGTGAAGGGCTATTACGAGGAACTTACCAGGCTTGACAAAATTTACGCGCGGGAAGAAAAAAAGGCGTCCGGCCGCGGGCCGTCAGGAGGATATCGCAGATGACAGCATTACTGGAATTTAAACAAAAACTGAAAAATCTGTATGGAAAATATGAGAGCTATTTTCAGCCTCTCCTGAAATTTTTTGTGGCGATGGTCTATTTTACATGGATCAATGAGCACATGGGATATATGGCGGAGCTGGATAATATTTTCGTGCTGCTGATTCTGTCCCTGATCAGCTCCATTCTGCCGCCCGCGGTGATGATCTTCGCGGGATTTGTGCTGATGACAGGCCACTGCTACGCTCTGGGGCCTGAGGTGGCCGCGTTTATGCTGGTTTTGATTCTGTTCATGCTGATCCTGTTCCTCAGATTCAGCGCGGGGAGCAATATTGTTCTTGTTTTTACGCCTCTTTCCTTCGGGCTGAACATTCCGGTGCTCCTTCCCGTGGGAACCGGACTTCTCTGTCCCATCCAGGCGGCTCTTCCCGCGGGATGCGGCGTGATCATTTATTATTTTGTGGAGTTTCTGAAGGAGCAGGCCCAGGTGCTGCAGAGCTCCGATACGGAAGTGCTGGACAAGCTGACTCTCATGGCGGACGGGATCGTGCAGAACTGGGAAATGTGGATCACGGTGGCGACGGTTGTCATCGTGACCATTCTGGTGAATCTGATCCGGAGCAGATCCTTTGATTATGCATGGAGAATTGCCATAGTATTCGGCGGTCTGGTGTATGTGATGCTTATGCTGGGCGGCGGATTTTACCTGAATGTGGAGATTGATATGCCTCCCCTCATCATATCGGCGGTGGTGTCGGTCTTCATCGGCCTCATTCTGGAGTTCTTCGTTTTCGGGGGAGATTATACCAGGATCGAGCGGCTGGAATATCAGGACGACGAATATTTTTATTATGTGAAGGCAGTGCCCAAGGCGGCGGTGTCCACCTCTGAGAGGAGTATCAAGAAGATCAGCGGGGGCTACGCCCGGGAGGAACGGAGACCGGAGGAAAATGTGGTTTCCTATTCCTCGCCGGTTTTTCAGGGCGAAAGGCGGAGGCCCCGAAGAGACCATAACGCGGACGTACGGGAAGATGATTCTGTTCTGCCCATTACAGATCTGGATGATGTGGATTTTGAGAAGAAGCTGGAGGAATCCCTGCGGGATCTGTAAGGCGGGTTCCCTCTGAGAGATCCGTGAAGACGGGGACAGAATCATGATGAAAGAAGGGGGGAGAATATGCTGTGGTTTGAAAATACTGTGACGAGATACCTGTCAAAGATCTCTTTTCCTGCCATCGGAGTGATCGATATCATCGAGATCGCTCTCATTTCGTTTTTTGTTTATCAGTTCATGGTATGGATCAAATTCACCCGGGCGTACAGCCTTCTGAAAGGCATTCTGGTGGTGCTCTTCTTCCTTCTGGTGGCGTATATTTTCAGGATGGATACCATTCTGTGGATCGTGACGAATCTGGCCAATGTGATGATCATAGCGGTGGTGGTTATTTTTCAGCCGGAGCTGCGCAGAGTGCTGGAGCAGCTGGGGCAGAAAAATATCATGACTGCGCTGATTCCTCTGGGAAGCGGCCGGGACGTCAAGGAACGCTTCTCGGACAGGACGGTGAACGAACTGGTGCGGGCCTGTTTTGACATGGGCGAGGTGTACACCGGAGCCCTGATCGTGGTGGAACAGGATATTCTGCTGACGGAGTATGAGCGCACCGGCATCAATATTGACGCCGTGCTCAGCAGTCAGCTTCTGATCAATATTTTTGAGCATAATACCCCGCTTCACGACGGGGCGGTGCTCGTGCGGGGGGACCGCATTGTGGCCGCCACCTGTTATCTCCCCCTGTCCGACAACATGGAGCTGAGCAAGCAGCTGGGCACCAGACACAGGGCGGGAGTGGGAATCAGCGAGGTAAGCGATTCCGTCACCATTATCGTTTCCGAGGAGACGGGCCGGATTTCTGTGGCCAGGGACGGATATCTTGAGGGCGACATAAGCAGCGCCAGGCTGAGGGAGATCCTCACTCAGGCCCAGAACAAGAAAGTGGTGGAAAACAGAAAGCAGCGCCAGTTGTTAAAGGGGAGAGTGAAACATGAAAAGAAAAGTGACTGAGAACATCCCTTTGAAGATCATGTCTATCCTGGTGGGAATTCTGGTGTGGCTCCTGGTGGTGAATATTGACGATCCCATTCGTACGGTGTCTCATGTGGTGACGGATGTGGAGCTGGTGAATGTGGCATACATTGACAACGAAGGGCTGATGTGCATGCCGGATGAGGATCAGCAGTCCGTGCGGGTTCATATTACCGGGAAGAGAAAGACGGTGGAAAAGATCCGGACCCAGGACATTCATGCGGTGGCGGATCTCCAGCAGGCGTTAAGTCTGGAGACGGACCCGGTGATGGTTCCCATTACGGTGACGTGCGACGGGATTTCCGCGAGCAACATCGAGATCACGCCCAGGAATCTGAAGATCCATCTTCAGAGGAAGATGACGCAGGAATTTGCCGTGAGCGTGGCAAGCGGGGATACCAAGCCGGCTACCGGCTTTGAAATCGGAACCCTCACGTCCAGTCCGGAGAAAATACAGATTACAGGTCCCACGTCGCTGATCAATAGAATAGGGGTAGTATCTGCGGGAATCGACGTGAACGGCGCGCAGGAGGATGTAACGAAAACAGTCACGCCTGTTCTCTATGACAAAAACGGCGACCGGTTTACGGAAACACAGATGCGCTATCTGAATTTTTCCGATGTGAGGGTAACGGCGAGACTCTGGAAAATCCGGTCCAACGTAAATCTGAAAGGGGATTATACCGGAGAGCCCGCAGAAGGCTACTATGTGGACAGCGTGATCACCGTGCCGGACGTGGTGAGCGTGGCCGGCAATAAGAATGCCCTGGAAACGCTGACCGCCAATGGAAATTCCATAGAAATCCCTGCTGAAAATATCGATATTTCAGGAAAAACGGAGGACTATGAGCAGAAGGTCACCATAACCGGAATTCTTCCGGAAGGACTGAAGCTGATCAGCGGCTCCAGCGAGGACGTCTGGGTGAGGGTGCTGATCCTTCCCGTGGGAAGCGAGGCGTACCGGATTCCCACAAGTATGATTTCCGTGCTTCATCAGCCGGAAGGGATGCAGTCCGCTTTTGTCACGGACCGGATTGAGGTGCGCATCCGGAAGCTTCAGGAGAGTCTGCCGGATCTGAAGGAGGAGGAAATCGGCTTTTCCATTGATCTTGCGGACATGAAGGAGGGGAGCTATGAGCTTCCCGTGGAGGTGAATCTGCCCCGGGGCTATGAGCTGGTGGAGGATGTGAAGGCCGAGATAACCGTTTCTCAGATATCCAGTGTGGAAAATACTGTTGAATAGGGAGTGGGGAAATGATCAGCAGAAAAGTAATCATTCATAATCCCACCGGGCTGCATCTGCGGCCCGCAGGAGTTTTATGCAAGGAAGCCATGAAATTTAAGTCTTCGATCACCTTTTCCTTTCAGGGAGGCATAGCCAACGCCAAGAGCGTGCTGAGCGTTCTGGGCGCCTGCGTCAAGTGCGGTGATGAGATCGAACTGATCTGTGAGGGAGCAGATGAGGCCGAGGCCATGGAGGCGCTGGCGGGGGCCATCGAAGGCGGTCTGGGAGAGTAACAGAACGAGGAGATATTAAAAAATTTATGTTAAGCTGCTGAAGGCGGGAGGCGTATAAGTAATGAAAAAGAAACTGGCGGCGCTTTTGCTGAGCGCCGCGCTTGGACTTACCACGGTTGCGGAAGCGGGGGCTGCCGCTTTTGACGACCAGGGCGGTGAACTGTATCTGGCAGAACTGTTCAGCGACGAGGAAGGGACTGCGTCGGGGGAAACCTTTTTTCTGAATACGGGAGAGAGTCAGGAGGAGATTCCTTCTGCAGAGGATCCGTCTGAACAGGAGGAGCCGTCTGAGGAGGATCCCTCCGAAGAGGAAGAAAATCCATCTGAGCAGGACGATGTTCCCGCTGCCGGCGGGGAGGATGCTGTATCGGAGCCGGAAATCCCGGCCGGCGGCGATGAGATTGAACTGTTCGGGGATACGGAGGAACCGGATTCGGAAAAGGAGAATGAAGGAGAATTATTCAGCGCAGGAGAGCCGTCTGAGAATACTTCGGGGCAGGAAGCTCCGGAAGTAGTGTTCGATGAAGCGGAGCTTCTGGCGGCCCAGGTGATGCTGGAGCCGGGCACCGTGGTCATGGCTCACTGGCGCCGTGAGGAAAACGGGAAGTGGAGGCTGATCAAATCCGTGGAGGAGGAAGCTCCCGGGGGAGACAGTGATACGGATAAAAAGGAGGAGGAAGGGCAGCCTGATACTCCGGATCAGGGGACGGAGCAGCCCGGCGGTTCCGCCTCTCAGGATACTCCTCAGGAAGGACCGGAGGGAAACCAGCCGCCCGCGGAAGGATCGGAAACAGAGGTTCCGCCTGCGGAAGGATCAGAATCAGAGGTCCCGCCTGCAGAAGGATCAGAATCAGAGGTTCCGCCCGCGGAAGGATCGGAATCAGGGGTTGTGCCCGGGGGAGCTTCAGAAGCAGAGATTCTGTCCGGGGGAGCTTCGGAGGAAACCCTGCCGGGAGAAGGGGAGCCTGTAAATTCTGCAGGAACCATTACCTATTATGATGCGAAGGACGGTATCGTACATATAAAAACTCTTCAGAGCGCTTCGGAGCAGAAGGTGGTCACAGAGGGCGACTATCTTTTTGATGAAGAAGGATATCTGGTTACAGGAAGAAAAGTGGTGGAGCCCGGTACGACCGGCTTCTCCTACACGGAGGAGAAGGAACTTTTCTTTATGGATGAGGAGAATGCGAAGCTTTTCTACGAAAATGTTTCGGCGACGCCCTATTATTCCAACCTGGGACAGATGCAGAAGTCGTACTGGCTGTGGACGGGCACGGCCTTCCGCTATTATTCCTCAGGGGGCGGTTTTCTGTCCGTGCAGGAACTGAAGGCGATCAATGAAAAGAAGGGTACCTATACAGGTTACTATAAGATCAGCGGAAAAATATACTGCCTGAAGGATGACGGAGTTCCCAGAGAGGGTTTCTGGGATATTACGGATATCAAAAATCCCGGCAGCTATTATTTCCTCACCAGGGAGGAAAGCGGGAATAAGATTCCGGGAGCCATGCTGCGGAGCGCCTGGAGATCCAGGACGGTAAACGGGCGGACGCAGTGGCGCTACTTTACGAAGAACGGACGGTACAAGAGCGCAGGAGTGGCGGTCAAAAAGCTGGATACTTCGAAAATGGGGAACTATTATTATCTCCTGGACGGAGAAGGGTACATTCTCAAAAATACCATGGCGCAGGCCGCCAAAAACAAAGCATGGTATCTGTCCAACAGCAAGGGACAGATTTACCGTTCCGCACTGGTGAAATACAACGGTGTAAGGTACTATTTCGGTTCCGCCGGAAAGCGGGCGGGATGGACCAGTTCCTGGCATTACATCGCCAGCGCCGGTTATTATTACTATTTCGGCTCGAAACCGGGACAGGTGGAGGAGAAACAGGGATGGCAGCTGGTGAAGAAGCCCAATGGCAAAGTGATCGGCTGGTTCTATTATGCCTCCAATGGAAATCATTATAAGGATTTTCTTTCCAAAAACGGATGTTATTTCGATTCTGCCGGAAAGCTCGCCGCAGGCGTTCACACTGTGGACGGAAAGACTTATTTCTTCCAGAGCTCCACTTCCGCCGAGCCGAAAGGCGTGATGTACAGAAATACATGGATCCATTCCAGAAACAAGTGGTATTACGCGGGGAGCGACGGAGTTCTCTATCAGAATGCGTGGAAGTCCCTCAACGGCAGCTGGTATTATTTCCAGAATGACTGTACGGTACTGACCAACAGCACCGCCACAAGGAACGGAGTGAAGGGATATGTGGACAGCCGGGGCAAGTTCTGTACCGGCTGGGTAGTGGTGAGCAATGCCAGCAACCTGGTGAAATATGTGGATCCTGCCACCGGGACCTTCGCGGTAAACAGAAGCGTGGTGGTGGACGGCCTTACTTACTGGTTTGACAGTAACGGCTACCGTATCAATGACGTTACAAATAAAGTACCAGGTCCCTATTATGTGGAGGTGGACCGGATAAACGGCGTTATGACCATATTCAATGCGGCGAGAACCATCCCTGTAAAATCCATCCGTGTATCGGTGGGACTTCCGGGAACGCCCACTCCTACAGGACGATATACGCTGACCCGGGCCGGACGCTGGCAGGCTCTGATGGGTCCCTCCTGGGGCCAGTACGCTACCCATGTGGACGGAGCGGGGTACGGAGGAATCTTTGTTCATTCTGTGGCCTGCACTTACGCCAACAGTTATAATCTCCCCGTAGCGGAATATTATAAGCTGGGAACGGCGGCGTCTCACGGATGTATCCGCTGCTGCGTGGCAGATACGAAATGGGTATATGACAACTGCAATGGCGCGAAAATTTATATTTTCGACGGCACATATAAAGCGGATGAAGTGTTTAAGGGTCCCCTGGGACGGAGACCGATCACTCCTCTGAGGGGAAGCGGAAACTTCGATCCAACGGATCCTGCGGTTCCCTGAGATTTTTTCGGCCGGTGTGATATCTGGAAAAGCAAGGAAACTTCCGGATGTCACACCGGCCGGTCAGTTACGCTGAGGGAAATACCGGGCTGCCGGCGGCCGGGGCATTCCGGTTATGCTCTGTTCCTTTATGGGATTCCTGGATTTTCTTGCATTTGCGGGCGGATGTATGTATAATGAGTATCGTTACATACCTTCAGCATAATAGAAAAACAGGAAAGGAAAAATATGAATATCAGGGTAATCGTAAGAAGAATGCTTGTGACCGCGGCGATCTGCCTCTGCACCGCGTCCAGTGCTCTGTCTGTTATGGCTGCTTCGGGAAGCCCCTATGACAGGCGTGCGATGGTGGCGGAATCAGAATGGCTGCTGGGCAGCAGTTCCGCGGAGGTCAATAAGAATGCCTGGCGAAAGATCAACGGAGTCTGCTACGACGGAAGCGGGAGAGTGATCGAGGGGGCGTTTCTGAGAGGAATTGACGTTTCCGAGTGGAACGGCACGATCAACTGGAACAAAGTAAAAAAATCCGATGTGGATTTTGCCTTTGTGCGGATTTCCGATGGCACCTGGCATATGGACGAGACGTATGACTATAATATGTCCCATGCCAATGCGGCGGGGCTGCCGGTGGGCACTTATCTGTTCAGCCGGGCCACCACCAGGGAGGCGGCGGTGCGGGAGGCGCAGTTTGCCATAGAAAAAATGAAGGGATATCAGGTTTCCTATCCGGTTGTGTACGATATGGAAGCCTCATCCATAGAGCAGCTGTCGTCCCATGAGATTTCCCAGCTGGCGGTCACCTTCTGCGAGGAGGTAAAAAAAGCCGGCTATTTTCCCATGGTATATACGAATGTCAACTGGTACCTGAATAAGATAGACTGGTCCCAGCTGGGAGATTATGACGTATGGCTGGCGCAGTATACCGACAGGTTTTCGGCTCCCTCCCACGATGAATTCCGCTATACCATCTGGCAGTCCACAGACGGAGACGGAGGCGGGCTGCTGAATCCCACCAAAGGACTGATCGACGGCATTCCGGCGGAAAATAATGTGGATCTGAACTTTGGCTTCAAGGACTATACAAAAGTGATCAGTCCAAGGAAGGCTCCGGCAGCCAGTTATGTTCCCACGGATCCGGAAAGCCTGCGGGACGGATGGGTGACGGTGGACGGAGAAGAATACTATTACGATAATGGGAAAAAGCGCAGGGGCTGGCAGGAAATCAGCGGCGTGACCTATTATTTTGATAATACCACCGGCGCGCTTTGTAAAAACAAGCTGATCAAGGAAGGCAAGACAATCCGTTATGTGGGCAGCGACGGCGTTCCCTATGAAGACAAATGGCTGGCATATAAAGGAAAAACCTATTATTTTGACGGAACGGGGACGGCGGTCAAGGGCTGGAAAAAAATCGACGGCAGTTATTACCGCTTCCATCAGTCCACGGGAGTCATGCTTACCAATCGGATGTTCCGGGACAGCAAGGGCGTGATCCGCTATGTGGGCTCGGACGGAAAGCGGTATGAAAAACAATGGCTGGAGTATGAGGGACAGACCTACCGCTTCAACGTGAACGGCGAGGCCATGAAGGGCGGCTGGAAGAGGATCGGCGGCAAGTATTATTATTTTGACGAGACGGACGGATATCTCTGGCGGAACCGCAGGATCATAAAGAACGGGAATATTTTTTATGCCGGTGAGGACGGCGTGCGGTTTAACGGCGGTTTTCTCACTGTGGACATCGACGGGCAGAAGGGGACCTATTACTTCGGAAAGAACGGAAAGGCCTGCCGGGGATGGCACGTGATTAAGGGAAAAAAATACTACTTTTATAAAGGAACCGCAAAGCGCTCGGGCACCAGAGCGGAAAATGTGACGCTCATAAGCAGCAGCAACGTGGTATCCGTGTTCGATGAAAACGGCGTGTGTATTAAGCAGTATAAAAATAATTAGTTTCGCTTTGCAGAGAACTGCCGGCTGCATCCGTAAAAGAGAAGGATCATCGGCAGAAAAATTCAGGAAAGGTCGGGAAAAAGCAATGAGGACATATCTGGTTACCGGAGGCGCGGGCTTTATCGGTTCCAATTACATTCATTATATGTTTCAGAAATACGGGGACGGGATCCGCATCATCAATGTGGACAAGCTTACCTACGCGGGGAATCTGGAGAATCTGAAGGACATTGAGGACAGGGAGAATTATACGTTTATCCGGGCGGATATCTGCGACAGTGAAAAGATCATGAAGATATTCGAAGAAAACGATATCGACCGGGTGGTCCATTTTGCGGCGGAGAGCCACGTGGACCGGAGCATCCGGAATCCGGAGGTTTTCGTGAAGACCAATGTTCTGGGAACGCTGGTGATGCTCAATGCAGCCAGAGCCGCCTGGGAACAGCCGGACGGCTCGTATCTTCCCGATAAAAAGTTCCTCCATGTTTCCACGGACGAGGTTTACGGTTCCCTGGAGGAGGACGGGGGATATTTTTACGAGACGACTCCCTATGCGCCCCACAGCCCCTATTCCGCCAGCAAGGCCTCCTCGGATATGCTGGTAAAGGCCTATATGGACACCTACAGGTTCCCGGCGAATATCACCAACTGCAGCAACAATTACGGGCCGTACCAGTTTCCGGAAAAGCTGATCCCCCTTATCATCAACAATGCCCTGCAGGGAAAGAAGCTGCCTGTGTACGGGGACGGAAAAAATGTCCGGGACTGGCTGTACGTGATGGATCACGCAAAAGGCATCGATATGGTTCAGGAGAAGGGAAGACTGTTTGAAACCTACAATATCGGCGGCCATAACGAAAGACAGAATATTCAGATCATACATATCATTCTGGATACTCTCCGGGAGATGCTTTCTCCGGAGGATCCAAGGAGAGAACTGGTGACGGAGGATCTCATCACCTACGTGGAGGACCGGAAGGGACATGACCGCCGGTATGCCATTGCGCCTGACAAGATCCGGGCGGAGGTCGGCTGGTATCCGGAGACCTCCTTTGAGGAGGGAATCCGCCTGACCATTCAGTGGTTCTTCGAACACGAGGACTGGATGAGGAATGTCACCAGCGGAGATTATCAGAAGTATTATGAGGAAATGTACCGGGGAAAATAAGGGCGGAGAAAAGCTCTTCCTGAAACATCTGCAGGAACCGGCGCATCATGGAAATGTTGCAAACTTCACTGCTTGCAACATTTTCTCTTTCGCAGGTTCAGCGGATTTTCTGTCAGAAAAAGCGCACTGTGAAACCGGAGGAATCCAAAATAAACGTTGAATTTGCCCCGTGATTATGAGAAAATAGCATGAGAAACAGGAAAAGATCAGGATGAATGCGGCAAACCGGCCGGCAGAAGACCGGAGAATTCCCGACGGCAGAATTTTCATGAAAGAGAGGAATATGAGACAGAGAAGACGGGGAATATGGATTTTGACGATATGGCTGCTGGCCCTTGCCGGCGGAACGGCGGTGCAGGGCGCTTCTGTGGATTTGACCGGCGTGTATGGGATTGCTACGAACTCTGTGGAAGGATGGCCTGCCGGGCCGGAAATTTCTTCCGACACGGGTGTGCTGATGGAGGCGGATACCGGTATGCTGGTGTACAGCAAGGGTGCGGACGAGCTTCGCTATCCTGCCAGCATCACCAAGCTGATGACTCTTCTGGTAGCTCTGGAGAACAGCAGCCTGACGGATTTGGTGACTTTTACGGAGACGGGAATCCGGGATGCGGCTTCGGCTTCGGAGAATATCGGGATGCAGCTCGGGGAAGTGATGACCATGGAGGACTGTCTGTACGCCATGATCATTTATTACGCCGATGAAGTGTCTGCCCAGATCGCGGAGTTCGTGGGCGGCACAGAGCAGAATTTCATTGACATGATGAATGAAAGGGCGGAGGAGATCGGCTGTACCAACACGCACTTTGTGAATGCCAGCGGTCTGCCGGACCCGGATCAGTATACGACTGCCAGGGATATGGCTCTGATCTTCCGGGAAGGAATTAAAAATCCGGTCTACAGGGAGATTCTGAACACGCCTACCTATGTGATTCCGCCTACCAATCTGAATGCTCAGAGCCGGAGCGTTCACACCCATCATCCTCTGTTCGCCGAGGAATCCGGCCTCTATTATGAGGGCTGCTTCGGCGGAAAATCGGGAATGACCCGTGAGGCCGGACAAACGCTGGTAACCGGTGTGGAGCGGGACGGAGTAACCTATATCGCTGTGGTGCTCCGTGCCGCGGATATGTCCGGAGCCTGCATGGACAGCAGAGCTCTTTTTGACTATGGCTACGGGAATTTTTATAAAACAGATTTCCGAAACGGAACGGTGATTCTCCCCAACGGAACGGACGAGAACCGACTGGCAGTTCAGCCTCTGGGAGACGGGAGACACGAGGATTATTTTCTGTCAAATTATCTGGTAGGGGAGGGAACGCTGCCGGAGCCCACAGCCACTCCGGTTCCTGTGTCGGAGCCGGTACAGGAGACGGAAGTCGTGGAGGAAGTGGGAGAGGGAGAGCAGGAACCCCTGTATCAGGAGAAATCTGCCGGCTCCGGGGAGGAAGAAGACCCCCAAAAGGAGCAGAGCGTATCGGACAGGGACAGCGCGCCTGTCCCGGGAACAGAGATTTCGGATCTCGCCATAGGCCTTTTTGCCGTCCTGGGAGTTGCGATTCTTCTGCTGGCCGTGCTTCTGGCGCTGCTGGTGAGAAAGAAAAACGTTCGCGGTCCGCGGGAGAAAAACGTTCGCGGAAGAAGATAGATATTACATAAGAATTCTGAAAAATATGCATGAAGGAGAATGGTTGCTTTATGAAAGGAATTGTATTAGCCGGTGGTTCCGGAACCAGACTGTATCCGCTGACGAAGGCGATCTCCAAGCAGATTATGCCGGTGTACGATAAACCCATGATCTATTATCCCCTGTCTGCGCTGATGCTTTCGGGGATCCGGGAGGTGCTCATCATCTCCACGCCCAGAGACCTTCCCATCTTCCGGGAGCTCCTGGGAAGCGGGGAGCAGCTGGGCATGCGCTTTGAATATGCGGTTCAGGAGTATCCCAGAGGACTGGCGGACGCTTTTATCATCGGCAGCGATTTTATCGGCGGCGACGCGGCGGCCCTGGTCCTGGGGGATAATATCTTTTACGGACAGAGTTTTTCCAGAGTGCTTCTCAATGTCCGCAGACGCACGGAGGAGGAAAAAGGCGCCACCATCTTCGGATATTATGTGAGGGATCCCAGAGAGTACGGTGTGGTGGAATTTGATGAAAACGGGAAGGCGATTTCCATCGAGGAGAAGCCGGAGAATCCCAGATCCAACTATGCCGTGCCCGGACTGTACTTTTATGACAATGACGTGGTGGAGATCGCGAAGAACGTGAAGCCTTCCGCCAGGGGGGAGATTGAGATCACCTCTGTGAACAACGAATATCTCCGGAGGGGAACCCTGCGGGTGGAGACCCTGGGCCGGGGATTTGCCTGGCTGGATACGGGAAATCATGATTCCCTTCTGGATGCGGCGGATTTTGTGGCAGCCTTCCAGAAGCGGCAGGGGCTGTACATTTCCTGTATCGAGGAGATCGCCTACAAGAGAGGATTTATTGATAAGGAGCAGCTGATCCGGCTGGCTCAGCCTCTGCTGAAGACAGCGTACGGACAGTACCTCATCGAGGTTTCCGAGGGACTGTAGGACCCTGTATTTTAAAAATAAGCCTGCGGGGCTTTGAAAAAGGAGAAAACATGGGAAAAATAAAGGTGGAAGACTGCGGCATTCAGGGGCTGAAGGTGATCAGCCCGACGGTGTTCGGGGATGAGCGCGGCTATTTTATGGAGACCTATAATTACAACGATTTTAAGGAAGCGGGCATCGACGAGATCTTCGTCCAGGATAACCAGTCCAGCTCCAGGTACGGAGTGCTCCGCGGCCTGCATTTTCAGATTCAGTATCCCCAGGCCAAGCTGGTTCGGGTGATCAGCGGGGAAGTATTCGACGTGGCGGTGGATCTCAGGGAGGGCTCTCCCACTTACGGACAGTGGCACGGGGAAATCCTTTCTGCGGAAAATAAAAAGCAGTATTTTATCCCCAAAGGCTTCGCTCACGGGTTTCTGGTGCTCTCGGAAAACGCGGAGTTCACCTATAAATGTTCCGACTTTTATCATCCCGGGGATGAAGGCGGGCTGATCTGGAACGATCCGGATATCGGAGTGGAGTGGCCCGTTCCCGAGGGGATGGAACTGGTGTTTTCCGATAAGGATAAAAAATGGGGGAGCTTTCGGGAATTCAGGAGATAGGAGAGCGGAATGCTGAAAACTGTTTTGTCCCTGCCGGCGGAACTGATCAGGAACCGCCGGCTTGTTCTGACGCTGGCAAAAAATGATTTCAAAACAAAATATGCCGGTTCTTATCTGGGAATCCTGTGGGCCTTCATTCAGCCGGTGGTGACCATCCTGGTATACTGGTTCGTGTTCACCGTCGGCTTCCGGGCAGGCTCCCAGGGGAACCTGGGCGTTCCCTTCGTGCTGTATCTGGTGGCGGGCATCGTGCCCTGGTTTTTCTTTCAGGATGCCCTGGTGGGGGGAACCGGAGCCCTTCTTTCCTACGATTACCTTGTAAAAAAAGTAGTCTTTCATATTCGTGTTCTGCCTGTGGTCAAGATCATTTCCGCTCTGTTTGTCCACTGTTTTTTTGTTGCCTTTACACTGATTCTTTATCTCTGTTACGGAAAGCTGCCCGACGGGTACTCTCTCCAGATTTTTTATTATACCGCCTGCGTGTTTCTCCTGGTTCTGGGGATGAGCTATGTCACCAGCGCAGTCTCCGTATTCTTCCGGGATCTCATCCAGGTGATCAACATCGGACTGCAGGTGGGCGTCTGGCTCACTCCCATTATGTGGATCGCCGAGGACGCCCTGGCAGATCACGGCCTTCTTCTGAAAGTACTGCGGCTGAACCCCATGTACTACGTGGTGGACGGCTACCGGGACGCCTTTATCGCCAAAGTCTGGTTCTGGGAAAAACCGGGGTGGACCCTCTATTTCTGGATTTTTACCGCGGCGTTTCTTTTCCTTGGCACCTGGGTATTCGAGCGCCTGAAAATACACTTTGCAGATGTATTATAAATATCAGGCACTCTGCGTAGTCTGGCTATTTTGTAAAATTGTTTGCACACAGCCGGCGAATGCAGCTTGCTACGGTTTTATGCGTAACATGCCGGATTTTTTCGAATTGCCTGTACCCAGCCGGCGAGTGCAGCTTGCTGCGGCTCTATGCGTAACATGCCGGATTTTTTGAATCGCCTGTACACAGCTGACGAGGCCGGGCTTCCTGTCAGGCGGACGTTTTGGCCGCGGTTTTAGCGCAGACGAAATCCAGCGCTTACGCAGACTTGGGCGCGAAGGCTCTTCCTGAGCGTCCTAGTCGGAGTTAGCGATTAGTTCGGCGGAGCGTTGCGGCGTCCGCATGACAGGAAGCCCGGCCTTGGCAGCGTCCGTCGGACAAAATCCAGTCCTGCCTGCGTCCCTCCGACAGAGCGCAGCAGAAAGAGAGGTTGACCAGTGGAGAAGAAAAAGGTCATACAGATTCAGCATTTATCGAAAATGTACAAGCTTTATGACAAACCCTCCGACCGC
>CANQUG010000054.1 GCA_947626985.1 uncultured Lachnospiraceae bacterium | reverse complement strand
ATAAGTCATGAAATGGATGAATTGGAAAAACTGTTGAATGGGTAACTTGGTGTGTTTTAATGATAGAACTATAGCAATTCGTATTTGTGGGGATGTAAACATGAGGATGGTCAATTTAGAAGATTGTTGCGAAATACTAGATTCTATGAGGATTCCGATTACAGCATCAGATAGAAAAGGTGGTAAGTATCCTTATTATGGAGCGAATGGGATACAGGATTATGTAGCAGATTACATATTTGATGATGAGCTTGTTTTATTAGCAGAGGATGGGGGTAACTTTGGCTCAAAAAGTAGACCCATTGCTTATAGAGTATCTGGGAAGTGTTGGGTTAACAATCATGCACATGTTCTTAGACCAAAATCTGGTTTAAATGCTGATTATTTGTGCTATTCAATAATGTTTTATAAAGTTGATGGAATGATAAATGGTGCTACGAGACAAAAGCTAACTCAAGCTGCGATGCGAAAAATGCAAATCCCGTTGCGTTCGCTGGATACTCAATTCGTAATTGTGGATCAATTGAATAGAATTATTGAAATTAAGAGAAAGCATGAAGAAGAATTAGTGCTTTTGGACAATCTCATCAAAGCCCGATTTGTCGAGATGTTTGGTGACCCGAAATCGAATCCAAACAGCTATCCTATTAGCCAGCTTTCAGAGCATATTGAGTTTTTGACATCCGGTTCCCGTGGTTGGGCGCAATACTGTGTGGATAATGGTAGCGAATGGTTTATCACCATTAAGAATGTAAAAGACTGTCGCATTTCTATTGACAATATGCAGCCTATCAATGCTCCTGATAATGCCGAAGCAAAGCGCACCAAAGTCCAAGAGGGTGATTTACTTATTAGCATTACGGCAGATTTAGGGAGAACGGGAGTTGTGACAAAGGAAATTGCCGATCATGGGGCTTACATTAATCAGCATCTTACCTGTATTCGACTGAATAAAGAAATTCTCAATCCGCTGTATGTTGCTTTTTTCATGGAAAGCCCAGCAGGAAAAGAACAGTTTGAATCTAAAAATCAAAGTGCTGTAAAGGCAGGACTTAACTTCAATTCCATCAATTCTTTGCGGTTGCTTGTGCCGCCAATGGACGAACAAAGCGCATTTGTGGAGTTCGTTCACCAAGTCGACAAATCAAAAACTGCCGTACAGGCAGCCCTGGATAAAGCCCAGATGCTGTTCGATAGTCTGATGCAACGATATTTTGGATAACTGGCTTCAAAAATATAGTGGTGTAGGATGTTGGTAAAGAAAGGATAAAAAATGGACGAAAGACTTGTCAACATTCTAAATTCCATGGCTGAGTATCTAAGCATTGCTCAGATGAAGAAACTGCAAGAGGTTTTGCTGGAGCAGCTTACTGACCAATTACCGAAAAGTAAAGACATATCCAATGAAGACTATATGAAGCTGTTTTTGGATGCTAAAAAGATCGAAGGCTGCTCAGAGCGTACAATTCAGTATTATCGTGTAACAGTTGCTCGTATGTTATCTCGAATCACTACACCAATACGAAAAATTATTACTGATGAGGTGCGTAGTTATCTTGTGGATTACCAGAAAATTAATAATTGCAGTAAGGTCACAGTTGATAATATACGACGGAATCTTTCTAGTACACCGTTGCATTAATATCGAAGTAATCAGTGCCTGACATCTGCGTCAACACAAGGCGGAAGAAGGAAACGATGGGGGTCTATCGCTGACTGATGCCAACGCAGTGCTGGCACGGATAGTGGATGCTGATTACTCGATAATTAATGCAATGCTGTACCAGGTCATATTCAATAATATTTTGCAGGAGGTAGTTTATGTCTAACTTTGATTACCTAAAAAAGGAACAAAAATTTGCCCCCTTTTCTAATGTCGCGATTGCGGCCGAGAAATTATTATATATTGATACTGCCTCCTGTGTACTTAATTGCCGAAGAGCCATGGAATTTGCGGTCAAATGGATGTATTCTGTAGATACTGCTCTTCATATGCCCTATCAGGACAGTCTGATCAGTCTTATGAGCACGGAAGAATTTCGCGATATTGTCGATGAGAATTTGCTGAAGCGCATGGATTTCATTCGCAGGATGGGGAACAATGCTGCGCATTCTGGCAAGGAGATTACGGAAGATCAAGCCGTTTTGTGTCTTGAGAATCTGCAGATATTCCTCGATTTTGTTTGCTATTGTTATGCGGATGAGTATGAAGAGCATATATTTGACAGCTCATTGCTTGCAAAAGGTGAGGCATCACCCGCCAGGGAGGAGATCCCGGATGTTGACTTTGAAAAGCTGATTGCGGAAAATCAATTTCTCAAGAAGGAGCTTACCGCAAAGAGAGCAGAACAGGCGGAGACGTATGTTCCCAAGCCGCTGGATCTGTCTGAATATAAGACGCGTAAGATCTATATTGATGCAATGCTGATGGATGCCGGCTGGGTGGAGGGCTCTGATTGGCTCAATGAAGTGGAATTGTCGGGCATGCCTAATAAATCTGAGGTGGGGGTTGCGGACTATGTTCTCTATGATAATGCGCATAAACCGCTGGCTGTGGTTGAAGCAAAGCGTACATGTGTGGATGTGTCAAAGGGGCGGCAGCAGGCAAAGCTCTATGCGGATCTTCTGGAAAAACAATGCCATAGAAGGCCGTGCATATTCCTGACAAACGGATTTGAAACCAGAATTATCGACGGACAGTACCCCGAAAGAAAAGTTGCCTGTATTTATTCCAAAGCGGATCTTGAAAAGCTGTTTAATTTCAGACAGATGCGGACAACTCTTGCCCACATTCATGTGGATAAAAGGATCGCAGGCAGATATTATCAAGAAGCGGCCATCAAAGCAGTATGCGATAGTTTTGACAGGAAGAACCGCCGCAAAGCGCTGCTTGTCATGGCAACAGGCTCCGGGAAAACGAGAACTGTTATAGAGCTTTGTCATGTACTTCTTGATGCAGGATGGATCAAGAACATTCTCTTCCTGGCAGATCGGACATCACTTGTGACACAGGCTAAAAGAGCCTTTGTCAATAACTATCCGACTCTTTCCGTGACAAATCTTTGTGAGGAGAAGGATAATTATAATGCGCACTGTGTATTTTCTACCTATCAGACAATGATGAACTGTATTGACTCTGTGAAGGTGGAGGGACAAAAACTGTTCACCAGCGGGCATTTTGATCTTGTTATCTGCGATGAGGCTCACAGATCGATCTATAACAAGTATAAGGATATTTTCACCTATTTTGATGCTCTGCTGGTTGGTCTTACAGCCACGCCGAAGAATGATATAGATAAAAATACGTACGAGATATTTGATCTGGAGCAGGGAGTTCCGACTTATGGATATGAGCTTGCCCAGGCAGTTAAGGACGGATATCTTGTGGATTTCCTGTCGGTAGAAACTAAAACCAAATTTATTGAGCAGGGAATCGTCTATGCAGATCTTTCCGAAGAGGATAAGGCGATCTATGAGAGTACTTTTGAAATGGAGGACGGTGAGGTGCCGGAGGCCATCAATTCGTCGGCGCTGAATTCCTGGGTATTTAATGAGGATACGATAAGAACGGTGCTTCATACGGTGATGACGGAGGGCATCAAGATAGATTATGGTCAGAAAATTGGGAAGACGATTATATTTGCTAAAAACCATGATCATGCAGAAAAGATACTGGAGATATTCCATAAAGACTATCCGCATCTGAACGGTTTCGCACAGGTAATAGATAACAGGATAAACTATGCACAGTCTTTGATTGACGAGTTTTCAGAAGCTGATAAATTACCACAGATTGCGATATCCGTCGATATGATGGATACTGGTATCGATGTACCGGAGGTTTTGAATCTGGTATTCTTTAAAAAAGTGATGAGCTATGCCAAGTTCTGGCAGATGATTGGGCGCGGAACACGCTTGTGTCCGGGATTGCTTGACGGGGAGGAAAAGCAGAAATTTTATATCTTTGATTTTTGCGGTAATTTTGAGTTTTTTCGTATGAGCAAAGGGCGACCGACTGCAAATATGATCGCTTTGCAGGGGGCAGTCTTTAATCTTCAATTTGAAATAGCCTATAAGCTTCAGGATCTTACTTATCAAGTGGATAGGCTGATTGCGTATCGCAATGCGTTGGTTGAGCTGATGGCCGGCAAGGTGCAGAATCTTCCGAGAGATAATTTTGCGGTTAGGCAGCATTTAAAATATGTGGATTTATATTCAGTGGAGACGAATTACCAGGCCCTGACATATGAAGACACTTTGATCGTCCGTGAGGAATTGGCTCCGCTTATTCTGCCGAATAATGATGATGCGAGCGCTGTGCGTTTTGATGCGCTGATGTATGGGATAGAACTTGCCTGTCTTGCGGGAAAGAAATACGGCAGGGCGCGCAGCGATTTATTTAAGCGTGTACATGGAATTGCCAGTGTGGCCAATATTCCGGAAATAAAAGCGCAGGCTGAGTTGATTGATAAGATCCTTCACACGGATTATATCAATAACTGTGGCATCAATGAATTTGAGGAAATCAGAGAGAAACTGCGTAGTCTTATGAAGTATATTCCGCGCAGTAAGCTTCGTTATGATACGAATTTCGAGGATGATATTCTTTCCATCTCCTGGAATGAATCAGAACTCGAGAATGATGACCTGAAAAATTATAAGGCAAAGGCGGAATATTATATTCGGAAGCATCAGGATCACGAAGCGATCAAGAAGCTTAAATCTAATGTACCACTTTCTCACAAAGATATTGAAGAATTGGAAAAAATCCTCTGGTCCCAGCTTGGTACGAAGGAAGAATATGAGCGGGAATACGGGGCAAAACCGCTTGGTGAGTTTGTGCGCGAAATTGTGGGACTGGATATGAATGCTGCGAAAACCGCTTTCTCCGAATATTTGGAGACCAGCAGTCTTGACAGCAGACAGATTTATTTTGTGAATCAGATTGTTGAGTATATTGTTCATAATGGAATGATGAAGGACCTCTCAGTATTGCAGGAATCTCCGTTCACTGACCAGGGAAGTGTGGTTGAGATATTTACGGATCTGAATGTTTGGATGGGAATTCGAAAAGTTATTGAAAGTATAAATAATAACGCGATAGCGGCATAAGTAAAGGACGCTTCTCATGCGGCGAGCGCCATTCTGCTGAAATGTGATTTCTTTTTGACTACGGATAAGAGGCTCCTAAAATACAGGACAGATAAATTGGAGATGATAACTCCAGTTGAGTTTGTAAAAAGATTCGAGGAGAAGATATGAAATATAATACCGTTGAGATTATGGAAAAAGGGATGACGTGCCTGGTAGAAAGACTGGGCGTTGTGGATGCGGAGCATTTTATTTCTGTAGCATTGCTATTTTTATTCCCCACATGTTATAATGCGTATATGGGGAATAAATCTGGGGAACCATCCCTCCCGCACAGACGACGGAAGGGTTTTCCTGGGAGAATCAGTCCCGGTCAATGAAAAGCTCTCGGAGACATTCCTGCAGCTTCATATCAGCGAGAAATCCGGCAGGGGTGTACCCAAGATTATAGAGGTTTACGGTAAGGATGCGTTTACATTCAGAGAGAATTCTATTGTCGTTACAATTCCCTTCCAGCGAATCCATAATCCCCAGAATGCAGGAAACAGGTTGGGGAATAATATGGAGAGCAAAAAGCCGCTGAATGAGCGCCGCAGCAGGAATCTCGTGAAAATGAGAAATGACCTGAACATAACGATGGCACAGCTAAGAGTTATACTTAATTGTGCAGAGACGACAGTTGAAAATAATATCGCCTATTTGCGTAATAACGGTTATATTGAGCGGGTTGGTTCAAGAAAGAATAGCTATTGGAAAGTATTGTAGCGGCAGATGAGGGATTTGTCGGGATATCGCTAAATCAGGCTTTTTTTGGGGTGAGCTAATTGGAGAATTGTGTTTGGTGCAATCTGTCTGAAGAAGATAAACGATTTCAGATATACGAGACTGCATTTTGGTTTGTTTTCCTTTCAGATGAGCAGGATTATATTGGACGATGTATTTTGGTTTTGAAACGTCACTGCGGTTCAATGTCAGAGCTGACAGATGATGAATGGGAAGAGCTTCGCAAGCTGATTTGTAAAGTAGAGACCTGCTTAAAGACAGTTTTAGGAGCAGCTCTGTGTAACTGGAGTTGTTTGATGAATAATTTTTATAAAGAATCAGAACCTAATCCGCATCTTCATATTCATGTCAGGCCAAGATATGATAAACCAGTGATGGTTAATGGACGCGCTTATATTGATAGCGAGTTTGGCCATCATTATGCAGTAAAAAAAGGCGGAGAAATATCTGATAAAGATAGAGAAGAAGTGTTCACCCGGCTAAAGAAATGGCTGAATTGCTAAAGAGAAGCGTTTCACGCTAAAAAAGTGGATTTTTTCTGGAAAAAATTCAGACACGGCGGAGTGCAAAGGAGAAAAAAAGATGGATTTACGGTTTAACAACAGCCTTGCCGATCAATACCATTCCGGTTCCCAGAAGGCCCGCATTTTGACAGAATCTTGGATCGAGCGCAACTTGTTCTGCCCGAGATGCGGGAATGCGCACGGCGGGCTGGACCGGCTGTAATATTCTGATCAAACAGGTAAATGGCCGGAAAAAGGAGAACCATTAAGCTTCTCTTTTGATATCCACCCTCCTCCCGATCCAGATCGCCCTGGAATCGCTTCCGTGTCCGATCTCGCTGCTCTGTGCGATCGGCATATGATTTCCCACAAATGAGCGTACAAGAGCTGCCATATCCGGCCTGCAGCCCGCGCTTTCCATTTCGCTGAACGTGCCGAGCAGGATCCCGTTTATTTTATCGAATACGCCGCAGGATCTCAGCTGGGAGAGGTAAGTGGTCATCTGGGGGATCCGGCCGCCCAGGGATTCCATCAGCAGAATTTTATCCGTCATATCGGGGAAATATTTTGTCCCCGCCAATTTCAGAAAACATCTTATATTTCCGCCTGTTACAATTCCCTCAATGGAATCACCCTGAATAAAATGGAAAGACGGTTGGAACAGATCGCTCTTGCCGAGAAATCGCTGCCGCTGAATTTCCTGATGATCGCCGCGGACGGTATTCCTGATCTGAAACAAAACGCTGCTTTTGCCTGTCTGCGCATAGATTGCGTTGATGACCGTCGTGAGATCGCTGTATCCCCAGAATGTGGCCCGGCTTTTTTTGATCTGTGCAAAATCCAGATAATCCAGCACCTCGTTGGCCATATCGCCGCCGGAAATATCGTAGATGTCTTCCACATCGGGATTGGAAAAAAGTTTCATCAGCTCCGCTGCGCGTTCTTCGCCGGTACCGGAGAAGACGCCGTCTTTTTCGTATATACAGTCACTGACAAGTACCTTTTTTCCGGCTTTTTCAAGAAAATGGATCAGGTTTTGATTTTGTTCGCGCTGTTCCGCCTTTTGTGCATTGGAACAGGCGACGATTCCCACTGCATTCATAGATAATCTCCCAACATTATAAAAATAAACGAAAATGCTGTAAAATATCCTGCTTTTTGAGGCGATAATGTTTTTACTGAGCGAATAACGAAATTTATTTTGGATTTCTTCCTTCAGACAGTATAACAGATATATACGAAATCCGCCAGAAGCAATTTTGACGCGCGAAATGGCCGAAATGGCATTATTTTATCTCCATCGAATAAACAGAAATCATGAGATTAAAATGGAAGCTGAAGATGCTTTATAGTACAATGGCGAAATCGCAGAGCGGGAATGGCGTCCGTGCTTTTGCTCTATGCGCCTGTCTATAGTTCCGTTTTCCAGACTGTTCTGCGCCTTTTAAAATAAAGCGTGCATTCAAACACCAGCATACAGGCCCACCCCGCAAAACAGGCATAAGCCTCCCCCACGATGCCGATCTGCGGAACCCATAGGCTGACGCAGACAGTGCGCACACTGATCTGAATAACCGTGGCAATGAGCACTACAGTCATGGATCCCATTCCCCGGAAAAAGCCCTGTATGGCATTGGTCAGGCAGGGCATGATGAAGAACCACATCTTCACGGCCAGATACGCCGTACCCATCTCCACAATTTCTCTGCTTCCGTCAGGGGCCAGGAGCCGCATGGCCGGCGTCTTCAGCACAGCCGTCGCAAGAAAGATAACGGGAAAATAACAGCAGGCGGAAGTCAGCCCGCGCCGCAGGGTCTGCCCCACTCTCTGCTTATTTCCTGCCCCGCGGTTCTGAGCAGTGCAGGTCATGATGGCGCTTCCCAGACTCTGGGCAGGGATGCAGGCATAATCGTCCACCCGGCAGACTCCGTTGAAGGCGTCGATGGCAATGACTCCCTGAGCATTGATGGTGCTCTGGATCAGCACCTTTCCCACCGGCTGGGCCGCCTGCTGGAGGGCTGTCAGCGCGCCGTTCTTTACAGTTTCCGCCAGCAGCCCTCTGTCAATCGTGAATTCCTCTTTTTTGAGAGCCAGAATCGGGATGTGTCTCCGGATCCACAGAACACAGAGCGCTGCGGACACCGCTTCCGAAATGACTGTGGCGAGCCCGGCTCCCAGTACTCCCAGCGGCATTACGGCTACAAACAGAAGATCGAGGCAGATGTTGATTCCGCAGGAGATGCCCAGGAACCGCACGGAAGTTCGGGAATCTCCGATGGCCCGCAGCGCTGAGGAGAGAATGTTGTACTGGAAGGTAAACAGAAAGCCGACAAAAGCGGTGCGCAGATACACGAGGGCCATATCAAAGGATTCCGCCGGCACTTTGATCCATCGCAGGAGCTCTCCGGCAAAGCAGATTCCCGCCGCAAATACGGCCAGAGAAAACAGCGTTCCGAAAATAATTGTGGTGGAGAATTCCCGCTTCAGATCCTCCGTTTTTCCGGCACCGTAAAAACGGCTCATGATGACAGACGCTCCGATTCCCACGCCCGATGCGCCCAGTATCATAACCGTCATGATGGGATTGGACACGCTGACTGCCGCCAGTGCAGCTTCACCCAGATTTTTTCCTATAATAATGGAATCTGCCGCATTATATGTAAGCTGCATAATATTTCCAAGCACCATCGGCACTGCATAATACAGGAGGTGCTTCTGGATACTTCCTCTGGTCATATCCCTTGCCGCCATCTGAACTGCCTCCTTCCGGTTTTAGCTTCTCATGCCCTGAAAATGTACGTCCGACCGGCATTTTCAGGGACTGTTGCCTGGACTCCTTTTTCCCTGTCGTCCTTTTGCCGTGATGATGTTATTTTAGCACATTTGCAGGGAAGAGGTGAGTCTGCTTTTATTTTTATCAAAATTTTATGCAGATTTTATAAAAATACCAGCTGTAAGCCGGGCAGCGGCTTCGGATGAATGCAGGTCATGATAAAAAATGTTGAAATTTATACAAAAAAGTTGGATAATGAGCATATATCAATGAGGAGAAAGTCTTGCTGCAGTCTATGGCCACAGGATACGGGAGGAACATAATGGAGCGGATAAGCAGACTTGAGATAGAAGATGTAATGTCGGGAATTCCCGGAGGTTTTTTTATCTACCATGCGGACGGGAATGAAGAGATCATATATGCCAACAATGAAGTTCTATATCTGTACAAGTGCGAGACGATGGAGCAGTTTCGGGAGCTGACGGGAAATTCCTTCCGCGGCATGGTACATCCGGATGATCTGGACGAGGTGGAGCACAGCATCGAGGAACAGATTGTGAAAAGCTGGAGAAACCTCGACTATGTGGAATACCGGATCATCTGCAGGGACGGCGAGGTGCGCTGGGTGGAGGATTTCGGCCATTATGTCAGGAGCGACGTTCACGGCGGTGTGTTTTATGTGTTTATCAGCGACGTGACGGATAAGATCCTCAATCACGCGAAGCGCGAAAATGAACTGATCAGCAATCTTCATGATCAGGAACTGCTGCATACGGCGCTTCAGAGCACCGCCTACTCTTACAGAGAGGTGTATATGCTGGACCTGGTCAGCAATTATTATCGAATGATCTATCCGGATAATCATAATGCCGCAGCCCGGGGAGATTATAAAAAACTGCTGGAAAAGCGCGTCGCATATGAAAAAACGGACAGCCGGATGCACGGAGACATACGCAGTCTTCTCCAGCCGGAGCAGATTCAGAAGTCTCTGATGAATGAGAACGTGGCGGAATACCGTTACCTCAGGAAGATGCCGGAGGGCGGAGAGGAATGGTGTGTAGTGGCGTTCACCGTGAATGAACGGATGGATGGGGTTCCGATTTCCGCAGTTATGGGAGTGCGCAGTATCGAATCTATCATCCGCAGTGAGGAGAGGCAGAATGCCATTCTCAGTGATGCCCTGACCCAGGCGCGGCAGGCCAATGAAGCGAAAAATATGTTCCTTGCGAACATGTCCCACGATATTCGCACGCCGATGAACGCTATTATGGGTTTTTCCGCCCTTTTGGAAAACGAGGCGGAAAATCCGGAGAAGGTGCGCCAGTACGCGCGCAGAATCATCTCGTCCAGCCGCCATCTGCTTGGGCTGATCAATGACGTGCTGGATATGAGCAGAATTGAAAGCGGAAATATGGCTCTGAATGTTGCCCGGCTGCCGCTGAGGGAGTTTCTTGATGAAATTTCCTCTGTGATACTGCCTCAGGCGAGAAAAAAGGGCCAGCGCTTTGACCTCCATATCAGCGGCGATGTTCCGGACCGGATTCTGGGAGACCGGATGCGGCTTGAGCAGGTACTGATCAATCTGCTGACAAATGCAGTGAAATATACGCCGGAGGGAGGAAATATCAGGCTGAGCGTGATAAAATGCGGACAGAGATCCTCCAGCTACGTTCATCTGCGGTTCATCGTTGCCGACGATGGAATCGGGATGAATGAGGAATTCCAGAAGACGGTGTTTGACCCGTTTACGCGGGAAATAGATTCTCTGACCAACAAGGTGCAGGGCACGGGCCTGGGTATGGCGATCACCAAAAATCTGGTGGATCTGATGAGCGGAACCATCTCCGTGAAGAGTAAAAAGGGTGAGGGAAGCACGTTTACGGTGGATGTGGAGTTCCCCCTTCCTCTGCAGGAGGAAATGAAGTCCGAAATAACCGCTCCCGAAACCGAAAGACCCCTGATCGGAAAGCGAATCCTTGCGGCGGAGGACAACGAGATCAACGCCGAGATCCTGAGCGAGGTTCTGAAACTGGAGGGAATTGACTGTGATCTCGCCCAGGACGGAAACGAAGCGGTGGAAATGTTCATAAATTCTGAACCGGGTTATTACGATCTGATATTGATGGATATTCAAATGCCGCATATGAACGGATATGACGCCACAAGGGTGATCCGGGCCAGCGGTCACCCCGACGCTCTCACCGTGCCCATTGCGGCGATGACGGCGAATGCGTTTACGGAGGATGTGCAGAGAGCGATCAGCTGCGGTATGAACGAACATATTTCGAAGCCCATCGATATTGCGGCGCTGCATGAAACTTTCAAGCGCCTGCTGACCGGAAGACAGACAGAATAAGAAGAGCCGGCCGGAGCGCCCCGGTAAAAAACACAGCCCCGGAGTTTTTTTGAGAAACTCCGGGGCTTATGTACTTTATTTTAGCTGTATGCTGTAAAACCAAGGTCCTTCATGGTGATTCCGGCCTTATTTTTAAGCAGAGCATTCCACTGCGTCATGCAAAGCTTGAAATAGCTGTC
Source organism: uncultured Lachnospiraceae bacterium (assembly GCA_947626985.1). Classification (GTDB taxonomy): domain Bacteria; phylum Bacillota; class Clostridia; order Lachnospirales; family Lachnospiraceae; genus Blautia_A. The sequence continues at coordinate 10,979 of CANQUG010000054.1, read as the reverse complement.
AACGATCTGAGAAGCCGTCTCATCTTTCAGGGAACTGAGCCCTACCTTTTTTGAGATGGCAAATTTCGTTGTGGTACTGCTGCTGTAAGTCGGCACCTGAATGGTTGCGGAAGCTGAAAATCCTGCTTTCTTTGTCAGGGATACGGTATTGTATTTGAGGCTTACAGAAGATATGGTTTTATTGGGTATATTCATTTCTATTGCGCTTTTATCATTTGTTCCTGTGGTCGTCGTCACAAATGAGAAAGTATCTGTGGAAGCCTTATATACGATTCCGAAGTTGTAACTGTCTCCGCTGTGGGTGGCCTTTCGGCTGATAAAACGGTCGCCGTCGGAATTTACATTTCCATGCTGGACAATATATTCCTTTAGTATGGTCTTTCCGGATTTTGCCGCCTGTGTGACCTTTACGCTGATAACCAGGACTTTATTGTTATTCTTATTTGTGATCCTGATTTTGGTGCTTCCGGCCTTTTTGCCTGTTATGAAAAGCTTTATCGTATTTCCGTCCCAGTGATCCGCCCACTTGCAGGATATAATGCTGGTATTGCCGATATGGTAAGTGACCGATCCATTGTTTTTGGAGGTTAAGGTAACGCTGGCGGTTTTATTTACATTTACAGATGCACTGGTTGATGAAACGGAAAAAACACTGGTTTTTACACTGACGATGCAGGTATACTTCTGGGTTCCGACTGTAGCGGTAATGCGCGCTACTCCTGCCGCCTGGCCGGTTACCAGACCTTTTGAACCTACGGATGCTACTTTGGGCTTGCTTGATTTCCATTTGACTTTCTGGGTGGTTCCCGTTACACTCAAACGGTATTTCTGCCCTGTACTGAGTGTCAAAGTTGTTTTGCTGAGCCTGACGGCGGCAGCTTCCACTGTTTCCATCCCGGCAGCATCCGGAAAAACAGCGGATACACCGTACAGCAGCGTGAGTGACGCCATGAGCGTGATGATCAGTTTCTTGATTTTTTTCATTGATGTTTCCCTCCTTTTACTGAGATAAATTTCCCGGATAAAGCCGTATCCGGGATTCCAAATGGGTTTTGACTGCCGGACTGTACCTGCGCGCCTTTCCCTTTCCTGTATTGATATTATATACCGAATGCTTTCTTATCTCAATATTTTTCTTTTTTTGATCCCGGGGATGATTCTTCTCTGAAAAGCGGACTGAAAAGCAGCGGCTTCCTCCTTGACAATCATCAGCGGATATTTTAATATAAGGACAGGTTTTATCCGGATTGTTCTGAAGACATTTGCAGGGAAGGAGGAGGGGTATGGCCGTTATGAAGTACAGTCGTCAGAGAGAGTCCATTAAGGAATTTCTTTCGTCCAGAACGGACCATCCGTCTGCGGAAACCGTTTACAGTTATGTAAAGCTTGCTTATCCCAGAATCAGTCTCGGTACGGTATACCGCAATCTTTCTCTTCTGGCGGATCTGGGAGAGATCGCCCGACTGGGCAGTATCGGCGGTTTCGAGCGCTTTGACGCAAGAACGGATCCCCACGCTCATTTTATCTGTAAAAAATGCGGAAAGGTGGAGGATTTTGACAGTCTTTCCATCCGGTCCGCGCTTAAGGACGCTTCCCGGAATTTTCAGGGAAGAATCACGGACTTCAGGGTGAATGTCTATGGATTCTGCAAAGACTGTATGGAAAAAGAAAAAATAGCGTCTGAAGATTGACAAAACCTTCTGTCTGTGGTAGATTAATGTTGGTTAAAATAGTAATCATTACTATTATTAATAAATTAAATAAAAAAGGAGAGTAAAACAATGGCAAAATGGGTTTGTAACGTATGTGGTTATGTATACGAAGGAGACGCCGCTCCCGCAGCATGTCCGATCTGCAAGGCTCCCGCAGAGAAATTCACCAAACAGGATTCCGAAATGACCTGGGCCTCCGAGCATGTAGTAGGCGTAGCACAGGGCGTCAGCGAAGACATCCTTGCTGATCTGAGAGCGAACTTCGAGGGCGAGTGCTCCGAGGTTGGTATGTATCTGGCTATGGCAAGAGTTGCCCACAGAGAAGGCTATCCCGAGATCGGTCTCTACTGGGAGAAGGCAGCTTACGAGGAGGCTGAGCATGCGGCCAAGTTTGCTGAGCTCCTGGGCGAGGTTGTTACCGACAGCACCAAGAAGAATCTGGAAATGCGCATTGCAGCTGAGAACGGCGCTACCGCCGGCAAGACCGACCTTGCAAAACGTGCGAAGGCAGCCAACCTTGACGCTATCCATGATACCGTTCATGAAATGGCCCGTGACGAGGCAAGACACGGCAAGGCATTCGCAGGCCTGCTGAAGAGATATTTCGGCTAAAGAGAACGAAAAGGCAGGCTCTCTCATCTGCCTTTGCGGCGGAGGAAGGGCTGCCCGTACATAAGAGACGGATTTTTACGATATTTTAAAGAAGGGGGATAAGTCAGCGATGATTTATCCCTTTTTCTGTTCTTTCCCGAAGCCCGGGCGTTTTTCCGGCTCCGGCGATGGGACGCCGGTTTATTTTTCAGTAATCCGGGAACAATTATGTAACAGACGGGGAATGTTCGCGGAAAAGATCGGAGAATTATGAAAATCAATAATCAGTACAAAACTTCCGGAAGCACGGAGGCGGTCCGGGCCCTGAGGCTGTACCGGGAGAAAGAGGAAAAACGGGAGATCATTCTTGCCAGGGAGCACGAGCTGGATATTTATCTGAATGATATTCTCACCATGAAGCTTGTGTGCAGTCCGGATGAGCTGGCGGAGCTGGTCCTGGGGCGGCTTCTCACGGAAGGCGTGATCGACGGGATTTGCGAGGTGGATTATCTTTACATCTGTGATAAGGGAAACAGAGCAAAAGTATTTCTGAACCGGGAGATCACCCGCCAAAATGGAGATTATGTGGAACTGACGCCTTCCTGCTGTACAGGAAACCGCAAATGGAACGACTTTTTTGAGAAGGATAAGACGCTGAAAAAAATACGGCCTGCAGCCTGGAAGAAGGAGCAGGTGTTTGCTCTCGCCAGGGAATTTTCCGGAGATACCAGGGTGCATCGGGCCACCGGAGGTACCCACAGCTGTTTTCTGGCGCGTGAGGGGAAACTCCTGTACTGCTGCGAGGATATCGGAAGGCATAACGCCATGGATAAAGCGCTGGGACATGCGCTTCTGGACGGCGTGGATCTGGGGCGTGCGCTGCTTTTTACCAGCGGAAGGGTTCCGGTGGACATGACGGTAAAAGCCATCCGTGCGGGGGTTCCTCTTCTGATCTCCAAGGCTGTTCCCACAGACAGGGCGGTCAGTCTGGCGGGAGAGTACGGTCTGACCCTCATCGGAAATGCCCGGGAAGAGAGCTTTACCCTGTATGCAGGAAACCCTCCGGAGGATATGAAAGCGGATCCGCTTCAGGACCGTGAAACCGTTTTGCCCGAGACGGAAACGCTCCTTTGAAATTGTCGAATAATTAACAAATTAAACACAATTCTCCCACAAAGTGATCACAAATCTTTTTTATACTGAGTCCATCAAAAGGAAAAAGATAAAAAAGATTCCAGAAAGGGGTTTTTACAATGAAGAATAGAAAAGAAAATAGTAGCAGGGCGGCAAAGATATTGAAAAAAGGAGCCAGCATTACGCTGTGCGCGGCACTGGCGGGAACAGCAGCGGCAGGAGCTTTTGAAGGAGTGAATGCTCTCACCGGATGGAATCAGGGACTCCTGGTGAAGGCGGCAGAGACGGATGAGAGTCCGGCGCTTCTGCTGGCCGCGGAAAGCGATTCCGATGGAGAATCCTCTTCCGCCGGAAAGGGCAGACTGGACGTCTCCGATATTGTAAAGGAGGCTATGCCTTCCGTAGTATCCATCACCACGAAATCCATCCAGGAGGTTCAGAATTACTTCTACGGTTTCTTCAACTACGGCGGTTATGATTACGCTCCCCAGCAGAGAGAGGTGGAGGGCAGCGCTTCCGGAATCATCATCGGAAAGAACGACGAGCAGCTCCTCATAGCCACCAACTATCACGTCATTGAGGGAGCCAACACTCTGACCGTATCCTTTATCGACGGAAGCTCCTATGAAGCTCAGGCCAAAGGTTCGGACGAATACAGAGACCTGGCGGTGGTTGCGGTTCCTCTGAAGGATATCAGCGATGACACCATGGATCAGATTTCCATAGCCACCATTGGAAGCTCCGACGATCTTCTGGTAGGCGAGCAGGTAGTAGCTATCGGAAACGCTCTCGGCTACGGCCAGTCTGTTACCACCGGTATCGTAAGCGCGAAAAACCGCAGGCTGAACGGTTCATCCTCCGAAACTAACAGCAAGGATGTGAACCTGATCCAGACAGACGCGGCCATCAATCCCGGCAACAGCGGCGGCGCGCTTCTGAACATGAACGGCGAGGTGGTAGGAATCAACTCCTCCAAGCTGGCGTCCACAGAAGTGGAGGGCATGTGCTACGCAATTGCCATTTCCGATGTGACGGACATTCTTCAGGATCTGATGAATGAAACGCCCAGAGAAAAAATCGAGGACGGAAACCATGGCGTACTGGGAATCACAGGAAGGAGCGTGACCGAGGACGTAGCGGCCTTCGGAATTCCTCAGGGAGTTTTCGTAACGGAGATTACAGAGGACGGTCCGGCAGACAAAGCCGGTATCAAGGTAAATTCCGTTATCACAGAATTTGACAATAAGGTGATCACCACCATTCAGGGTCTGGTAGATCTTCTGGAGTACTATGAGCCGGGCGAAGAGGTGGAGGTTGTGGTAGCTTCCCCGAACGGCGAGGGAGGCTACGAGGAAAGAACCGTAACCATTACTCTTGGCGAAAATCCGGACGCAGGAAAAGAAACGGCCAATGACAGCGATAAGAATCTGGGAAGAGACCGGAACGGCAGCAACAGCAATGACGGCAGCGATAACGGCAGCAGCGACGGTAATGACAGTGACGACGGCACAGATAACGGCAATAATAACGGGAACGGACAGAGCGATTTTTTTGACGACTGGGCCGAGGGAGAGGGCTCCGATATCTTCGAAGATTTCTTCTGGTAAAAAATATTGCGGCAGGCTTTTGCGGGCCTGCCGCTTTTTTCGATTTCATTTTCTGTTTTTTATTTTTCTTTCTCGCGGTTCTTTTTTCCCTTTATGTCGGTTCTTTTCTCCTTGACGCAGTCCCCATCCCCTTGCTATAATAAAAAAAGCCAAAATTTCCCCGTGTTCAGGGAATTTTTTACAACAAAATATCTAAAAAAACCAGGAGGAATCACAACGTGGGTAAATGGTTTGAAGAAGCAGTATTCTATCACATGTACCCGATCGGCATGACAGGAGCTCCCAGGCGAAATGAACAGACAGAAGTAACCCACCGCTTTGAGACTCTGAACCAGTGGCTGCCTCATATTGCATCCCTGGGCTGTACTGCCATTTACATCGGGCCGTTATTTGAATCCACCAGTCACGGCTACGACACCAGAGATTATAAGCTGGTGGACCGGAGACTGGGCGATAATGAGGACTTTAAACGTTTTGTGAAAGATGCTCACCATCTGGGAATCCGGGTGGTGGTGGACGGCGTATTCAATCATACCGGCCGGGAATTTTTTGCTTTCCGGGACATTCAGAAAAACCGGGAGCGTTCTCCCTACTGCAGCTGGTATAAAGGCATTCACTTCGGCTGGAATACTCCATATAACGACGGCTTCGGCTACGAGGCCTGGCACAATTGCTTTGAGCTTGTAAATCTGAATCTTTGGGAGCCTCAGGTGCGGAACTATCTTCTGGATGTGATCGGCTTCTGGATCGATGAGTTTGACATCGACGGCATCCGTCTGGACTGCGCGGACTGTCTGGAATTTTCCTTTATGGAGGACATGCGCAGGTTTACCAATGAAAAAAAGGCGGATTTCTGGCTTATGGGAGAAGTGATCCACGGAGACTACAGCCGCTACGTAAAGCCCCATATGCTGGACAGCGTTACCAACTATGAGCTGCATAAGGGACTGTACTCCGGACATAACGACCACAATTATTTTGAAATCGCACATACTATCCGCAGGGAATTTGACCAGAACGGGGGGATCTACCGGGGAATGAAGCTTTATTCCTTCGTAGATAACCATGATGTGGAGAGGATTGCCTCCAAGCTCCGGGTTCCCGGACACATCTATCCGGTTCACACTCTTCTGTTCACTCTGCCCGGAATTCCTTCCATATATTATGGGTCCGAGTGGGGGATTCAGGGGCGTAAGGAGCACGGCAGCGACGATTCCCTCCGCCCGGCGGTAAACCTTGCCGAGGCTCTGGCCCATCCCGACGATCCGAAGCTTCTTCAGTGGATTACTGCTTTGGGGAAAATCCACAGAGAACAGCCGGCGCTTTCGGAGGGCAGATATCAGGAGCTGCTTCTCACCAACCGTCAGTATGCCTTTGCCAGGATTCTGGGGGATCATGGTGTGGTGGTAGCGGTAAACAATGACGAAAAGGAAGCGGAGCTCTGCATCCGTGAACCCTTCCGCGGCAGAACCTACGAGAGTCTCACGGACGATTTCCGGATTCAGGGGGACGGGGCGATCCGTATCCGGCTGGCGCCCAACGAGAGCCAGCTTCTGGCTTTTTAAAAGAATCCGCCCGCAGGGCGGTATCAGATATAAGTATTTAATTATCCGGGAGGAATGAAGATGAAAGAGAAATTACGTTTTACAGACCTGGATCAGTACCTCTTTGGCCAGGGAACACATTATGACATTTACAAAAAGCTGGGGGCTCATCCGGTTACGGAAAACCGGAAAAGAGGCGTATATTTTGCCGTCTGGGCGCCCAATGCCCGGTCTGTGTCCGTTGTGGGGGATTTCAACGGCTGGGATATCCAGGCGTCGCCCCTGACTAAGGCGGGCCCTATCGGCGTATTCGAAGGGTTTATCCCTAAAGTAAAAGCAGGCGATATCTATAAATATTACATTGTGGGAATGCACGGGGAGGAACTCTACAAGGCGGATCCCTACGGAAATCAGGCGGAGCTCCGGCCGGGAACGGCGTCGGTGGTCGCTAAAATTTCCGATTATAAATGGAACGATGACGCCTGGATGAAGAGCCGAAAGGAATTTGACGAAAATAAAGACGCCATGGCCATCTATGAGGTTCATATCGGTTCCTGGAAAAAGCATCCCGTAGCCGACGATGAGAAGGCCACAGGATTTTATAATTATCGGGAGTTTGCCCATGAAGTGGCCAAATATGTAAAAAAGATGGGTTACACCCATGTGGAATTGATGGGAATCGCGGAGCATCCGCTGGACGCTTCCTGGGGATATCAGGTTACGGGCTACTATGCCCCCACCTCCCGCTATGGAACGCCGCTGGACTTTAAATATATGGTGGATTACCTCCATCAGAACAAAATCGGCGTGATCCTGGACTGGGTACCCGCTCATTTTCCGAAGGACGCTCAGGGCCTGGCCAATTTCGACGGCACGGCGGTTTATGAACACGAGGATCCCAGACAGGGAGAGCATCCCGACTGGGGCACGAAGATTTACAATTACGGGCGCCCCGAGGTGAAGAATTTCCTCATTGCCAATGCCCTGTTCTGGGTGGAGGAATGCCATGTGGACGGTCTGAGAGTGGACGCCGTGGCTTCCATGCTCTATCTGGATTACGGCAAAAAGGACGGCCAGTGGGTAGCCAACAAGTACGGGGACAACAAAAACCTGGAGGCCATTGAATTTTTCAAGCATCTCAATACCGTAGTTCTGGGGCGGAATCCCGGAACCGTGATGATCGCGGAGGAATCCACGGCCTGGCCGAAGGTGACCGGCAAGGCGGAGGAGGACGGACTGAATTTCTCCCTGAAATGGAACATGGGATGGATGAACGATTTCCTGGAATATATGAAGCTGGATCCCTATTTCCGCAAATACAACCACAATAAAATGACGTTCTCCATGGCCTACGCTTACAGCGAAAAATACGTTCTTGTGCTGTCCCACGACGAGGTGGTGCACCTGAAATGCTCCATGCTGAACAAGATGCCCGGTTTCCTGGATGACAAATTTAAAAATCTGAAAGCCGCATATACCTTCATGTTCTGCCATCCGGGCAAAAAGCTGCTGTTCATGGGACAGGAATTCGGTCAGCTCCGCGAGTGGAGCGAGGCCCGGGAGCTGGACTGGTTCCTGCTGAATGAGGATAATCATCAGAATCTTCAGAATTTCATGCAGGACCTGATCCACATGTACCGCAGGTATCCGGCGCTCTACGCGGTGGACAATACTCCCGACGGCTTTGAGTGGATCAATGCGGACGACGGGGACAGAAGCATTTTCAGTTTTGTAAGAAAGTCCCCCACCAAGAGGAACAACCTTCTGGTGGTGTGCAATTTTACTCCCATGGAGCGCTCCGATTACCGCGTGGGCGTGCCCAGACTGAAACAATATAAACTTATATTTAACGAAAATGGAAAGGTAGCCAGACCGGTAACCTTCAAAGCGGAAAAGCAGGAATGCGATAACCGGAGTTTTTCCTTCGCCTATCCTCTTCCTCCTTACGGAGTGGCCGTGTTTGCTTATTAATTGAATACAATGTTTTCTGCAGTACAGAGAAGGAGGGGGCTGTTATGGCTCCTTCCTTTTTTGGCGCGGAAGAAAGCGGCAGAGTGGCAGAACGGCCGGAACGCCGGCCGGAGAGAGGGTCGGGGGCCGGGGCGGGAGCGGCCGGAAAGCGGAAAATTTTCTGCTTGACAAAGATGGTTCTATTTTGTATAATACAGAAATTGCAAATCTCCCGGGGTGAAAGTCTACCCTTTTTTAGAATTCCGGGGATTTGTCTTCCGGGCGGCAGGGCGGACGTTCCCTATGGAACCGGCTTTGAAAGCTCCGGAAACGAAAAGTAATATCCGGAAAAGACGTCGCCGCAGACGCCTTTGCTCCGGCGGTGAAAAGGAGTAAGGAAGATGGCAGAGAAGAAGAACTTACTAACCTACGCAGGTCTTAAAAAACTGGAAGAAGAACTGCATGATCTGAAAGTAGTAAGAAGGAAGGAAGTATCCGAAAAAATCAAGGAAGCCAGGGAACAGGGCGACCTGTCGGAAAATGCGGAGTACGACGCAGCGAAAGACGAGCAGAGAGATATAGAGGCACGCATTGAAGAAATCGAGAAAATACTCAAGAATGCAGAAGTAGTCGTGGAAGATGAAGTAGACCCGGATCAGATTAACGTTGGCTGTAAGGTGAAGGTTTACGATTTTGAATTCGAAGAGGAAATGGAGTTAAAAATTGTAGGTTCCACGGAGGCCAGCAGCCTTCAGGGAAAGATTTCCAATGAATCTCCGGTGGGAAAGGCCCTGATCGGCGCTCATACCGGCGATATCGTGGAAGTGGAGATGCCCGCAGGCATTATGAGGTACAAGGTTCTGGAAATTCAGAGAAACATATAAAAGGAGGCAGTGCCCAATGGCAGAGCAGAAGAAGCAGGAACAGGATTTGAATCAGTTGCTGAAGGTACGCCGCGAGAAGCTTTCCGAGCTTCAGGCGAGCGGCAGAGATCCTTTTCAGATTGTAAAATATGAGGTTTCGCATCACAGTCAGGATATCAAAGATCAGTTCGAAAATCTGGAGGGGAAAACCGTCACGGTGGCCGGCCGCATGATGTCCAAGCGGGTCATGGGAAAAGCTTCTTTCTGCCATGTGCAGGATCTGAAGGGGACCATTCAGTCCTACGTTGCCAGAGACAGTGTGGGCGAGGAGCCCTATAAGGACTTTAAGAAGCTGGACGTGGGAGATATCATCGGCGTGGAGGGCCAGGTTTTCCGTACCAGGACCGGAGAGATTTCCGTTCATGCCTCGAAGATCACCCTCCTGAGCAAGAGTCTCCAGGTTCTTCCCGAGAAGTTCCATGGCCTTACCAACACGGATCTCCGGTACCGTCAGAGATACGTGGATCTTATTATGAATCCGGAAGTAAAGGATACATTTATCAAGCGTTCGAAGATTCTGAGCGCTGTCCGCCGTTACCTGGACGGCCAGGGATTCATGGAGGTGGAAACCCCCATGCTGGTGGCCAATGCGGGCGGAGCCGCGGCAAGGCCTTTCCAGACCCATTTTAATGCTCTGGATGAGGATTTTAAGCTGCGTATTTCCCTGGAGCTGTATCTGAAGAGACTGATCGTGGGCGGTCTGGAGAGAGTGTATGAGATCGGCCGTGTGTTCCGGAATGAGGGACTGGACACCCGTCATAATCCGGAGTTTACTCTGATGGAGCTGTATCAGGCCTATACGGATTACAACGGAATGATGGATCTTACGGAAAATCTGTACCGCTACGTGGCTCAGGAAGTTCTGGGCACCACCGTGATCACTTATAACGGCGTGGAAATGGATCTGGGCAAGCCCTTTGAGCGTATTACCATGCTTGACGCCGTGAAGAAATATTCCGGTGTGGATTTCCGTGAAATTCATACTCTGGAGGAGGCCCGCAGGGCGGCCGAGGAACATCATGTGGAATTTGAAGCCCGCCACGGCAAGGGAGATATTCTGAATCTGTTTTTCGAGACTTATGTGGAGGAGCATCTGATTCAGCCCACCTTTGTGATGGATCACCCTATTGAGATTTCTCCTCTCACTAAGAAGAAGCCGGATGATCCGGAATATGTGGAGCGCTTCGAGTTCTTTATGAACGGCTGGGAGATGGCCAACGCCTATTCCGAGCTGAACGATCCCATTGACCAGAGAGAACGGTTTAAGGCCCAGGAGGCTCAGCTGGCCCAGGGCGACGAGGAGGCCAATACGACGGATGAAGACTTCCTGAATGCGCTGGAAATCGGCATGCCGCCCACGGGAGGAATCGGGTTCGGAATTGACAGGATGTGCATGCTGCTGACGGATTCGGCGGCGATCCGTGATGTGCTGCTGTTCCCGACGATGAAAACTTTGGGTAAGGAAAGCCAGTAAAATCAAGACTTCCGGCGATTCTCTGTTGTGATTTACTACAAATT
>CANQUG010000053.1 GCA_947626985.1 uncultured Lachnospiraceae bacterium | reverse complement strand
CCGGCAGACATGATACGGGGGCGCCCATGGGCGCCCCGGGGTGTTACGCCTTCTGCAGTTTTTTCAGTCTTCCGGCAATGTAGCTCTCCATCATGTTTTTCGGCACGCCCAGAAGCATGGAAAGCTCAGAATAAAGATTATCTTCCGCGATCTTCAGATAGCGCTCGTCTGTGGCAGTGACCTTCTTCCCCTGGGAAATCCGTTCTTTTTTCCGGATATAGATCGTCTTGATGATACGGATCAGCTCCCGGCACTCGCAGCTTCTGATGCACTCCTTGTACCGTTCCTCCCGAAACTTTTCATCCGGAATTCCCAGGGTCTCGATGTCCGGAATCTCCTCAATCAGGTTCTCCGCCTCCTCCTGAGTCATCACTCTGCGGAGTACCAGTTTTCCGTTACTTACCGGGGTAAAAATCCTGCCCTCCTGCTTTCCGTCCGGACGCAGCACGTAATACAGACGGTCCTTGGGAAACCCCGCCATGTCCATGGTGGTCACGTCCATCACCTGGCAGATCCCGGTATTGCCATACACAACATACTCGCCTTTTTCAAACATCTGTTCCACATCCTTTCTCATCTCTCAGCCTTTTGTCACCTGTCTTTGCGGGGCTTTTCCTGCCGGTTCTTCCGGCAGGGGATGTCCAAACAACCGACACGCCGATTCCCCGGAAAAATATTCCGCCTCCGCTCAGGTACCGCGAAGTCATCAAAGTCTGCTTCCCAGTTCTATGATAAAGCTCCTTGCCGATCTGGTGATGCAAGGAGCTTTGGTATAGTTTTCCTCTTTTATTTTAGCACATATTTTTTCATTCTGCAAAGCAAAAAATAACCATCCGTCATTTTTTTCAGCTTTTTTTCAACCTTTTTCAGAACACGACTGCAGTTTCAATAAAAACCGCCTGCCGGACCGCGCCTTCCTTCAGCTTCAGGGCTTTTTGCCCAGACGGAGCTCCTCCAGATAGTCCGCCACGTCGCCGGACACATGATCGAAGAGGTAGGTTCTGCTTCTCTCCCGGTGCTGTCCCCATTCCCGGCGCATTTCTCCGGCGGCAAGCTCCACCTCCTCCTTCAGGCCCGAGGCCGAGATCCGGTTCGCTCCCTGTCCCATGATGATGATCTGCTCCAGGCGGTCCGAGGTGGCTACCGTCACCTGATTCTGCCGTCCGATTTTGTGCACGGTCTTCTCGATATACTGGTCGGCGGTCTCCGCCTCCTTCGTATAAACCACGTAAATATTGTGCCAGGTGGTGACCTCCTCCCGGTGACCCTGCACCTTATAGGCGTCAAAAACCAGGATCAGCGTACATTTTTTATAGCCCTGATAATTGGACAGAATATCCATAAGCCTGTCCTTGGCAGCGTTAATGTCAAGCTCCGCCAGAGCATTCAGTTCCTCCCAGGCAAAAATAATATTGTAGCCGTCCACCAGAAGGTACTCGTCGCCCTGCTTTTTTTTAGGCGCCGGACGGCTGTAGCTCACAGGGGCGGTGACTTTTCGTTTCTGGAAAGCGGTCCGCTCCTTTTTCACCGGGCCGAAGGTGCGCTCAAAGATCGCCATCAGCTCCTCGTCGTCCTCATAGCTTCCGGAATAGGAAACGCCTTTTTTTTTCCTGGAAGAACGTCCCCCCGCGCCGGGGCTGCTCTCTTCCTCCTCAGGCTCCTCCCAGAAAACCTCCTCATCGTCATAGCGGAACCCGTCCTTTTCTCCGGAATTCTCCCAGCCTCCCAGGTGCATGTATTCCTCCACCTGATACCAGGGCACCACGAAACCCGCCCCGTGGGCACAGAACACAGAGCCGGTGGGATTTTCCAGATCCCGCTCGGAATCGTAGCCGATGGCTTTCACCACCTCCGCCTGGTTCCGGCAGGGAGCATACCCGCTGAGGCTGCAGAACAGCCGGCCCTTTCCATGGGTGTAGGAGACAACCTCCTTCTGATAATCTCTCATGCCGGAAACGGGAACGGTGCCGGTGAGGACCGCCGTCTCCCCCTCCGTCTCCATGGGACGGAATTCCCCCTGCATTTTCTGAATATCCGTCATGGCCCTCCCCACGTTCTCCACGGGAACCTCCAGACGGAATTCATAAAAGGGCTCCAGAAGAATGGAGCGTGCTTTTTTCAGCCCCTGGCGGACGGCGCGGTAGGTCGCCTGCCGGAAATCCCCGCCTTCGGTGTGTTTCAGGTGCGCTCTGCCGGTAAAGAGAGTGATCTGCATATCTGTTATGGCTGAACCGGTAAGAACCCCCACATGCTCCCGCTCCTCCAGATGAGTCAGGATCAGCCGCTGCCAGTTCCGGTCCAGAACGTCCTCGCTGCAGGCGGTAAAAAACTGCAGTCCGCTTCCCGGGTCACCCGGCTCCAGCAGCAGATGCACCTCCGCATAATGGCGCAGAGGCTCGAAATGACCCACGCCTTCCACCGGCTCCAGAATCGTTTCCTTGTAGACAATATTCCCCTGGCCGAACTCCACTGACACGTGAAATCTGTCCCAGATCATGCTTTTCAGAATTTCAATCTGCACTTCCCCCATCAGCTGGGCGTGAATTTCCTGAAGGCGCTCATTCCACACGATATGGAGCTGAGGCTCTTCCTCCTCCAGCTCCTTCAGACTGCGCAGCATCCGATGTACGTCGCAGCCGGGAGGAAGCTGGATCTGATAGTTCAGCACCGGCTCCAGCACCGGAATCTGAGACTCCGGCTCCACTCCCAGTCCCTGTCCGGGAAAGGTTCTGGTCAGACCGGTAACGGCGCAGATGCATCCGGCCTCCGCCTGGGAAACCGTCTCATACTTCGTCCCGGAATAAATGCGGATCTGATCCGCCTTCTCCTCCCAGAATTCCTCTCCCGCCGGATCCTCCTCCGAGGGGGCGTCTCCCGGGCGGGCATTGGTGAGAAGGGATTTTACCTTCAGAACGCCGCCGGTGATCTTCATGTAGGTGAGGCGGTTTCCCTGCTCGTCCCTGGCAATCTTAAAAATCTTCGCTCCGAATTCCTTCGGGTACACAGGCCGGGCAAAATACCGGTCCAGCCCCCGGAGAAACTCCTCCACTCCGGTCATTTTCAGGGCAGAGCCGAAATAGCAGGGAAACACCTTCCTCTCCACGATCAGGCGGCGGATCTCCCCGTCGGAAACCGTCCCTTTTTCCAGGTATTCCTCCATGAGGGCTTCCTCACACACCGCCACGTTTTCCTGGAATTCCTCCCGGTCCAGGTCCTCCCCGAAATCCACGCAGTTTTCGTGGAGCCTTTTTTTCAGCTCCGCCAGAAGGGCTTCCCGGTCCGTCCCCTCCTGGTCCATTTTATTGATAAAGAGAAACACGGGAATCCCGTAGCGCTCCAGAAGCCTCCAGAGAGTCAGGGTATGTCCCTGCACGCCGTCCGCGCCGCTGATCACCAGAATCCCGTAATCCAGCACCTGAAGCGTCCTTTCCATATCCGCCGAAAAATCCACGTGTCCCGGAGTGTCCAGAAGAGTAATCTCCGTATCATGGAGATTCAGCATGGCCTGTTTGGAAAAAATAGTGATGCCCCTCTCCTTCTCCAGCTGAAAGGTATCCAGATAGGCGTCCCCGTGATCCACCCGTCCCATTTTCCTGATTTTTCCGCAAAGGTACAGCAGCCCCTCCGAAAGGGTGGTTTTCCCTGCATCTACATGGGCCAGAATACCCAGGCAGATATGTTTCTTTTCTCTTTCCGGTTCCTGTCGGCCCATAAAGAAATCTCCTCCTGCGAATGCTCTTTGTTTAAAAAAGTATAGCACAAAAGCGGACGTTCGTCGAGATTCCTGTAAAAGTCCCGCCAAATCCTGTACCGAACCATTTGTGCATACATCACATCGATTCATGAAAAGTGCTGTCCTTTTCCCCGGGAATCCTGTATAATAAAGAAAATTACCTGCAGAATCGCTGCTCTTACAGGACCAGATTTTCTCAGGATTAAAAAATATTGCTGAAAAAGATGATTTTGACATTCTTCCGGGAAGCCTGTCAGAAAGAGAGAGTATTATGGGGCAGAAACGTTTGAATAAAATCAAATACACAGCAGGCCTTATGTCCATTATAATCGTCATCGCCGTATTTATCAGGATCTTTTTCGGACTGGCCAGTTCGGGACAGGATGATGTTTTTCTGGGAAGTTCCGAGTCCTCCCACTGGGAATACGAAATACTGACAAACGGCAGAGTCATGGCAGCGGAGCCTGAATTTGACGAGGAGTACCGCGCAAGGTATCCCTATGAGCCGGTACAGGCCGTGAGGATGACCCGGACAATGACGGAAACCTTTCCTTCTGCAGAAATAGAATTCAGCTTATATCCGCTCAAGTTAACAGAAGTATTTCTGGACGATGATCTTCTCTATACCACTGTTCAGAACGGAGAAAGAAACAGGGAAGGCTTCCTGCTTCTGAATGAAAAGGATTTCGAATATACTCAGCAGCTGAATAACCCACTGAGAATCTTTCACGTCCGTCTCCCCCTTCCGGAAAATTATTCCGGAAAAAAATTGAAATTCATCACTTATTACAGCGAAGACGACGCCAACCGCAACCCCATATATCCCTATCTCGGGACCGATGTCAGCAAATACTCCGATATTCTGGCGTCAAGCGTGATGCCTGTTGTGGCGATGATTCTCTGTACTGTCTGTACTGTCCTTCTGATGATGGTGTTCGTACTGGATATTCCCAATGAGAAAAGAGATTTACGGATTCTTCTGCTGATTGCGTATTTTATTCTGTTGTTTATCCGGCTGCTGAGCACCAGTTATTTAAACATCCTCTCCGGAATCAATGAACGGTCGCCCCTCTGGATCTTAGCCGAGTGGTACTTCCTTCCCCTGTATTTTTATCTGGCTCTGCTCCTGACGAAATGGCGGAAATGGCTGATGCTTGCCGCCGTCGCTCTCTGGACGGCGAATACAGGTGTGGAAATGTATTTCAATTCCAGGAACTATTCCATGCTCGTGGCTGATCTCATGGGCAAAAAGGTCTTCCTGCTTACCCTGCTGTTCGCGGGGGCTTTTCTCTGGGAATATCTCCTCCGGAGAAAAAAAATTGAAAACAAAAAGAGGCTTTTCCTTTACGCAGGATTGACCGCAGTCGTTGCCGCTGTATGTATGGCGTATGAGGGCAACCGGGCATGGAACGGCAGTACGCTGGATTACCTCCATGGTCTCCTGGATCTGGTTTCTTCCGGCTATTTCGCCTCACTGACATGCTTTATCCAGAATATCTGCTCCATCATGGCGGTCATCATTCTGGCCATTGAATCCTTCCTCAGAAACGAAGAAACACGAATGATGGTCTCGGTTCTGGAAGAGCGTGGAAAAACCACCATGGAAGGATACAACCGAATGCTGAACGCGGAGGAAGCCACCAATTCCGTACGCCACGAAATGTCTCACCATATGATCGCCCTCATGGGACTGATCCGGAACGGAGAGAACCAGCGGGCCGATGATTATATCGCCTCCGTGGTAAAGGAGCTGGAGCATCTGCCCGTATTCCGGTACAGTCAGAACACTCTGGTCAATATCATCGCGGGATCCTATCTGGACCGTGCCGAAAAAATGGGAATCGAGGTAAAACACAGTCTCCTCGTACCGGAAAGTCTGGATATTCTGGATGAAGACCTGAGCGTTTTTTTAACCAACATGTTCCAGAATGCTCTGGAGGCATGCCAGCGGATAGAGCCCGAAGAAAAACGGTATATCCATGTAAAAATGTATCTGCATGAAAATTTCCTGTTTATCGGATGCGCCAACAGCATGGCTCCGAAACAGGAAGCACCTTCTGACTCTGCGGAAAAGAAAAGACTGCACGGCTACGGAATGAAGACCATGTCGCATATCGCAGAAAAATATGGGAGCATTCTGAAGGTCGCTCAGACTTCCGCGGAATTTTCCGTAAAAACCAATCTGTGTCTCCATGTTTCTGAGGAAACATTCTCTGCATAATCATAATCGAAGGGGCTGTCTGCTGCCAGACAGCCCCTTCGTGAATTCAGGCTTTTGACGCTGTAATCATTTCATAAACTCCAGCATATCCTTCAGCCAGGACTCCGCTGAGGTACCGCCGGCCAGTCCGCAGCCATGCCCGCCGGAAGGAAAGACCTCTGTTCTGTGCTCCACGCCTTTCCTTTTCAGTGCTTCTCCCAGCCTTGTGGTATTGCTGACAGGAACCAGATCGTCATCTTCGCACGCCCACGCAAAGGTCTTCGGATAGGAGTGATCCACATGCAGATCCACCGAGAGTTTGTCACGGAGCTCCCTGTGTTCTCCGGTCAGGGCCGCCGCGCTGCCTTCGTGATGATCCGTCAGGAGATTGATGACCGCATAATTCAGGCAGATTTTCTGCGGACAAATGGAAATTCCCCTGTACTGCTCCGCCTTCTGGGGATCACGGGATTCCAGCTCCTTCATCAGGTTCTCTTCGATCTCATCGTATACGAGAGGCAATGACGCACACAGGTGCCCTCCCGCAGAGGATCCCATGAGCATCAGATTATTCCCGTCGATTCCGTATTTCTCCGCGTTGGCACGCACGTATTTCACAGCCAGCGCAAGATCCATCTGGGGTTTCGGATATTCGTTCGGCTTCACCCGATACAGCAGCACAAACGCGTGATAGCCCGCCTCTTCCATAGCCTCCGCCATCAGAAGTCCTTCTCCGCGGACAGAATGGTTTTCATAGCCGCCTCCCGGGCAGATGATAACCGCAGGTTTGTTCCGGGCGCCTTTTGCCGCGGCAGTGAGGATCACCACACTGTCCTCCGTACTCGGGTACAGCACCGGAACGTAACCATCCGGCTTTTTTTCCCACAGAGGTATGATCTCCAGGGAAGGCTTCTCCGACTCCTTTTCAGAAAATTCAGCTGTTTCCATCAGTTCTTCCGCCGGGAAGGGCAGTCCCCAGGGCATCACCACGTTTCTTTTCACCTCGCTCAGAGGGGCGTCCCAAAGCTCCTTCGGAACAAAATCCAGCAACTCTTTCAAATAGAACATATTAAAATATCTCTGAAGACGTTCCTCGCGTCCCATTGCCTGCAGTATGTCCTGAATCGACATTTCATATGTATAATTCTTACCCATTCGTAAACCTCCCGTATAGAAAATTTGTGATGCTTTTACCATATCATGAAACAGTTTTAATGTAAAGCGCTACTCCACTGCCCCGATAAACCGGCGGGCAATCTCCAGAGGTCTGGTGATGGCGCCTCCCACCACCACGGCGAAGGCTCCCGCCTCCAGCATCTTCACCGCCTGCTCCGGCGTGTGAATGCGTCCCTCGCCGATCACGGGAATATCCAGCTCTGCGGAAAGTCTTCTCACCAGCTCATAGTCCGGTCCGTCAGTCTTTTCCGTATAGGGAGTATACCCGCTCATGGTGGTCCCCACCAGATCCAGCCCCAGTTTCCAGGCCCGGATTCCCTCCTCATAAGTGGAAATATCCGCCATCAGAACGGCCTCCGGGTACTTCGCCCGGACCTCCCGGATGAACTCCTCCGTAGTTTTCCCGTCGCCCCGCTTCAGATCCGTGCAGTCAAAGGCGATGATATCGGACTTTGCCTCCATCAGTTCGTCCACTTCCTTCATAGTGGGGGTAATATAGCTCTCGAAGCCCTCATACTGTATCTTAATCAGGCCAATCACAGGCAGTCCCGTTTCTTCTTTAATGGCCAGAACATCCCGGATGCCGCTGGTGCGGATGGCGGGCGCGCCCGCCATCTTCGCGGCGCGGGCCATGAGATACATAATGGATTTTTCCTCCACATACAGCGGCTCGCCGGGCAGTGCCTGACAGGATACGATCACTCTGCCTCTGATTTTCTCAAATAATTCGTTTTTGTTCATTGTTCTTTTCTCCTCATACTTCTGGATAGTCCCCAGGCTTTCGCTTTCTGCGGAAAGTGCTCCTCCGTCAGCAGAATCTCTCTGCTGCTTCATCAATCATGGAAACGCATTCTCTCACAGTATCCATATCCTCCGGAAACAGATTCGGCAGAGGCGCCCGGACGCCTCCCAGCTCCAGACCCTCCCGGATGCTGAGGATCTTCTTAATCACCGCATATAGATTTCCCTTACAGCTGCACATTTTGTAAATAATGGCGTCCACCCTGTTCTGTATGTCCCGGGCCTCCCGGATCCGGCCCGCATCCATGAGTTCCTTAATTCTCAGATAAAGCTCCGGCATCACACCGTATGTGCCGCCGATGCCCCCGTCGGCCCCCATGGCCAGCCCCGCTGTCAGCTGTTCGTCAGGACCGTTGAACACCACGAAATCCTCTCCTCCCTCCATTTTAAACATCTGGATATCCTGCACAGGCATGGAGCTGTTCTTCACGCCCCTCACTCTGAGATTTTTTTTCATTTCCCGGAGAAGAGGCAGCGTAAGAGCCACCCCGGCCAGCTGAGGAATATTATAGATCAAAAAATCCGTGCGGGGCGCCGCAGCTGAGATATCGTTCCAGTAAGCGGCGATGGCGTACTCCGGCAGATGGAAATAAATGGGAGGAATGGCCGCGATGGCGTCCACTCCCAGACTTTCCGCATGAGCCGCCAGTTCCCGGCTCTGAGCCGTATTGTTACACGCCACGTGGGCAATGACGGTCAGCTTTCCCCGGGCCTCCTTCATCACGTGCTCCAGGGTAAGCTTCCTCTCCTCCACCGTGTGATAAATACACTCTCCGGACGAACCGCCCACGTAGAGCCCCTTCACGCCCTTCCCGATCATGTGGCGGGTCAGCGCCTCCACCCGGTCAGGATCCACCTCTCCCCTCTCATCATAGCAGGCGTAAAACGCCGGAATGATTCCCTGATACTTTTCCTTTTTTTCCATCCCTTTTCCTTTCCTGAAGCTGTTTTTTGATATTTTCTGTTATGGTGTTCTTTTTGCGTACAGTTTCCTCCCCATTGTACATGAAAAGAAAATTATTTTCAATATCTTTCTATCTGAAATTTCATTTCTTTTCAATCCTGTCATTTTCTGCAAATACTTTTCATTTTTCTCTTGCATTTGTCTTTTTCATATCTTATAATGCAGAATACAGCAAATCGTAAATACAATTTTCAATGGACATTTCCGGAAAGGAGGCTGAAATTTGTCTTCTGATATTCTGGACACCATCACGGAGCATTACATGAAGTTTACCCGCGCGGAGCGGAAGCTGGCGGATTATATTTTTTCCAATACCACCCGCACCCAGTATCTGTCCATTTCCAGTCTGGCGGAAAACAGCGGAGTCTCGGAAGCGACCATCACCCGCTTCTGTAAAAAGCTCTCCCTTTCCGGATATCACGAATTCAAGCTCGCCATAGCCAGGGCGGAATACACCAGAGACTTGACAGAACCAACAGATCTTTCCCGGTCCGATGCGGCGGGGGATTCTTCTGAAAATATTTTTCAGAAAATACTCGCCTCCAATATCTCCTCCCTGAACGAGACCTACGAGCTCCTGGACGAGAAGGCTGTCCAGAGAGCCGTGGATATCCTGTCAGAGGCGGAACGGGTCTACTGCTTCGGCCACGG
This sequence comes from uncultured Lachnospiraceae bacterium, assembly GCA_947626985.1. GTDB lineage: Bacteria > Bacillota > Clostridia > Lachnospirales > Lachnospiraceae > Blautia_A. Next base: position 13,284 of record CANQUG010000053.1, on the reverse strand, counting down.
GGGGAGCAGCGTGGTAGCGATGGAAGCCTGGGCGAGATTTTCCACCATCAGTTCCCGCTTCATCCATATTTCGGACGCTCATATGCAGATCATGGCCGCTTCTCTGGCCACCCCCAGGGACGCCATCCTGTTTTTTTCCTACTCAGGTTCCACCAGAGACATGGAACAGCTGCTGGAGACAGCCAGGAGCAGAAAAACGCCGGTGATCCTGATCACTCATTTTTCCAGATCCCGGGCGGCAGACTATGCGGACGTGGTGCTGCTCTGCGGCTATAACGAGAGCCCCCTCCAGTCCGGTTCCATCGCCGCAAAAACAGGCCAGCTGTTTCTGATCGAGTGTCTCTTCTGCGGATATTTTAAAAGGAACGCCGAGCTTTGCAGGCAGGCCAGAGCCCTCACCGCGGAAGCCGTAGCCAAAAAACTGCTGTAGCACATTGATGTCCAATTTCTAATCAGATGCAAAAGCAGCGGGGCTGTCGGATGAGTGCGCAGCGGCATACTGCATGGAGGAATTTTCTTTGCAGCTCTCCATATAAAGTGTCCTGTCAGCATTTACCGGCTGCTCGTGATTATGGAAAGAATTTACAGAAAAATACAAGGAGATCCCTCATGAAAATTATGGTACTGGATATCGGCGGAACCGCTGTAAAATCGGCCGTCTGGGAAAACGGAGCACTTTCCCGCATACAGGAAACCCCTACGGAAGCTTCGCTGGGCGGCTCCCATGTAGCGGAGAAGGCGGCGTCCATCATAGCGGACTATAAAAAAACCTGCTCCTTCGACCGCATCGGCATCAGCACTACCGGCCAGGTAAATCCCAGGGAAGGCTTCATCATTTACGCCAATCAGAATATGCCAGGCTATACCGGTATCCGGCTGAAGGATCTCATGGAGCAGAAGTTTGGCATTCCCACCGCAGTGGAGAATGATGTGAACGCCGCCGCGCTGGGGGAGGCCCGTTTCGGCGCAGGGCAGGGAGAGCAGGATTTTGTGTGTCTCACTTATGGGACAGGAATCGGCGGAGCCATTTTCTCTCAGGGCAGCATTTATTATGGAAGCAGCTGCTCCGCTGGAGAATTCGGAGCCATTCTCATTCACCCCGAAGACCGGGAACCGGCCGGGGATCTCTACAGCGGGGGATATGAAAAATACGCCTCCACCACCGCTCTGGTAAACCGGGCCATGGCCGCGGATCCGTCCCTGCGGAACGGACGCGAAATCTTCCGGCGCAGGGAAGAACCGAAGGTGCGCCGGATCATCGACGACTGGATAGGCGAGATCGTCTGCGGACTGGTCACCATCACCCATATGCTGAATCCCTCCTGCATCATCCTGGGGGGAGGCGTGATGGAACAGCCCTTTCTTCCGGAGCAGATTCAGGAACGGCTGAGAGAACACCTCATACCCAGCTTCAGTCACGTAAAACTGAAAAAAGCCCGGCTGGGCAACCAGGCAGGCATGCTTGGCGCCGCAGTCCGGGCGGCGGAACTGTAAATACCGAGACTCCCCGCAGGCCGGGCAGCCTCTGAGAATCATTTCACGCATTGCAGCTCATATCAGAAGCAGTCCCCTGTTCCACGGGCAGCCTCCTGAAAATCACGTCATACATCACAGCCGCGGCAGAAGGCAATTCTTCGCGGCAGAATAAACATTCACACCATTATACATTTACACCATTATACATTTACATCACGGAGGATTCCCATGAAAATCATTAAAGCCAAAGATTACTACGACATGAGCCGCAAGGCGGCCAACATCATCTCCGCCCAGATCATCATGAAGCCCAACTGCGTGCTGGGCCTTGCCACAGGCTCCACTCCCATCGGCGCATATAAGCAGCTGGTGGAATGGTACAATAAAGGGGACCTTGATTTTTCGGAGGTTACCACCGTCAATCTGGACGAATACAAGGGACTTCCCAGAGAGGATCCCCAGAGCTATTATTACTTCATGAACGACAATCTTTTCAGCAAGGTCAACATCGACACCTCCCGCACCTTCCTTCCGGACGGAATGGAGGCGGACAGCGAGACGGCCTGCCATAAATACAATGCCATCATTCACTCCCTGGGCGGCGTGGATCTTCAGCTCCTGGGCCTGGGACACAACGGACACATCGGCTTCAACGAGCCGGGAATCGCTTTTGAGACGGAAACTCACTGCGTGACGCTCTCGGAGCGCACCATCAAGGCCAATATGCGGTTCTTCCTCTCTGAGGAACACGTGCCCCGCCAGGCCTACACCATGGGAATCAAAACCATCATGTCCGCCCACAAGATTCTGGTGGTGGTGTCCGGGGAGGATAAAGCGGAAATCCTCAGAGAAGCCTTCTTCGGTCCTGTGACGCCCCAGATTCCCGCATCCATTCTCCAGCTTCATCCGGATGTGACGGTGGTGGCGGACCAGCAGGCACTGTCCAGATGTACGGACCTTGAATTTTAAATTTTCAGGAGGCTTTTTTGACCGGGGCATCTCCCCTTTTGACAGAAAGGATGAAGCCCGCGCCCGCGCCCGCCTGCAGCTTCAGGGCACGGAATTTGGCAATGGAGACGTCTCCTGCCCTGCTCACTTAGGGTTACGAACCCGCAAATTACGCAGCAGAAATCAGTTCCGTTTTCTGCAGGACCTCCTGAACCTTATGAACCGGAATGATTGTCAGCTTGCTTTTTACCTCCTGGGACACATCTTCCAGATCGTCCACGTTCTCCTCAGGAATGAGAACCGTGCGGATCCCGGAGCGCACGGCCGCCATCAGCTTTTCCGGGAGCCCGCCGATGGGAAGCACTGTCCCGCTCAGGGATACCTCCCCTGTCATGGCCATCGCCGGATCCACCGCTTTTCCTGTCACCAGGGAGGCCAGAGCCGTCGTAAGGGTAATGCCGGCCGAGGGCCCGTCCTTCGGCACGGCTCCCGCAGGCACATGAATATGAACGTCATGCTCCGCAAACTGGCCGGCCTCCTCAGGGAACAGCTTCTTTACCAGAGTCACGGCCAGCCGTGCCGACTCCTTCATCACATCTCCCAGCTGTCCTGTAATGATCACCTTGCCGTCCCCCTTCGTCAGCGTCGTCTCAATAAAGAGAATATCCCCGCCGCTCTGGGTCCAGGCCAGGCCCGTCACCACGCCGGGATCCTTCTCCTCCAGAATATGCTCGTGGCGGATGGGCTTCCGGTCCATGTATTTTCGGAGACTTTTCGGCGTCACCATAATCGATTTCTGTTCTCCCCGGACCAGCTTCACCGCTGCGATCCTGCAGAGGGTATCGATCTGTTTCCGCAGTCCCCGGACGCCGGACTCCATGGTATAATCCGCGATCATCGCATGATAGGCGTCCTCCGTAATCCTCAGACTGGATTTCCGGATCCCCATCTGCTCCATGGATCTGGGCAGCAGATGCTTCCGTGCGATCTGAATCTTTTCCTGTTCCGAATATCCCTGGAAGGGAATCACCTCCATACGGTTCAGAAGAGGCTCCGGAATGGTATCCGTGGAATTCGCCGTACAGATGAACAGCACGTCGGAGAGATCGTAGGGAACGTTCATATAGTGATCGGTAAAGGTGGAATTCTGCTCCGGATCCAGCACCTCCAGAAGTGCGCTGGCAGGATCTCCGCTGTAGTCCCGGGCAAGCTTATCCACCTCATCCAGCACCACTACCGGATTCGAAGCGCCGCTGCGCCTGATTCCCTCCATGATCCTGCCCGGCATGGCGCCGATATAGGTACGCCGGTGTCCGCGGATCTCCGCCTCGTCCCGGATCCCGCCCAGACTGATGCGGACGTATTTCCGGTTCAATGCGTTAGCCACACTCTGGCCGATACTGGTCTTGCCTGTACCGGGCGCACCCACAAAGAGCAGAATGGAACCGGACTGACGCTGATTCAGCTCCATGACCGCAATCTGCTGAAGGATCCGCTCCTTCACCTTTTTCAGCCCGAAGTGCTCTTTATCCAGAATCTCCGCCGCAGCTTTCAGATCGATGGGCGAAAATTCCTCCTTCTTCCAGGAGAGACTGGTAACAAAGTCCAGATAATCGTACAGCAGTCCGTACTCGTGACCGTTTTTGCCCTCCTGCTTCATCCTTCCCAGAACCTTGCGGGCTTCCGCCTCCGCGGTCTCATTCATCCCCGACTCGGCAATCTTCATCTCAAATTTCCGGACGTCGGACACATCCTCGGGATGCATCTCATCCAGCTTATTCTGAAGGATCTCGATCTGCTTCCGTATAGCCGACTCCCGGTACAGCTGTTCGTTCACCTCCCGCTGCTCTTCCTTTACCTCCACATCGATGAGAAACAGCTCCATATATTCGTAAAGGGCCCTCTCCATCCGTCCGAACCGCTCCGCATAGCTGTCCGCCTCAAGAATCCTGTATTTTTCCTCCACGGAAATGCTCAGCATATAGGAAAGGGACGCGGTCATCTCCTCCAGAGATTTCCACCGCATCACATAATTGCTCGCCATCACGCCCCACTGAAATTTCCCCAGGGCCTGAAGCAGCGACTTCCGCACCGCCTGAAAACGCTCCGAGATGCTCTTTTCGTCCAGGTCCGACACCTCCGGACGGGAAACGATCCGTACGGAGATCCTGGTATTCTCAATTTTCAGATCCTTCAGATCCACCCGGTCCGTGACATAAACGCCCACTGTGCCCTTTTCACTCACACTGGCGACCCGGCCTGCGACGCCGATGGGATAAAAGTCTTCGCTGGTCATCTCATCCTTTTTTTCCTGACGAAGCATCAGCAGGATGACGTCCTCTCCCTCCTCGGCCTTTTCCCTTGTGAGCTCCTGAAAATAGTCTGACGGAAAATAATAGGTAACTCCGGGCAGGAGCACCAGATTATACAAAGGTATACAAATCATTTTATCGCCTCCCTGTTAGCACTCATTTGTATTGAGTGCTAATTCTATGCTTATTATAGCAGTATTTTCTCTATTGTCAAATAAATATTTGATTTTTTACAATAGAAATGCATGGAAAGGCATGGAAAAGCTGCTTTGCCCGAAGAAAAGCGACAGGGAAAAAGCGCCCGGAAAATCAGCGGTGCAGTCCATTCACAAGGGTACGGAAGCCATCGATCATCACGCTTGCGTCCATGCCGTATGTAACCATATCAAATCCCATCCTGTAGTAATCGTCGATCCAGTCCGCATTCGCCGTAAATATAATGGAGAATTTCCCGGCAGCCCTGCATGCGCTGAGAATCCGCTCAAATGCCGCCAGCATTTCCGGATTTTTAAAATCTCCCGGCATTCCCATGGAAATGGACAGATCGAAGGGTCCCACAAAAATGCCGTCCACACCGTCCAGAGCAGTGATCTCCTCAATATGCTCCAGACAGCCTGTCGTCTCGCACTGGGGAATCAGCAGAGTTTCCTGATTCCAGTAATCCATCTGCTCCTGCAGCGGCAGAGAACCCGGATGACCGAAGGACCAGCGGTCCTTGCGGCTTCCGCTGAAACCCCGCTTTCCGATGGGGGCATACTTGCCGAATTCAATCAGTTTCTTTACCTGATCCACAGTCTCGATATAGGGAACAATCAGCCCCGCGGCGCCCTGATCCAGCAGCTTCAGAACCGCAGGCCTCGCAATCTCCCGCACACGGCACAGAGGAGCAAGTCCGGCGCTTTCCGCCGCGCGTATACATTCCAGGGAGGATTCCACATCAAACGGTCCGTGCTCGTTGTCTATGATGATAAAATCCAGTCCTGTCTGTCCCAGAGCCTCCACGACGTTTGCCCCGCCCAGTTCCACAAAAGTACCTATCGCCTTTTTATTTTCCTGTATCATCTGTTTTAATTTGTTCATCTTCCATTCTCCTCGTATAATATCTGACCTCATCAGTTCAGCCCTGCGCCCTGCATCGCGCTGAGGGCATGCTCCGTATACCTTTTATAAAATCCTTTTCTGGGCGGTCTTGGAATAATCCCTTTTTTACTGCGCTCTTTCAGCACAGCCTCCGCTTCCTCAGGCGTGACAGGTCTGCCGGCCACGCCCACCAGATCCAGACTGCGGCGTTCAATATCGTACCGGATCAGATCTCCTTCTTCCACAAAGGCAATGGGTCCTCCGGCAGCGGCCTCGGGACTGATATGCCCGATGGCGGCGCCCCGCGTAGCACCGGAAAAACGCCCGTCCGTAATCAGGGCGACCTGTCCGTTCAGGGTTTCATCACAGACAATGGCCTCCGTCGTCATGAGCATTTCAGGCATACCGCAGCCTCGCGGCCCTTCGTAGCGAATGACAATCACATCGCCCGGACGGATTTTTTTATCCACCACCGCCTGATAGGCCTCTTCCTCCTCATTGAATACTCTGGCAGGGCCGGTAAACACACGCTGGGAGTGAGCCACGGCAGAATACTTTACCACGCTTCCCTCCGGCGCAATATTTCCCTTCAGAATCGCAATGCTTCCTTTTTCCTCCGCTTTTTCCACGGGAAAGATCACGTCGTCCCGCTCCAGCCTGTAATTGTGCAGATAACCAAGATTGCGTTCAAAGAAATGATCCCTCTGCAAATCTTCCAGATTCTCCCCGAGGGTCTTTCCGGTGACCGTCATCACATCCAGATCCAGCATATCCTTCAGAAGCAGCTGCACATAGGGCACTCCCCCGGCGAACCAGAAGCTTTCCGTCAGATGCTGTCCGCTGGGATTGACATTTCCCAGATGGGGCACCTGATGATTGATCTCATCGAACAGCCCGATGGGCAGTTCATAGCCCAGCTCACGGGCAATACTGGGGAGATGCAGAGTGGCATTCGTGCTTCCTCCGATAGCGCTGTGAATGATGATGGCGTTGCGGAATGCGGCGGGCGTCATAATATCGGATACCTTGATATCCTTTTCCACCAGATTCATGACTGCGCGGCCTGCCTGACGGGCATAACGCAGAATGTCCGTCATCGTCGCCGGAGCGAGGGCCGACCCGGGCAAAGCCAGGCCAAGAGCCTCCGCCATACACTGCATCGTGCTGGCTGTCCCAAAAAATGTACAGGCTCCCACAGAGGGACACCCCGTAAGATAATAATCACGGATCTCCTGGGGAGAAATGGCGTCCTTCCTCTTCTGGCGAAGGGAAATATCCCCGGCCACAAGGCTCGTGGTCTGATCCGGACCCGGACGCATGCTCCCGCCCGGTATAAAAACAGTGGGAATGTCCATGCGGGCCGCAGCCTTTAAATGAGCCGGAATGGATTTATCACAGCTGCTGGAAAGAATCATGCCGTCCCAGGGAACCGCGCTGGCGTGTACCTCCACCATATCGGCGATCGCCTCCCGGGACGCCAGGACAATGTTCATACCGTCGTGTCCCTGAGCGCAGCCGTCGCAGACGTCCGTTGTATGGTAATGAGCCGGGAAACCTCCCTTCTCAAAAACGCCGTAGCCTGCCTGTGTCGCCAGCTGATGCAGGTGTACGCTGCCCGGATGTGAATCTCCGTACACATCCTCAATCAGAATCTGCGGCTTCTCAATATCCGTATCGTCCCATCCGCTTCCCATCTCCAGGGCATTGAATTGCGCCCACCAGAGACGTTCCTTCGCACTTTTCTGTTTCAATAGAAATCCTCCCTTCTTCACACGAAACGGGATATGCGCTTTTTCCCGCCTGATTTCCTTCCCCTGAGACTTTGGAGAAGGAAAAACGTTTCTCCTGAATCATATTATAAAGAAAGCATCCTGAAGTATCAATATTTTCCTTCCGAAATTGTGGAACTCTTCCTGCCCAACGACCGGAACACCCGGCAATCCAGCCGCCTGATCCGGTTTATGATCGTTTACTTTTACGTAAATATCCAGATCATACACCTCTGCGGCATCAAAAAATCAAGGATTATAAATCCACTCCATAGTCTTTATAATCCCTGATAAACTCTGTCATTTATTCAATTTAAAAACCTTTCTTAAAAGAACCCGAGATGAATCTCTCCAGGCTTTTTACTGTACAAATCATTCTTAAGATTACGGCATGATACGAAGCTCGAAACGCAGCCTCTCTCTTTTGTCGAGTTCCCCTATTTTCCTGGTAAGATCGCTCTCCTCCAATCTGAGCACTTTGCGAAGTCTTATACTGGTTGGTTTGGACAAGCCTGATTCCCTCCAATACCTGATACGAAATTCATCATTGTTGTCGCCTCTATCTGTACCGGTCATTTTATAGGCAATAATATAGTACTGATTGTTCCATATCATAACAGGACGTTCTTTCACTTCTTCGGAATCTTCGAATTTCACCTTTGCAAACCAGATTTCATATCTCTTCATCGTCCCATTCCTTCGGCAGTACAAGAATTCCGTCCTTATCACGATATCCGATGAAATCATCTTCTTTGAACTGCTTCGTCTCCTGGTTAAGATCCCCGGCCGTGGAAAAGAAATCCCGGATCACAGAAAGAGGAATTTCAATACCGGGCACATTCGAACAGTATACCTGATCCCATGGGGATCCAACAGCATGTGTCTTATTTCGCAGGGCGCTGGCTGTATAGTTTCCGTATTTTCTGGCAACTCCGTACAAAATCTCCTCAGCTTCAGGGCTTATCTGAGAAACAGCATCTAAATCATAGTCTTTAATCGGTCTGTCGCCGTATTCCTTATATGCATGATAGACAGCCGGCACGACAGGACCATGATCCCATGCTTCTATTCTGTCATCAAAAAGCGGCTTTCCGAATTTGTTCAGATAATGCCCCTGGGCATAATAGAGCAGCTTGTTTATCTTCATGTTCGTCAGATCGTCGAAAGCATCGCCCATGATATAGATCATATAATTTGCAACTGTTTTCGCATCCATCAAAAAACAGCTCCTTTCCGTAATACAGCCTCACACATCTGCGCTGCCATTATACTTTATTTTATCGGAGTATGCAACAAGAATACCGGGATAATCGAGCAGAGGAGATGAACTATATTTTCCCAATCAAGAAAAAAGCGCAGAACTTGACCATTTCCTGACTTTTCAATACTATATAAAATGGTGACAGACCGGATTTCGGGACCGGCGCAATAAACTATTCTATTGCACTAAATCAGAAGCATCAGGGGGGATTCCCATGAATTGGAAGATATTGATTGTTGACGATGAACCGTCATTGACGGCTTTGCTCCGGCGGCAGTTTACCGATTGCGGTTATACGGTATTTGCGGCGAACAACAGCTCCGAGGCTCTGAAATTACTGAAAGAACAGCCGGATATTATCCTGCTGGATATCAATATGCCCGGAAAGGACGGACTGGCATTCTGCCGGGAAATCCGGGAATCCGTTTCCTGTCCCATTCTTTTTTTAACAGCGCGGATCATGGAGCAGGACAAGCTGGCAGGCTTCCGGGACGGCGGGGACGATTATATCACGAAGCCCTTCAGCCTGGCGGAGCTGACAGCACGGGTGGAGGCCCACCTCAGACGGGAGCAGCGAAATAAAGCTTCTTCCGCCTGTCTGACTTCCCATGGTCTGACAGCGGATCTGGCCGCAAGGGAATTATCCTTTGAAGGAGAATCCATCGCGCTCACCAGAAAAGAGTTTGACATCGTTGAACTGCTGTGGACAAATTCCAGTCAGGTATTTGACAGAGAGCATATCTATGAATCCGTATGGGGACTGGAGGCGAACGGAAATAACAGCGTCGTGAAAGAACATATCCGGAAAATAAGGGCCAAACTCCTGGAGGCGACCAAATGGGATTTCATCGAAACTATATGGGGGATTGGATATAAATGGAAAAAATAAAAAACATGCCCCTGAAAAAGGCTTTCATATACGTAGTATGCGGCGCCGCCATATGGATTACTGTATTATCCGGCTTTACGATTTATGGCTGTTATCGTCTGCAAAAAATAATTCTTCCCGTTTCCAATGAAGCAATTCTGACGATTGTCAGTACAAATACGGACGGCAAAAAAAGCGAACAGCAGCAGCGGTTTGAATTCGGAAAAGAAGCATCTTTTCCCGTGGGGTTTGCGGTGGGAATCGACTATAACCGGAAGCCCACCCCTGAAAAATATGATGCGGCCGCGGAAAATCTGGCGGTAGAGTTTACAGTGGACCGGATTGACAACAATTTTACCCTTCTGTCTCCCAAACGGCAGCTTGCCTATACCGCGTTATCTGCGGCAAAGGTCGTTCTTCCTCTGATTTACGCGATTGCGGGAATCCTGTTGTGCGCCGCCCGGTTTTACAGGGAAAAGCTGCAAAAACCCATTCAGGTTCTGATGGAAGCATCCGAAAAGATTGCTCATGAAAATCTGGATTTTTCTTTGAGCTGCAGCAACCGTGATGAACTGGGCACGCTGTGTGATTCTTTTGAAACGATGCGTCAGGCCCTTGCGGAAAAACACCGTGAGCTCTGGGGGATGGTAGATGAACGGCGGCAGCTGATGGCCTCAGTCGCTCACGACCTGCGCAATCCGATTTCCATTATGGAAGGATATCTGGAATATTTGCACATTCATATTCCAAAACAGGATTTAAGCATGGAAGACACCATGACTATGATTGAACAGACTTCCGAAGCAGCCGCACGTCTGAAAAGATATACGGATTCTTTGCAGGATATTTACCACATAGAAGAACAGGAACTGCATAAAACAGCGGTGCTGCTGCCGGAACTGCTGAATGACATGACGGAGGACTTTGAACTGCTGGCCGAAAAAGAGCAGCTTCAGATAACCGTTACAAACTCTGTTCCGGCCTGCCGGGTAAAACTGGACGGGCAGCTATTTTACCGGATTTTGGAAAATGTATTCGTAAACGCCCTTCGTTTCGCCGGAACCCGAATTCAAATGTACTTTTCGCTGGAGAACAATATGCTGACGGTACGGGTCGCGGATGACGGACCCGGCTTTCCGGAATCCCTTTTACAGCAAAATCGTTTTGTGCCGATTACGACAGATCAGACAGGAAAACATACCGGATTAGGTCTGGCGATCTGCGCTGCATTGTGCCGCAGGCACGGAGGCAGTCTGAAGCTGGAGAACCGGGATTGCGGCGGGGCCTGCGCGGTCATTCAGATTTTTGCCGAGAAAATTTAAAAACCTGACTCTTTCTTGACTTCTGATTTTTAAACTCTCCTTATCACTTCGATAAAGGAGAGTTTCTTATGTCAAAGAATAAACATTCTTTATGTGCTTTACTGGCGGGCAGCCTGCTCTGTCTTTCTGCCTGCGGGAAGGCTGCTTCCCCGGAAGCTCCCTCTGCTGCTGCCGATTCATCGGACAGTCCCTTGTCCAGTACGGAAAATCTTTTTGCCGAGGATTCGGATGCAGTAAATGCTGCGGACGGCTCTCCGGACAGTCCCTTGTCCGACACAGAAAATCTTTTCGCCGAGGATTCGGATGCAGTAAATATTCCGCACAGTTCCATCAGTCACGGAGCGGACGACAAGACTTTTCCCTATACCGGAGGAACCCTGGAGCTTCCGTATCACGCTGAAGGAAGCGGGCTGGGAACAAACTGCGGCTTCCTGCTTTTTCTGGACGGGATTCCGCAGCCGTACAGGGTCGAAAACGATGGTCCCTGTGCCTATCTGCATCAGCTGAGCCTTACGGACAATGTGCGGAAGGATTTTTCGTTTTACCTGGAACCGGTCACAGGGAAAGCAGGAGAAACGCTCACCCTCACCATTTTAAGCCTTATTCCCCAGTCTTTCGGAAAAGCGGAAGGACTGCCCCTGGGGACTTCTCAGAATTTCCTTGAAAACTATGTATCTCTTGCTTTTGAAGCCGACGCAGTTCCCGCAGAAGCTGCCGCGGACAACAATATCCGGATTCTCAGAAATCTGTCCGTCTCAGAGGAAGAACTGACCCCGGAAAGCATTGACAGCTATTTGTCGGACGGAACAGGGACGCCAGGAGCCTCGGTCAGTGAACTGAATACACGAGTTTTCCAAAATTGCTCGCTCAGAGAAGATGGAACGAAATTTTCACATATCCTCCTGGGGCATCCTGACGTCCGATACCGCACGACGCTGTATCTGGATTACATTCCCCTCTGGTACGAAGACGCCTGCTGTGTGGAGCGGGACCTCAGGAGCGGACTTGCGAGCCGCCTGGAGGCAGAGCTGGATTCCGGCGCTCTGGACGGCGTACATATTTTAAGCGTTCTGTCCGTTCCCCGCAATGCATCCGATTTCCCGGACGATGTACTGATAACGGAAACCTGGTCCGCTATTTTGGGGGATATGCAATGAAAGCGGAATTTCAGAACGTCAGCAAATACTACGGCCGCAAATGCGTTCTGAACCAGTTTACCGCCACATTGGAGCACGGGGTCTACGGCCTTTTGGGGCCGAACGGAGCAGGGAAAACCACGCTGCTCAATATTTTTATCGGTATCCTGCAAAAAAACTCCGGCACTCTGCTGATCGACGGACAGGATGCGGAAAAGCTGGGGACAGAGTTTTTGAGGCATATCGGCTATCTACCCCAATATCCTCAGTTCTATAAAAATTTTACGGCAGAGGATTTCATGGCCTATATTTGTGTCCTGAAGGATATTCCTGAAACGATCGGCAGGCGGCGAACGGAAGAACTTCTGGAAATGGTAAATCTCACAGAACACCGCCGCAAAAAAATCGGCGCGCTGTCAGGGGGAATGCGCCAAAGGCTGGGGATTGCCCAGGCGATGCTGAACAGTCCGGATATCCTGATCCTCGATGAACCGACTGCCGGACTTGATCCGCAGGAGCGTATCCGCTTCCGCAACCTGATCTCCCAATTTTCCGAGAATCGGATTGTGCTTCTGGCTACGCATATCGTATCGGATGTGGAATTTACTGCCAATGAAGTGCTGCTTCTGAAAAACGGGATTCTGCTGAAACAGGACAGACCGGGGGAACTGACCCGGGGGATTGCCGGCAAAGTATGGGAACTGACGCTTCCCGATCCTCGAATGGTAAAGCGGTTTGACGCCATGCAGATCAGCAATATGATTCACGATGCGGACGGAGTTCATCTGCGTATGGTCTGCGAAAACTGCCCGGACGAAAAAGCCTTTCCTGTACCGCCGAACCTGGAGGATGTTTTCCTTTACTACTGCTGCAGCAAGGATAAAGATTGAAAATAAAAAAAATATTTTCAGAAAACTTTTCGCCTGAGCAAGGCGAAAGAAATGGACATAAGAATGATACGACAAATTTATTTTGAGTTCCGGAAACATTTTTTGAAACTTCCTGTATGCGCGGCGGTGACTCTTTTCCTGCTGCTGGATGCTTTTCAGATTTCCAGCGTATATCAGGATAAATCCATTTTTGCCATGATACCGGAATGGCGGGCCAGGTAT
>CANQUG010000052.1 GCA_947626985.1 uncultured Lachnospiraceae bacterium | reverse complement strand
AAAAAGAACGCGCAAACGCACAAAAGGAACGCGCAAACGCACAAAAGGAACGTCAGAGAGCAGAAAACGCAGAAGCTGCCGCCCGAAAAGCGCAGCAGCTGACAGACGACGCAAGGAAAGAGATTCTTCAGCTTCGTGAGGAGCTTGCCCGACTGAAAGAAAAATAAAATAGACAGAGAAAAGGTGCGCCCGTCGGGCGCACCTGAAAACAGGCCCTGTACCTCTGACGGTACAGGGCCTTCCTTATGCCTATTGGCAAAGCCTTCCGGCGTCCCGGCGGCGGATACCCGCTCACGCCGGCATCATGTGCATCTGCACAGCTGTGCTGTTCTCACGCCTTCGCCACTTTCCTGCCGCAGCACTGTTTATACTTCTTGCCGCTTCCGCAGGGACAGGGATCGTTGGGATAAACCTTGATTTCCTTGCGCTGAACAGGCTTGCGCACCGAGGTGTCGTCCTTGTTGGTTCCGGTAACCTTCGCCACCTGCTCTCTCTCGATCTTCTGCTCCACATGAACATGATAGAGCATGCGGACCGTATCCTCCTTCACCGCGTTCGTCATGGCGGTGAACATATCGAAAGCGCTCATCTTATATTCCACCACAGGGTCGCGCTGGCCGTACGCCGCCAGTCCGATACCCTGGCGGAGAATTTCCATATCGTCGATGTGGTCCATCCACTTACTGTCAATACACTTGAGAAGAACCACACGCTCCAGCTCGCGAAGCTGCTCTGCCTCGGGGAATTCCGCCTCCTTGGCCTCATAGAGCTTCACGGCTTCCTCCTTCAGAGTATGCTTGATCTCATTTCTTCTCTGTCCCTTCACCTTCTCTGCGGTGAGCGGCTGAATGGGAATGATAGGAAGAAGAACCGTATTGAACTCGTTCAGATCCCACTCTTCGGAGTCCATATCATCGGAAAAGCACATATCTACGGTATTGTCCACGATATCCGTGATCATGCTGTAGATGGCGTCCCGCATATTCTCTCCGTCCAGAACCTGGCGGCGCTCCGCATAGATGATCTCACGCTGCTCGTTATTTACCTGGTCATAATCCAGCAGGTTCTTTCTGATACCGAAGTTATTGAGCTCAATCTTCTCCTGGGCCCTCCGGATGGCACTGGAAAGCATCTTATGCTCGATCTGCTCGTTCTCCGGCACACCCAGAGAGGTGAACACCTTCATAAGACGCTCGGAGCCGAACAGACGCATCAGATCATCCTCCAGGGAAATGTAGAACCTGGATTCTCCCGGGTCTCCCTGACGTCCGGAACGTCCCCGGAGCTGGTTATCGATACGCCTGGACTCATGACGCTCCGTACCCACGATCTTCAGGCCTCCGGCGGCTCTGGATACCTCATCCAGCTGAATATCCGTACCACGGCCGGCCATGTTGGTAGCGATGGTCACCGCGCCTGCCTGACCTGCCTGGGCCACGATCTCCGCCTCCAGCTCATGGAACTTGGCGTTCAGAACATTGTGCTGAATGCCCTCCCGGCGGAGCATTTTGCTCAGAAGCTCGGAGGTCTCGATGGTGATGGTACCCACCAGCACGGGCTGCTGCTTCGCATGGGCCTCCTTCACCGCGTTCACCACGGCGTTAAACTTCTCTTTTTTCGTCATATAAACAGCGTCTTCCAGGTCTTTTCTCTGCACCGGCTTGTTGGTGGGGATCTCCACCACGTCCATGCCGTAGATATCGCGGAATTCTTTTTCCTCCGTGAGAGCGGTACCGGTCATGCCGCCTTTTTTATCGTATTTATTAAAGAAATTCTGGAAGGTGATGGTAGCCAGCGTCTTGCTCTCACGCTTCACCTTCACATGCTCCTTGGCCTCGATGGCCTGATGGAGACCGTCGGAATAACGGCGGCCCGGCATGATACGGCCGGTAAACTCATCCACGATGAGAATCTCATCGTCCTTCACCACATAGTCCTGATCCTTGTGCATCAGATTATGCGCGCGGAGGGCAAGGATAATATTGTGCTGAATCTCCAGATTCTCCGGATCCGCCAGGTTGTCAATGGTGAAAAACTTTTCTACTTTATGAACACCCTGTTCTGTCAGGTTTACCAGCTTATCCTTCTCATTTACCACGAAATCTCCGGTCTCGATGACCTCCTCGCCCATGATGGCGGCCATCTTGGTCATCTCGTGGCTGGCCTCGCCCCGTTCCAGCTGGCGGGCAAGAATGTCGCAGGCCTCATAGAGCTTCGTGGATTTTCCGCTCTGCCCGGAAATGATCAGAGGGGTACGGGCCTCGTCGATGAGAACAGAGTCCACCTCGTCGATGATGCAGTAGTGGAGCTCCCGCTGAACCAGCTGCTCCTTGTAAATAACCATGTTGTCACGAAGATAATCGAAACCCAGCTCGTTATTGGTGACATAGGTGATATCGCAGGCGTAGGCGGCACGGCGCTCCTCCGGCTTCATATCGTTCAGGACCACGCCCACGGTAAGTCCCAGGAATTCATGGACCTTGCCCATCCATTCCGCGTCACGCTTGGCCAGGTAGTCGTTTACCGTTACGATATGAACGCCTCTGCCCTCCAGCGCATTCAGATAGGCGGGAAGGGTGGCCACAAGGGTTTTTCCTTCACCGGTTTTCATCTCCGCGATACGGCCCTGATGAAGGATGATTCCGCCGATCAGCTGCACGCGGAAATGCTCCATCCCCAGCACACGTCTGGCAGCCTCCCGGACGGCAGCAAAAGCCTCCGGAATCAGGGAATCCAGGGTGGCTCCCGCCTCCAGACGCTTTTTAAACTCCAGCGTTTTTTCTCTCAGCTGTTCATCTGTCAGTTTCTGCATCTCCGGGCGCAGCGCTTCCGCCTTGTCCACCAGCGGCAGGATTCTCTTCACTTCCCGCTGGCTGCGCGTCCCGAATACCTTTGTTAACATATTCATGGGATTTTGGCTCCTGTTTCTACTTATTTATACGATTAGACTTCAGATACGGCGCTGAGGAGATCCCGTCTCCCTGGAATGTCCGTATCACTTCACAGACTGTGACCATATATGTTCATATTCTAACACTTTCCTCTGCGGAAAACAATGAATTTTTCATGAACAAACTTTGCACACTTTCCTCCGCCCGCTTTTTATGTAAAACTTTTATATATTTCCCTTCTCTTTCTCCATATTTTTGGACAAACTGCCCGAATCATTTGACTTTTTGTATAAAATCCTTTACACTGATGCTATCAAAAACTGCCCCGGAGGCGCCTATGAAAAAGTGGTCTTTTCATTCCCTGAAAACATACAGCACCGTCCTTCTTCTGGTCCTGATGCTTCTGTTCACCAGTCTGATCGGATACAATAATTACGCGGCGTTTCGTCTGCTGCGCAGAAACGTTTATGCCAACACCATGGACACTCTGACCCTGTACCAGAAAAGTCTGAATGAGCGCCTCTCCCAGACAGAAACCTACCTGCGCTCCGCCATTCTTAACGGAAACACGAATCTCAGCACGCTCCAGACCGCCAGCCGCACCAGCACCAGCTGGTACACGGCTTACTACCGCCTGGCTCAGGATTTCAGAACCTCCGCCGCCACCTACACCAGCGACTGCTTTTTCTGCTACCTTCCGGAAAGAGAGGAATATTTTCAGTTTAACAGCGCTACACAGCCCGTCTCCTGGACCATGAAGGACACCGTGATCTCCTACGTGGACTCCCCGGACCCGGTCTACAACTCCTGGAGCCTGGTGACCGCGGAGGACCGCTGCTACTTTTTCTTCGTCCTGAGCCTTCGCAACACCTACACCGGTTCCATCGTCAGCATGGAAACCCTCCTGAACTCCATCCCCCGCAGCGACCTCACAGAAAGCCGCCTGTATTTTTCCACAGAGGAGGGCGAACTGCTGAGAGACTTCCGGGAACCCCTGCGCATCTCCCCTCCCGACGCCCGAAAATCTCCTTATGAGTATTATAAAATTGAGGATCAGACAGTACTGCCTGTCTCCTATCCTCTGGAATTTATCTCCCTCTTCCTCACCATGCTGGTGCCGGAATCGGAATTCTCCGGCCAGTACAGCCACCTGACCAATGTGCTCCTCATCGTATCCTCCTGCTTCCTCTTCATCTGGCTTATCATTCTGTCATTTATCAACCGTTTCATCCTGAAACCGGTGGCCACTCTGACGGGAGCCATCAAAAGTCTTCAGGAGGGCGACCTGGACACCCGGATCCCGAAGCAGAAACAGCCCGAAGAATTTCACCGTATGACCCGGGCCTTCAACAGTATGGTAGGAGAGATCAAGGATCTGAAAATAGACGTTTACGAGCGCAAGCTCCAGCGGGAGAGGCTGGAAACCCAGTATCTGAAGCAGCAGATCACGCCCCATTTCATGATCAACTGCCTGAACACCGCCTATCAGCTCACGGAGACGAACCATCCGGATCTGGCCAGAAAAATGCTTCGGGACTTAAGCAGCCACCTTCGCTACACCCTGTCCTCCGGCCAGACCGTCCGGCTGTCCGAGGAGCTGAACCTTCTGCGCAACTATATCGACCTTTCCTGCATTCGCTATCCGGGCAGCATCTCCTACTTTCCGGAGTGCCCGGAGGAATTTTTCGACGCCACCATCGTCCCCCTGATGATCCTGAACTTTGTGGAAAATACCATCAAATACGAGGTGGTTATGGGAGAAATGCTGGAGATCCATGTGGAGATCACCTCCACAGCGGCAGAAGGCGAACAATTGCTTCACTTCTCCATCTGGGATACCGGAAACGGCTTTTCCGAGGAAAAACTGAAAGAACTGAACGGCATCGACACCTACGCCCAGCAGGAAAATTACCATATCGGCATTATCAATGTATATCTTCGGGCGAAACAGGTCTTCCGGAGCGTGGAGCTTACCTTTTCCAACCGGCCGGGCGCGGGAGCGCAGATCTCCATGACCATACCCTATCGTCCGTTCCCGCCAGCCGTCAAAGAGGGAGGTGTTTGTCAATGAACCTTTTAATCGTAGACGACGAATATTACAATGTGGAGAGCGTCCGTCTGAAGCTCGAGACGAAGCGCCCGGTTTTTGACCATATTTTCTGCGCCTACAATCTGAAACAGGCTCTGAACATTTTTAACAAATATGATGTTTCCATCATGATCTGTGATATTGAAATGCCCGGAGGCAGCGGACTGGAGCTGCTGGACCACATTCGCAGGCGGGAGCTGGATACCGTCTGCATCTTCCTCACGGCCTACGCCAAATTCGAATACATCTCCCAGGCCATGAAGCTGTCCAGCATCGACTATCTCCTGAAGCCGGTAGAGGAGGAGCAGCTTCTCCTCTCCGTGGACAAGGCCACGGCCCAGTTCGAAAAGCAGCAGAAGGCGGCGCGGGATACCCGCCAGATCGTGGAGATGAAAAAGAATGAGCTGACCCTGCTCTCCCACTACTGGCACGAGCTTCTCTCCCAGAACAAGCTTTCCCAGCTGGAAACCGCGGTCCTCCATTACCTTCTTCAGCTCCGGCATTCCCAGACCACGGGACCGGAAACTCTCCGGACCTTTTATGAAACCTTTCTCCATCTCCTGGAAATCTGCCTGAAGGACAGCAATGAGACGGAAGCCCTGGCCCTCCTCACCGCCCAATGCGGATCCGAATCCGAGGAGCGCGCCTGTTCCTCCGTCTCCGCCCTCTCCAAATGGGTGCCCGGCATCCTGGCTCTCTTCCAGAACTGCAGACAGAAGGCGGCCGACACGGACAATGCCATCGCAGCGGTAAAAGCCTACATATACAGTCATCTGGACGAAAAACTGGACCGCGATATGCTCGCGGCCCGTGTGTACTTAAGTCCCGACTACCTGTCCCACTGCTTCAAGCAGCAGACCGGCCTGTCTCTGACCAATTATATTATTGAAGAACGCATCCAGGAGGCGAAGCGTCTCCTCTCGGACAAACATAAAAATATCCGGGATATCGCCATTGCCTGCGGATTCCAGAACATTTCCTATTTTACCAGGCAGTTCAAAAAATCCACAGGCATGACGCCAAGAGAGTATCGGAGCGGTGAAGGAATCACGGAGCCTTCTCTCCCGGGCGAAGACCCGCAGGAGAAGATCAGCCCTTCACACCGCCCAGAGTGATACCTTTTACAAAGTTTTTCTGGATGAACGGATAGATGATCACCACAGGCAGCACACCCAGCACGGCCATAGCCATACGAACGGTAGCCGACGGGATCTGCGCCAGGCCTTCGCCGGCATTCGCCATGGCGGAGGCATTCTGGGTGAGCGCCTGAATATTCTGCATCAGACGGTTCAGCAGGTTCTGAATGCTGAAGAGATCCGTTCTCTTTACCAGATAAATATAACCGTTGTTCCAGTCGTTCCAGTACGCGATGCCGGCAAACATGGCGATGGTGGTAAGAATCGGTTTGGAAAGGGGAATGGCGATCTTCCACATGGTGGTAAACTCCGTAGCCCCGTCGATGTAGGCCGCCTCCAGAATCTCATCCGGCACGCCCGTCACGAAGTAGCTCTTCATGAGGAGCACGTTAAAGGCGCTCATCAGGAGGGACGGGAAAAGCAGCGCCCAGAAGGTATCCTTGATATGGAACACACTGGTGTAGTTGATGTAGGTGGGAACCAGACCGCCGTTGAACAGCATGGTGAAAAATACCAGGAAGGTGAGCACATTTTTCCCTGGCAGATCCTTCTTGGAAAGGCCGTATGCCAGACAGGTGGTGATGGCCAGACTCAGCGTAGTTCCCACCGCGGTAAGAATGATGGAGATCCCGTAAGCCTTAAACACCATGGAGCTGCTGGAACTGAACACCCACTCATAGGCGTAGGTACTCCATTTCTCCGGCAGGAAGGAATAGCCGTTGGCAATAAGGGCGTTATTATCCGTCAGGGAGGAGATCACCATCAGGATAATGGGAATCAGCGCCATGGCAGTCAAAAGAATCATAAAAATATGACCGATACAGTTAAAGATCTTATCTTCTCTTGTTTTCATCTTCCCACCTCCTAGAACAGCGCGCTGTCTTTATCAATTCTGCGGACGATCAGGTTCGCGCTCAGCACCAGAATAAATCCGACGATGGACTGATATACGCCGGCCGCCGCGGACATGGAGATGTTACCCAGCTGAAGAAGACCGCGGTATACGTAGGTATCAATGGTATTCGTAGTGGGATACAATGCTCCCTGGTTCATGGGAACCTGATAGAACAGACCGAAATCGGAGTAGAAAATACGTCCGATGGCCATCAGGGTCAGCATGATGATCGTGGGGCGCAGAAGAGGCAGCGTGATATAGCGGATCTGCTGCAGCTTGGTGGCGCCGTCGATCTGTGCGGACTCGTAGTAGGATTTGTCAAAGCCCATGAGGGTGGCCAGGTAGATAATACAGTTATAGCCCACCGTCTTCCAGGCGCTCACAAACACCAGGATGAAGGGCCAGTACTTCGGCTCGGAGTACCATCTTATGGGATCCTGCCCGAAAAGCTTCAGGATCTGGTTGTTCACGAAACCGTTCTCCACGCTGAAGAAAGCGAATACCAGATATCCGATGATAACCGAGGAAAGAAGGTTGGGAAGCAGAATGGCGCTCTGATAAAATTTCTTGATCCCGCCGGTAAGCTCGCTGAGCACGATGGCCACGGTAATAGCCATCACCGTATTTACCACGATGAACGCCAGGTTATAGCAGATGGTATTCCTTGTGATCACAAATGCGTCGTTGGTAGTAAACAGATAAGTAAAATTCTTAAAGCCAACCCAGGGACTTCCATAAATTCCCTTTGCCGCATTGTACTGCTTGAAGGCCACGGTAAGTCCCGGAAGAGGCATATAATTATTTATGAATAGATAGATCAGACCTGGAAGCATCAGAATATAAATGGGAATAAAACGTTTGAATTTCTTCCACGTCATAGGTTTTTTCTTCACTGCGGTATTCAAAGAGATACCCTCCTCTCCTTAACTGAATAAATATGATGCGCCTGTCAGGATGTTTTTTTCCTGTCCATATTAAAAACCGGATTTCGACCGTCCGGTCACAGGACGCTCTTTAGAAAATGAGGGAGCGCCGCGCTGCGGCGCTCCCTGACAGAAATCATATTTATTTTCCGTTGGCCGCTGCCCACTCGTCCAGCTGAGCCTGTTTCTCATCAATGATGTTCTGCAGACCTGCGTCCATCATTCTCTGATTCATCTCTTCGATTCCGGTAGCCGGATCTACGAAGCCGTACTCTACGCTGGTCTGATATTCATTGTAAATGTTCTGCACTGCAGTCACTTCGTTCAGAACGTTGGCACTGTTGAAGGTGAAGCCGCTGGCTGCGGATACGATGGCAGAAGTATTGAATTCTCTCATCTGATCCCACAGATCCGGATCATTTCCTTCCCATACATAGGAAAGGAACTGGTTGGGCATCAGCCATCCCATGGAATGGTTCCATCCGGAATTGGAAGCGTCCACGCCCTCCGGATAGGTGGCCAGACCGTCTTCACCGATTACATAATGCGTACCCTCAATACCCCAGGCAAGAAGGTTGGCCATATCAGGATTGGTGTAGAATTCATTCAGCACGGTGATGGCTGCGGATGCATCGGCAGTGGTGATTGGTACAGTCCACGGGAAGGAAGCCACGGATGTAGAGGAAATATAGTTATCCAGAGTCTGGAAGATCACCATTTCCTGTCCGCAGAGGCTGGTCTCCTGCGCTTTGATGCCGGGCTTTCCGCCGGTAGTGTAGCTCATCAGTGTGCCGGCCTTTACAAGTTCGCCCACAGCGGTAGTATCCGTCGCAGCATCCTGGCTGATATAGCCCTTCTGATTATAATCGTAGAGGCGCTCACAATATTCTTTATAAGGATCACTGGTAAAAAGATTTTCCACCTTCAGCTCTGCTCCGCCGTCCAGAAGAACGCCGAAAACATTTCCTCCAAGCTGGTCAAATGTATTAAACTGTCCCATTGAAGTAGTGGTAGGACGATAAACCTCCTTGTCAGGATAAGCCTCATGAAGCTGTGTATAAATGTCATTCAGCTCGTCCAGCGTAATCTTTACAATCTCCTCGTCCTCCGGAACTTCATATCCGATTCCGTCCAGATACTGCTTCGCAATAGCCGCACATCCACGCCCCTGAGCCAGGTCACGGTTATTGGGAAGTCCGTAGAGCACGCCGCCGATCCTGCAGGCGTCCACATTCGCCTCGCCTACCGCGTCGATGATTCCCTGTCCGTAGGTGGTGAGAAGATCATCCTCGTTCAGGTCCGTCAGATAGCCCTGCTGCGCAAAATTAGCATAGGTAGCGGCGGTATTTGCCATGATATCCACCTGCTCGCCGCCGGAAAGAGCCAGCGTCATATTCTGCTGGAAGGAAGCAAAGTCAGAAATCTGCAGCTCCACTTCAATTCCCAGCTTGTCCACAGTGATGGCATTGATGGCATCCTGAACCAGCTGCGTATCTGCGGGAGCGCCTGTCCATGTGTAGAACGACATTACCACTTTTTTGGTGTCGTCAGCGGAAACGCTCATCGCTCCCATACATGTGGCAGCAGCCATTGCAGCAGCCATCAAAAGGGCCAGATGTTTTTTCTTCATTGTTGTATCCTCCTTTTTCAACTCTCTTTTTGATACCACCATTATAGCCATGCCCCGCCGGCTGCAAAACAACAATCCTGTTGGAAAATGACACAAATCAGAGATTTTCCATCTCGTTATTGTGCAAGTTTTCGGCAGAATTGTGCTTTTATTTCCAAATGTCCGTTATATAATATAATTTATGGAAAAAGGCCTGACGGCCGCAAAGAAGGAAGCTGTCCGGACTCCGCAGATCCGGCAGGCTGCGCCAGGCCGCGGATTCAGGAGAAATCCGCAGAACTTTTTATAAAACACACAGGGAGGAATTTTATATGAATAACTGCTACCGCACAATCACGGAGGTTTTTGATTTCGGTCCTCACATCAGCAAAGTAATCCTGGATATGGGACAGTCTTTGACAGGAGCGGCGCTCACAGAAGACATGTTCACCGTATCGGTAAAACGTACGGCCGTACAGGGAGAAGATTTCGAATGGCCTCTCTTTATGGGCAGAAAGCTGGAAATTCCCATGGAGGGCACCCGGAAGATCACGAAGCTTTATCCCTCTGACAGCGAAGGAAACCCGGACAAAAACGGCCGCTTCCTCACCCTGGAGCTGTACTGCGATCCCAGGGACGGACTGGGTTCCATCATCCGCTTCAACGGTACCTTCAACGTGTTCGTCAATGTGGCTTACACCATCACACAAAAAAAGCCCTTCCTTCTGGAAGACACTTCCACAGGAAAAGCTTCCATAATAGAAGGAAGAGTATTTGACCGGGATGGCGGTAATCGGGTCATTTACGGCGAATGGCTGAAAAAAGAGACCTATCCTCATCCGGAGATTCCGCTTTCCTATGTATATTACCAGCCCGAAACAGCCGCAGAGGAAAAGATCCCTCTGATCATCTGGCTCCACGGAGCGGGAGAAGGCGGAGAGGATACTCCCGTCGCCGCCATCGGAAACAAGGTGGTAAACCTGATCTCCCCGAAGCTTCAGGCATATTTCGGCGGGAAAACTTATCTTCTGGCTCCCCAGTGTCCTACTATGTGGATGGACGACGGCAGCGGTCTCTACACCACTTCCGGGCTCTCCAGGTACGCGGAGCCTCTGGAAGAGCTCATCGACGCCTTTGTAAAAGGGCACCCGGACATTGATACGGGCAGGATCTACCTGGGCGGCTGCTCCAACGGCGGCTTCATGACCATGCGCATGCTGCTTCACAATCCCGGACGATACGCCGCGGCTTTCCCGGTCTGCGAGGCCATGTACGACAAAGCCATGACGGAGGAGGATATCCGCACTCTGGCAGCCATTCCTATCTGGTTCACCCATTCGAAGATCGATCCGGTGGTAAAGCCTGAAGACTATGTGGTTCCCACCTATCAGAGGCTTCTCGCCGCCGGCGCGAAGGATGTACATTTTACATACTGGGATAAGGTAACGGACGCCACCGGAAATTATGTGGAGAAGGACGGCAGCCCCTACGAATACAACGGACACTGGTCCTGGATTCCCATGCTGAACAACGAATGCCGGCTGGATTACGACGGAAAGCCCGTGATGCTGGATGGAAAACCAGTCACCATCATCGAATGGCTGGCCTCCCATAAAAAATAACAGGCGGATTCTCCCGTTAAACTTTCTTTATCCGTTTGCACAGTAAAGGCTTTACTCTCCATTAACGATTTATTATAATAGATAGGACACAGACACTGAATGTTTTCCCGGCCCATAGCGGATATAAAGAATATTAAAAGAAAGGGAATCTGAATGAATAATTTTGACCGAATGTGGGATTTTTTCATCATGGAAAATGTAGACTTTCCTCACTGCAACCGTGTTCATCCCCTGATGCAGAAACGAACCCAGACTTTGCTTGAAACGTGGAAGAGCGATCCCAATATCCTGAAAATTGTTCTGTTTGGCAGCGCTCTGGAATTTCGCTGCAGCAGTTTCAGCGATCTTGATGTATATGTAGAAAAAGAAAACCGGGAACTTCCTCTGGAAGAACCTGATGTGGACTGTGAGCTGGATATTGTATGCAATCTGGATCACAATTCCAGACTTTATAAAGAAATAGACCAAAAAGGATTGTTATTATATGAAAGGAAGTCCTCATGTGCGATGTAAGACTGTTTCGAAGCGGATTCATGGATTATCAGCTGGCAAAAAATATCTGGGAAAAGCCGTACAATGACGAAATGTACCTGAATAATGCGGCATATCATTTACAGCAGTGCGTGGAAAAAATTACAAAGGGAGCTCTGGAGTGCACAGGAGTAACCGTACCAAATACGCACCGCCTGTCCAGATTGTTCTCCATGGTAAAAAACAATGGCGCAAATCTCATTCTTACCGAATGGCTGGACGATCACGGAGAAATGCTCTCGGAGTGGGAAGCAGAAAGCCGGTACAACATGGATTTTCTTGTGGAAAAGCAGAAGCTGGAACGGGCGCTGGGCGAAGTGAAAAAATTCCTTAAAGTCAATGGTATCAGCGAGGAACTGAGAACAGAACTGCAAAATGATGAAACCTGTCAAAAGCTTTTATCATTTTTGCCCAAAGACAGACGGGACTGCAGTAATTTTGAACTGAACTGCCTTTACATCATGTTCGCAAAAAAACTGCGCTAAACAGATGCGCACGTTTTTTGCGCTGCCTTCGGTATTTTCAAGGCTCCGCCTCCCGTTTTACCACATGTGTCTCGGCGTCCGTGCGAAAATCTTCGCTGACGCCTTCCGATAAATAACATTCGTCGGTATCCGTGAGAAGCGCAAATTCAAAATCATCTCCGTTCTCCTGCCACCAGGAAACCGCAGCATCCAGGCCCATAATATAGAGAGATGTGGACAGCGCGTCCGCCAGGGTTCCATCCGCGGAAAAGATGGTCACGGAGGTCAGGTCGCCCTCCACAGGGCGGCCGGTGCGGGGATCGATAATGTGAATATAACGCTTTCCGTTTTCTTCAAAATAGCGCTCATATCCGCCGGAAGTAACCACCGCGCAGTCAGATACGGAAGCCACGGCGATATAGTCCGACTGCCCGCCCTCCGGGTCCCGGATGCCGATGTTCCACCTGGAGCCGTCCGGTTTGGTCCCCAGAGTCTGAATATTGCCGCCCAGAGAAACCAGACCGGATTCGATTCCGTATTCCCGGAAGATTTCCATCACCCGGGCAGAGGTATACCCCTTGGCGATTCCGCCGAAATCCACCTGCTGCCCGGCGCCGAGGGCGACCCGGATTCCGTTCTTTTCTGCGTCCTCTTTTTCTTTCACGGACTCTTCCCCGCTTTCTCCCGCGGCCGTTTGTGCATTCTCCCCGCTGCCGTCTGTCTTCAGTTCTGCTGACTCCTCATTCTCAGCCTGTATCTCCACCCTCGAAGCATCCACCAGGCTCAGCGCCTCCTGAAGCTCTCCTTCTCCCGGCACACGGAATTCCTTCGTGGGAAACCCCCACAGCTTCATCACAGGATAAATCGTGAAATCAAACAGTCCTCCGGTCTCCTCAAAAAGCTCCTTTCCGGTCCTGAAGAGCGCAGCCGTATCCTCAGACACTTCCAGACTTCCGGCAGCGTTCAGCCGGGAAACCTCGCTGGAAGAACTGCCTGTGGACAACAGTCCGTCCAGCCTCTTTACTTCCTCCATCGCCGCATCCACCGCCTGCTCACACTTCTCCCCATAAGCGGTAAATTCCATATAGGTATCCATGGCAAACAGCTGTTTCTTACACACTTTCTGACCAGTCACGCCGCTGCCTTTTCCACCCGTCAGTTCTTTCAACCAGCCCGGATTTTCCTCCGTCGCCGAATCTCCTGTTCCTTCCCTCGCATATTTCCGTTCCGCACCCGGAAAAATCCCCGTAAGCAATCCGCTTTCCTGCAGAATGCAGCCTCCCGCCAGCACCAGTACCGCCGCGGCCAGAATGGATAAAAGTACTTTTCTGCTCATAAACTCCCAACCCTGATAACCTGTAATGAAATCTTACCGGATATACTAAATATCGCAAAGATCAGATTCTTTTAACCTTTACCATAATATAACCCAAGCAGATCCGCTCGGGTTATATCAGAACATCCGCCCTGCGCCGGCAGGAAAAGCAATCCCTGCCTTCCCCGCCGGCGCCGCGGTCACAATTATTATGACGTTTTATAAATAACCGGACGATAAAAACAGAGCATTTTCAAATGATTTCAGCCAAAATAAAGCCCGGTTATCTGACGGACGGATGCCATACGATATTAAAGCTCAATAATAATCTTCGACGGACACTTCGCCGCGCATTTGCCGCATCCGATACATTTGTCATAAGCGATATGCGCCACATTTCCATCCACGGTAATAGCCCCTGTCTCGCACTGCTTCGTACAGAGCTTGCAGCCGATGCAGCCCGCCGTGCAGACCTTCTTCACCGCCGCGCCCTTGTCCCTGTTGGAGCATCGCACCGCAACCTTCTTGTCCGCCCTCACCAGCTCGATGAGGCCCTTGGGGCAGGCCTTCACGCACTGACCGCAGCCTACGCACTTCGTCCGGTCCACCTTCGCCACGCCGTTCTCCACATGAATGGCGTCCATGGCGCAGGCGCTGACGCAGGATCCGAAGCCCAGGCAGCCGTAGTCGCACTCCCACACGGAAATCCCGGAGAGCACCGCGGCCCGGCAGTCATTGATCCCCACATAATTACACTTCTCATGAGTGGCTTCACAGCTTCCGGCACAGCGAACCACGGCGATTTTCTTCACGGCCTGTCCGGCCTTCACTCCCATGATCGCGCTGATCTTCTCCACCATCTCCATATTTCCCACAGGACAGGCATTCACGAAAGCCTCTCCCTTCACAATGGCAGCCGCCACCGCATCGCACCCCGCGAAACCGCAGGCGCCGCAGTTGTTGCCCGGGAGGCACTCGCGAACCGCCTCCTCACGGGGATCCGTCTCCACATAAAACTTTTTGCCGGTGGCCACCAGAGCGATACCGATCACCAGTCCGATGATTCCCACCACAAGCGTCGCAATTACAATTCCCGACATCCTTCCACCTCCTTAATGTAATGAAACGCCCTTCCGCCTTCATCCGGCGTCATTTCTCCGGAAGGCATTTCAGGCATACTCCGCATTCGCCTTCCTCCTCAGGACAGTCCGCTGAAACCCATGAAGGCGATCGCCATCAGGGTAGCGCAGAGAAGCACAATAGGCGCTCCCCGGAAGGGGGCGGGAACCGCGTCCTCGTCGATCCTGCCGCGGATACCGGCCAGAAGCACGATGGCCACGGTATAGCCCACAGCCGTGCCGAAACCGGAAAACACACACTCCACCAGATTATATCCGTCCTGCACGTTTGTCAGAGCCACGCCCAGAACCGCGCAGTTGGTGGTGATCAGTGGAAGATAGATACCGAGGGCCTTGTAGATGGCGGGAGAATTCTTCTTCAGGAACATCTCCACCATCTGCACCAGGGCCGCAATCACCAGGATGAACACAATGGTCTTGAGATAAGTGAGATCCAGCGGCACCAGCACAAAATCATAGAGCAGGCTGGCCACAGCGGAGGCAATGGTGATCACGAAGATAACCGCCCCGCCCAGGCTGGCGGAAGCCTTCATCTGCCTGGAAACTCCCAGGAAGGAACAGATCCCCAGGAACTGGCTGAGCACCACATTATTTACCAGAGCAGTCGTAACAATGATCATAATTAATGACGTCATTTCTGTCCCTCCTTTCCGCCTTCCTTCCCGGATGCATCCGCTCCGTCGCTTTTACAGGTTTTGCTGCATGTGGCGCAGCACCCGTCGCACCCTTTCACCATCTCGTTGGCCCGTGTGGCGATGCTGGCTCCGTTCATCACGGCCACCACGATCGCCAGAACCAGAAAGGCGCCGGGAGGAGTGATGAACATTCCGATGGGTTTGATGGAATCCGGCAGCACCTGCATGCCAAAGAAGGAGCCCGCGCCCAGAAATTCTCTTAAAATACCCGCCACTGTGAGAGCCAGAGTAAAGCCGATTCCCATTCCGATACCGTCAAAGGCGGACAAAATCGGCGTATTCTTGGAGGCATAGGCTTCTGCCCGGCCAAGAATAATACAGTTCACCACGATCAGAGGAATATAGATCCCCAGCGCGCTGTAGAGTGCGGGAAGATAAGCCTCCATCAAAAGCTCCACCACCGTAACCAGCGAAGCCACGATCACGATATAAGCCGGAAGACGCACCTCCCCGGGAATGGCTTTTCTCAGAGCAGAGATGATCAGGTTGGACAAGATCAGCACCGCCATGGTGGACACGCCCATGCCCAGACCGTTCATGGCGGAGGTGGTCACCGCCAGAGTGGGACACATGCCCAGCATCAGGACAAGGGCAGGATTTTCTTTCACAATGCCATTATAGATTCGTTCCAGATATGGATTTTTCATGACGGTCACCTCCTACTGAATATTTGCCGCATAGAAATCAAGGGCGGCATTTACTGCATTCACAATCGCTCCCGAAGAGGTGGAGGCGCCGGACACGCTGTCGATCTCGTTGTCCGCCGTGGAACCGCCCGCTTTGTTCAGGATAAATTTATCCACCTTCACGCCGCTGAACTGACTGCGGAATTCATCCTCCCCGCAGAGCATGCCCAGACCGGCCGTCTCATGAAGCTCCGTAAAGGAAATTCCGTTCATGGTCCCGTCCGCGGCGATACCCACGGACATGGTGATGGTGCCGTCAAATCCGTCTCCGCTGGAGGCAATGATCACATAACCCGCCACGTTGCCGGAAGCGTCCTTGCCCACGATCACATCATTGATGTAGGACTTGCCGTAATCCGTACCGTAGACCTCGCCGCCCAGGGCTTCCACAGCCGCAGACAGCTCATCGTCATAGGCAAACTCCTCCGCATCCGGACAAACCTCCCGGTAGGAAGCGGCATTGGCAGCCATCTGCTGTTCCTCGATGGTGGATTTTGTCATCTGGTACACGCCGCTTAAGCAGACGCCCGCGATAAGGGTGATCACGCAGAGGATCACCGCGGATCTGGGGATCTTCTTCTTTTCCCCGCTGTCCTGTCCGATGCCCGTCTGAGCGCCGCTGCGGTACGCGAAGGGCTTCGGCACGGAAATCTCATCGATGAGAGGCGTCAGCAGGTTGCTGATAATGATGGCATAGCTCACAGAGTCCGCCGCGCTTCCCAGGATACGGAACACGCCGCTTAAAATGCCCACCGCCGCTCCGTACAGCAGCTGTCCCGTGCTGGTGACGGGACTGGTCACGGGATCCGTCGCCATAAAAATGGCTCCCATCACGATTCCGCCTCCGCAGATATGAGCCAGGATAAACAGCGGGTCAAACCCCTGTCCCCCGAAAAGGGCCACAAACAGGGAGAAGGACACCAGAGCCGCCACGGGAATCTCGAAGGTAATGCCGCCCACTACCCAGAGCCACAGTCCGCCCAGAATCAGGGCCGCCACGGAGCATCCGATGACGCCGTTGGTGAAGCCCAGGAACATCTCCGTAATATTCACGGTCTTTCCCGCCGCCAGATCCACCAGAGGAGTGGCGCTGCTCATGCCGTCCACGGAGAAGTCCGCCACTACCCCGCTGAAGGAGAGAAGCAGGAAGCACCGTCCGGCCAGAGCCGGGTTCATAAAGTTATGACCGAGACCGCCGAAAAAGCATTTCACCACAAGAATGGCAAAAAGGCTTCCCACGTAGGGAATGTACAGCGGCACGCCCGCGGGAAGGCAAAGGGCCAGCAGAAGGCCGGTCACTACCGCGCTTCCGTCCTTAATGGTGCCGGGCGTATGGGCGATCCAGTCAAAGACAAATTCCGTCAGCACCGCGGAGCCAATGGAAACAAGAATGATCAGCAGCGCATGAAATCCGAAATGATACACGCCGAAAAATGTGGCGGGCATCAGGGAGAGAATCACATCGTACATCACATGCCCTGTGGTCAGCCTGCTTCTCACATGCGGGCTGGAAGAAACATTATATAATCTGCTCATTTCTCTTACCCCCTCTGTGCTCTTTTTGCCGCCATGATCTCGGCTTTGGCCTGTTTAAACAGCTGCATCAGAGGCCTTCCGGCCGGACAGATGTATGTGCAGGAGCCGCAGGCGATGCACTCCAGACCATACAGCTTCTTCTCATAGCGCTCATAATCCTTCCGCTCCGCGGCCACTCCCATCATCTGGGGAGTCAGGCCCAGAGGACAGACATGGTTGCAGCGCCCGCAGCGCAGACAGGCGGTCATGCGCTTCTGGGACAGCTCCACCTCGTCCTCCATGAGAACCGTGATGGCGTTGTTGCTCTTCTGAAGGGGCACGTCCAGGGACGCCATGGCGATGCCCATCATGGGACCGCCGCTTAAAATCTTTTTCGGCTCCGCGCCGTCGGGGAAGCCTCCCGCGGCGTCCACCAGCTCCTGGCAGGAGGTGCCGATCTTCACGATCAGGTTGCAGGGGTTTTTTACCCCGTCGCCGGAAATGGTAACGCCCTTCTCCATCAGAGGCTCGGATTTGCACACGGCCTTGTAGATGGCGTAAATCGTGGCCACGTTGTCCACGATGCATCCCGCGTCCGCCGGAAGCATGCCCAGCTTCAGCTCCCTGCCCGCCACCACTTTGATGATGGAGCGCTCGCCGCCCTGGGGATATTTGGTGGGAACTGCCAGAACCCGGATCTTCTGTTCTCCCTGAACCGCCTTTTCCATAGCGGAAATGGCCTCCGGCTTGTTCTGCTCGATGAGGATCACGCCCTCCGCCCCGGGAAACATGCTCAGCATGATCTTCAGCCCCGTGACGATCCCGTCAGCGCAGGTGCGCATCAGCTGATCGTCGCAGGTAATATAGGGCTCGCACTCCGCTCCGTTGGCAATAATGTAGCGGATTTCCTCCGGATTCTTCGGGGCAAGCTTTACATGGGTGGGAAATCCCGCGCCTCCCAGACCCACGATTCCCGCGGCCTGGATCTTTGACAGGATTTCTTCCTTTTTCATTTTTTTATAGTCAGCCTCAGCTCCGATTCCCTCCGCAAGGGTGAATTTGCCGTCATTTTCAATGACCACGGACATGGCCGTGGTTCCCATGACGGTCCTGCGGCTCTCCACCGCCTTCACCTTTCCGGAGCAGGAGCTGACGATATTGGCGGAGACAAATCCGTCCGCCTCGCCGATCACCTGGCCCGCAAGCACCTCGTCCCCCTTCTTCACCACAGGCTTCGCAGGCTTGCCGATGTGCTGGCCCAGCGGAAACACCAGATCGCCCTTGGGCAGATACGCCTGAAAGGGAACATCTCTGGAGTATTCCTTCTGGTCGTTGGGATGAACACCTCCCTGAAATGTTTTTCTCATCATATCTTATCCTTTCTATAATAAACGGCCGGTTTATTTCGCAGCCAGCAGCTTCGCGGCATGACGGGCAAAGGTCATGGTGCGCCCGCAGGCAAGACCTGTAAACAGATTGGGATAAGTGGTGGCAAAGAAGCCGCCGGTGCAGTCGCCGGTGGCGTACAGTCCTTCGATGACCGTGCCGTCCTCCCGGATCACCTGCATATCGGTGTTGATCCTGCAGCCGTTGAGGGTGGTAAGGTGCCATGCGCCGGTGCGGATGCCGAAGAAGGGAGCCTGATCCACCGGGGTCATGCGGTGCTGCTCTTTGCCGTAGTCCTCGTCCACGCCTTTTTTGCACAGCTCATTGTAGCGCTCCACCGTAGCCACAAAATTCTCCACAGGAATGTTCAGGCCCTCCGCCAGCTCTTCCAGGGTGTCGGCTTTCACCAGGTAGCCTTCCTCCACATGCTCGTTCATCATCTGCTCCCACACGGAATCAAAATCCCGGTTGCTGGGCGCGCCGTTGTCGAAGGGGAAGAGGCGGCAGCAGCCTACCTCGTCAAACTGCTCCGCATAGGCCTTGCTGTTGGAATCAAAAATATCGCAGTATGTATGATAGGGCTGCATATACATGGAATGCAGCATAAATTCATAGGGGCCGGACTCATTGCAGAAACGCTCGCCGTTCAGGTTCACCTTCAGGAAGGGCTGCTCGCCGAACCAGAACCATTTGCCGTTGGTCTTGTAGCCGGCGGTCTCTGTGGGAAGGCAGCTGCAGCGGTTGAACATCATGGAGGCATGGGTGGGATCCAGAGCCGCTCCCGCCCACATCATGGCCTTGATGCCGGAACCGTCGCAGGTGGAGCCCATGGGAACGTTGATCTTCATGGCCATGGTCATGGGCTGCAGAGCCAGCATCATGTCCGTGTTGGTGGCGTATCCGCCGGCCGCCATGATCACGCCCTTGGATGCATTGACACGGATATAATGCTGATCATTCTGATCCTGGGCAATGATTCCGGTCACCTTTCCGGACTCATCCTGGTCCAGCTTCACCAGGGCGGTGGAAAGCTTCCATTCCACGCCGTGCTCGTCGCAGACATCCTGAAATACGGATTCTGTGGTATCGTCGTCTCCGGCCTTGTCGGTCTTGTTGGGAGAGTGGCCCGTGGCGTAGCCCTTGTCCCTGCCGGGATCGTCAATATTTCCCACGCCGCCTTCGAAATCCATGCGGAATCTTCCGTCCTTGTCAAACATGTCCGTGAGCCAGTCCACCAGCTCCGCGGACTCGTTGATCCATACCTTGATCAGGTTGGAATCCACATAGCCTGCTCCGTAGCGGACGATCTCCTGGAGGGCTTCCATCTTGTTGATCTCAAACTGAGGGAACTGCGCAAAGGAGGCTTTCTGAAGCTTCGAATCGATGGCGCCGATATCGTGGCGGATACCGGTAGCGGTCTCCCGCTTCTCCACCACCAGCACCTTCGCTCCCTCTTCCGCCGCCGTCATGGCGGCGATCCATCCGCCGGTGCCGCAGCCTACCACCAGCACCTCCGTGTCCAGGGTCTCCGTGATCTCCTCCTCGGCGATCTCGGGAGCCGTTCCCAGCCAGTCGGAGCTTCCTGCTGTTTCCTCGCCGCCGCCCAGGACGATCTCCTCGCCGGAGGCCTGGGAAATACAGTCTGCCGCGGCTGTTTTAATAGCGTCGCAGGTAACCGTGGCGCCGGACACCGCGTCCACATCGTAGGTCTGAGCCTCCAGGATCTTCTTCTGCATTTCCTCCGCCGCCGCTCCTCCGATATCCGGAGTCTCCCCGGAGGCGTCGATCTGCACATCCGTGATGTTGGTCTCATTGAAGGTCATGGTAACCGTCACATCACCGTTAATTCCCCTGGCGCTGGCAGAATAGGTTCCGGGAGTAAAGCTCCCCGCCGGGCCCGCGGCCTCGGCTGCCTCAGCCGCAGCCTTTTCCTCCGCTTTGGACTTGACGGAGTATTCCACGCCCTGAAGCACGCCAAGGGTCGCTACACTGGCAGCGCCTGCTGCCAGACCCTTGATGAAGGTTCTTCTTGAAATCTGATTTTTCGACATACTTCTTCCCTCGCTTTTTATGTAATTTTATTTGTTTTCATAATTCCGTGTCTTTTCTGTTCCCAGGCATATCTTTTGCTTCCGGAACGTTTCTCCAGTTTTTCCTGCCGGAGATTTCCTCGGATGCAGAGCTTCAGCGTCTGCGGATCTTCATAAACGCGCTGCAGAGGATGATGCTGACTTCATAGAGGATCATCATGGGCACAGCCACCATCACCTGGGACACCACATCCGGCGGAGTGATCACCGCCGCCACAAAAAAGATCACTACAATGATCAGCTTCCTGCCCTTTTTCATCCACTCCACCTTCAGCAGCCTCATCTGGGTAAGGATCACCGAGAGCACAGGGAGTTCGAACACCAGCCCGAAGATTACAAAAATGGTCATAAGAAAGCTGATATAATTCTGTACGCTCACGGCCGCCTCCACCCCGGTGCCGCCGTTGAGAGAAATCAGAAAATACAGCATAAACGGCAGCATAACACGGTAGGCAAAATAAACGCCCGCGCAAAAACAGATCAGCCCGAATACCATGGCCAGAATAAAAAAAAGATTTTCATTTTTTCGAAGCCCCGGACTGATGAACGCCCACAATTCATAGAGGATCACAGGCAGGGTGACGCAGAACGCCATCAGAAACGCCACAGAAAAATACTGCATCAGCAGCTCCTGAGGAGCAAGATATACAAAATGGTAGGAATACCTCTCCCCGATTTCCAGCAGAAACCGCACCAGCGCCGGCGCCATGCGGATCCCCGCCAGTATGGCGGCGACCAGCACCAGCAGACAGACAAAAATCCTGTTTCTCAGTTCCTTCAGATGCTCCGAAAGACTCATGTTCTTCTCCGGATTCTCTGCTTTGCGCTTCTTTATGTTTCTCTTCCGGCGCCCGGAGCTGCCGGATGATTCATTTCCGGATGTTCCGCTCCCGGATGATTCATCCCCGGTTTTTCTGTTCCCGGATGTTCCGTTTCCGGATATTGTATCGCCGGAAGCTTCGTTTCGGCGTATCTTATTTTTCGGCATCGCTGTCCGGACCTTTCTCCTCGTCCTCGCCCAGGCCTTCCTTGAAGCCCTTCACGCTTTTTCCAAACATTTTGGTCAGCTTGGGAATCTGTGTGGGTCCGAACAGGATCACCACAACCGCCAGCAGGATCAGCAGCTCTGTAGTTCCAAGTTTCATGCGGATTCCTCCTTTCCCTGTAATTCATCTATTCGTTTCTGTAATTCCTCCATCCTGCTCTGCAGCTCTTCCAGCTCCTGCAGAGTGTCCGGATTCGATGTATGTTCTGAATTCTCCGATGGTTCAGGCTGCGTACTTTCCATCTTCGCCGGTTCAGACTCCGGCTGACTCTTCTCCTCCGTTTTGCCGCTCTTTTTCACTTTGCCCAGATCGTTCAGAGAGTCCTTCACATTCTTTACATTTCCTCTCACGGTCCGGTCCAGCTCCTCCAGAGGTTCCATGGCTTCCCGCAGCGGCTCCTGGGCCTCCTGCAGGGGCTCCACAATACTCTCCCTGATATCCCTGGCGGCGGCGTCTGAGTACTTCTTAAACTGCCCCAGGGCCTCCCCCAGTTTTTTCGCATAATAAGGCAGCTTATCCGGCCCGATCACAAAAAGGGCGACGATGAACACCACCAGCAGCTCTGTCATTCCTATTTTCATGAGGTTTTCCTTTCCCGATCACCTTCGCATGACATTTTTTCATATACTTGTTTTAGTTATTTTAGCACAAAAAAAGTCGGTTAGTCTACAAATTCTTTGCATTTTTGTCCAAACAAAAAATGCAGGTTATTTTTTGTCCTCCCGCAGATCTGCCGCCTGCACCCGCTACCGGAAATCACTGCAGAAAAACCGTCTTTCAGGGAAGCGTGAGATTACTGTCCAGAAAAATCTTCTAAAAATCG
>CANQUG010000051.1 GCA_947626985.1 uncultured Lachnospiraceae bacterium | reverse complement strand
TGAGGCCGGGAAGGCCGTGCTCACGGTGAAGAGTGAGGAGCTGGGATGCGTGAAGACTGAGATTCATGTAAAATAACGGGAGCAGGGAGTGAAAATACCTGAGGTCAAAACAGCCGGGCTGAAACTGACTTTGAGAAAGGGAAAATTATGAGTAAGAAAACGAGAGAGATTTTATCACAGCTGACACTGGAAGAAAAATGCAGTCTCTGTGCTCAGGCGGACGGCAGCTTCGGCCGGATTCCCCGCCTGAACCTGAAGGGCAGCGTGCCTCAGGACAATCCCCGGGGCGGTGAGGATTATTTCCGCACGGGCCGTCCGGTGGAGGGGGACGGGAAATATCATCCCGTGGCGTTTCCGTCCGACGCCTGTCTGGCCATGAGCTGGGACGAGGAGCTTGCCTGTGAGACAGGCGCTTACTTTGCCCAGGAATGCCGCGCGAATCCTGATCTGATCAACTGGCTGTTCCGCCCCGGTGTGAACATCAAGCGGAGTCCTCTGTGCGGGCGAAACTTCGAATATTTTTCCGAGGATCCGGTTCTGGCGGGTGAGCTGGCGGGATCTTATATTCAGGGGCTTCAGGAGAACGGCGTGGCGGCCACGCTGAAGCATTATATCTGCAATAATCAGGAATTTGAGCGTATGACTACAAATTCCATTGTTTCGGAGCGGGCGCTGAGGGAAATCTACCTGCGCGCCTTTGAAATTGCCATTCAAAAGGGGAATCCTCTTTCTATCATGTCCTCCTATAATCAGGTGAACGGCGAGTGGGTGAACTCCAACCAGCATATCTGCGACCTCCTCCGGAAGGATCTGGGGTATGAAGGCGTGGTTGTCTCCGATTTTGCGGCCGTTCACCGGAATAAAATCGCGGCGCACAACTGCGGCATGATGGATATCGAACTGGCTCCTGTAGATGTTCACTCTGATGAGCTTCTGGAGGCGGTAAAGGCCGGAAAGGTTAAAGAAGAAACAATTGACGCGGGACTGGAGAGGGTGCTGGATTTGGTAGATCGGCTGTATGCCACCACTCCGGCGGAAGCGGATATGGAAGTTCTCCATGAGGCTGCATGCAGGACGGCGGAGCAGTGTATCGTTCTCTTGCAGAATAACGGAATCCTGCCCCTTTCAAAGAAGCAGGAAAATCTTCTGGTGGTGGGCGGACTGGCGGAGAATCCCTCCTACATGGGTGGCGGTTCCGGTCATATGAACGGCTATAAAGTGGAAACCTACCTGGACGTCATCAGAGCGGTCGTACCGGAAGCAGCGTATGAGCCGGGTTATCAGCTGGTTGAGAAGATGCATCCTGTGGAACCTGGCGTGCCGGAGCTGATCTCATCCGCGGTCAAAGCGGCGGAGAAGGCGGATAAAGTGATCGTCTTTGCCGGTCTGGGCTATTGCTATGAATCCGAGGGATATGACAGAAAGGATATTCAGCTTCCGGAGGGGCAGAAGCTTCTTTTGGATGAGCTTGTTAAGGTTAATTCCAATGTGATCCTTGTGCTTTCCTGCGCCAGTGTCCTGGATATCACTCCGTGGGCGGACAAGGTGGCTGCGGTTGTCTACAACAGCCTGGGCGGTGAAGCTGTAGCGCCTGCGACGGTAAATGTGATCTTCGGTGATGCGGAGCCCGGCGGACGGCTGGCTGAGTCGTGGCCCGTGGCGGAAGGACATATGCCTGCCTACATGAATTTTACCCGGGAATGTCAGGATAAGCCGGATGTGATGTATGGGGAAGATATTTATGTGGGTTACCGCTGGTATGAAAAGCGGGGACTTCCGGTACTTTATCCCTTTGGCCACGGTCTCAGCTATACAGAATTTGAAATAGGGAAGCCTTCGGTATCGAAATCCGATATCACGCCCGAGGATACTCTTGAGGTAACTGTTCCGGTAAAAAATACCGGCAGCCGTGCCGGAAGCCAGGTGATCCAGCTGTATGTTTCTCATGATACGGAATCCGCCTGCGATCGTCCCGTAAAGGCTCTCAAGGCTTTTGCGAAGGTTCGTCTGGAGCCCGGAGAATCAAAGGAGCTCACCATAAAACTGGACAGAAAAGCCTTTGAGTATTTTTCCGTAAACCTGAACAGATGGATTGTGGAGAACGGTGGTTATACTTTGCACATTGGGATTTCCACTGCGGATATCCTCTATCGGGTGCCGGTTCTGATCTCGGGAGGCGAGGCAGGATTTCTCTATACGGAAATGAC
The DNA here is from genome assembly GCA_947626985.1 of uncultured Lachnospiraceae bacterium. GTDB lineage: Bacteria > Bacillota > Clostridia > Lachnospirales > Lachnospiraceae > Blautia_A. Next base: position 21,455 of record CANQUG010000051.1, on the reverse strand, counting down.
TCCGCTGACCTGGTTTATGGCCAGTGAAAAATTTTTCAGGATTCTGGGTGAAAATTTCCCGCCGGAGGTCAGCGGTATGATGGACAGGAATGCAGGCGGCTGGGCGGATCTGCTGTCCCCGCTTCCGTTCTATAAGACTACGGAGCCTTATATGGGCACCGCCATGTTTACCCGGGAGCAGGCGGATTTTATTCTGAAGAAGATGAATGAACAATAAGGACGGGCGGTTTTTTGGCTTCTGTATTTTTGTCCTAAAGGTCATATTGTAATTATGTATAATTGATACAGCAAAGAGGTTTTCCTGAAAATGACGGGAAGACCTCTTTTTATTACCTGAATTGCAGCTGCGGCAGCTCCTTCTGAAATACTATTCCATTTTGGCATAGAAAAGCATAGAAAACGGGCATTTGATTATAAAAGAAAATCAGTTTATAATTGTATTCAGTAAAATTGAATGCGACAGAAAACAGGTTCTGTAAGATTCCCGCAGGGGAATTTGTGCCGCCTGAGGCGGCATGGTAACAAGTGTAAAAGTTGATACGACAGGAGGATACAAACATGGCACTGAAAAGCAGATTGGGGTTTGGTATGATGCGTCTGCCCGTAAAATCAAATGATCCGACGGATTTTGATTATGAACAGCTGTTCCGGATGGTAGATACCTTTCTGGAGGCGGGCTATAATTATTTTGACACAAGCTATGTCTATCACAACGGCAAAAGCGAGGAGGCTGTCCGCAGGGCTGTCATAGAGCGGCATCCCAGGGAAAGCGTCCTGATCGCCACGAAGTTCCCCACCTTCGACCTGAAAGCGGAGGAGGAAATCGAGCCGATCTTTGCGCGGCAGCTGGAAAATCTGGGTGTAGATTACATTGATTACTATCTGCTTCATAATTTCCAGACAGTATACTATGACGGAGTGGACGGCAAAGGCGGCGTTGTGAAGACCTGTCACCTCATTGATCATGCCCTGAAATGGAAGGAGGAGGGAAAAATCAGGCATCTGGGCTTTTCCTTCCATTCATCGCCGGAGCTGCTGGACCGGATATTGACCGAACATCCGGAATTTGAGTTTGTGCAGATTCCGGTCAACTATCTGGACTGGAACAGCGAACTGGTACGGGCCGGAGAGGCCTATGAGGTGATTCGCAGGCACGGCAAGATGGTGGTCGTGATGGAGCCGGTTAAGGGCGGCGGCCTGGCGATGGTGCCGGAAAAGGTAAAGGAACGTCTGACGGAGATGGACGCCGATGCTTCCACAGCATCCTGGGCCATGCGGTTCACAGGCGGCCTGGACGGCGTGATCTGCAATCTGTCCGGTATGTCAACGCTGGAGCAGGTAAAAGACAACATCCATACCGTACAGAATCTGAATCCTCTGACAGAGGAGGAAAAGGAGCTGCTTCTCGGGGAGGTGGCGCGCCTTTACAGAGATGCGGGACCTTTTGGAGCGGATCTGAGCCGGTATGCGGGACTGACTCTTCACGGAGCACCGGTCACCGCGATCATGGAAGGTTACAGCGTGTGCCAGCTTCAGCCTGATCCGGGCTTCTCTGATGAAAATAATTACTTTAAGAATATTGTGGCGGAAAAGGCCCATCTGGACATTTTCGGAGTGCTTCCGGAGGAAAAAGTGATTCTTGCGGACGGTACCGACGTGACGGAAGAGGTCCGTGCCGCTGAACAGTGGCTGATACAGAACAGCTTTTAACGGAGGTATTTATGGAATATCGTACATTGCCCCATGGCGGTGAAAAAATCAGCGTGATCGGGATGGGCGCCGGGAGTCTTTCCGGTACAAAGGAGGAAATGATCGCTGTGCTGAACGCAGCGATTGAGAACGGGATCAATTATTTTGATCTGGCTCCTTCGGTGGAAGCGCCCTGGTATGCCTATGCAGAGGCGTTTGCGGGACGGCGGGAGAACATTCTGACACAGATGCATTTCGGTGCAGTTTATAAAGGCGGGACCTATGGCTGGACAAGGGACCTGGGGGAAATCAGGCAGCAGATATCGTGGAATCTGAACCTGTTGAAAACGGACTATACGGACATGGGCTTTATCCACTGCGTGGACGATGAGGAAGATCTCAACGAGGTGATGAACGGCGGTCTGTGGGAGTATATGAAATCCCTCAAAGCGGACGGAACGATCCGCCACCTGGGCTTCTCCTCCCACAATCCCGGTATTGCCAGACAGATTCTTGACACCGGGCTGGCGGATCTGTTCATGTTCAGCATCAACCCGGCCTACGATTACCAGAAGGGCGAGTATGCTATGGGTGAAGTCGCGGAGCGTACCGCACTTTACCGTGACTGCGAGAAAATGGGCGTGGGTATTTCCGTTATGAAGCCTTTTGCCGGCGGGCAGCTTCTGGACGAGAAGCGGTCGCTGTTCGGGCGCGCGCTTACTCATATCCAGTGTATCCGGTATGCCCTTGACCGTCCGGCGGTGATGACAGTTCTTCCGGGCGTCCGCAATATGGAGGATCTTCAGGAGGTGCTGAAATATGTAAATTCCTCACCGGAGGAAAAAGATTATTCCGTCATCGGGGAATTTACGCCGCAGGACGCCGACGGGATCTGCGTTTACTGCAATCACTGCCAGCCCTGTCCTATGGGACTGAATGTGGGGCTCATCAACAAATATTATGATCTTGCCCTGGCAGGCGACGAGATGGCAAAGGGGCATTATCAGAAACTGCCAGTCCGCGCGGACGCCTGCGTCCAGTGCGGTCACTGCGAGAGCCGCTGTCCCTTCCATGTGAAGCAGGAGGCGAGGATGAAGGAAATTCATGCCTGGTTCTCAGCGGTTCAGTAGATCATTTGCGACGGATTTGAAAGGGCAGGCTCCTCGGGGAGGAGCCTTGCCGCGGACAACCGTCAGACCATAACCGGTGCGGGTGATGAAAGCACTCGGAACCTGCGCTGCCGGAATCATTTTACCCTGTAGTAGCAGGTTTTCTTGCCCGAACCTTCCCGTTTCAGTTCGCCGGAGGTCACCAGCTTTCGCAGTGCGCCTTCAATGGAACTGACGCTGAACGAGGGACACAGTTCCCGAATATCCTGCTTGGTAAAGCGTCCGATTTTATTCATAGAAGCTCGTCTCACCGTCTCAAGGGCAGACAGCTTCGTTTCTACCAGAGCAAATCGATCTCCGAAGTCCTTATAGGCTGCAAGGACTGTCCCAAGCAGGTATTTGATGAATGGAACGGTGTCTTCTTTGCCGTCGTGCCAGCCGATTTGTGCCTGGCCGAGCGCATCGTAATACAAATCTTTATTTTTAGCAATCTTCGCTTCCAGAGAAATGTATTTTCCGACATAGAAGCCGTTTCTGTAAAGCAGCAGCGCTGTCAGTAAACGGCTCATTCTGCCGTTTCCATCGTTGAACGGATGAATGCAGAGAAAATCATGAATGAAAACAGGAATGACAATTAACGGCTCAATTTCCATATTCCCGGTAACGCGGTTGTATTCCTCACAGATCCTGTCCAGGGCTTCCGGTGTTTCATAAGGCGCCAGCGGCGTAAACAAGGTTTCGGAATGACCGTCGGGAAAGGTCGCACTGATATAATTCTGCACATTTTTTGTTTTGCCTGCCATTGGATTGTTCAGATGGTTGTACAGAATCTTATGAAGCTGCAGAATATAGTTTCGCGTGATCGGGATTACATCGAAGCTTTCGTGAATCAGATTGAGTACATCACGGTATCCGGCAATTTCCTGTTCATTGCGGTTTTTGGGGGTTGTTTTTTCCTCGACCAGCTGCCGTATGCGCGTGTTGGTTGTAACAATACCCTCGATTGCGTTGGAAGCCTCGGTACTTTGCACTTTCGCAATTTCAATCAGCTTCTTCAGTTCTTGCGGGCGCTGTTTCAGATACATTTCCTGTTTTCCTGCTTCCTTGTAAATTGCGGCAATCAATCCAAGAAGCTCTGAATCCCACTTTTGATTTTTAATTTCCGAATAATTGAAATCCCTCATTTTTTTCTCACCTCCGGATATTTTCCCTTAAATTATATCAGATATTACGGGAAAAACAAATGCCTTATGAAAATATTCCCCGGATATCGTATCTGATTTAAGGGAAAATATTCAAAGATCATGTAATATCCCGGCTTTGTCTGAATTTTTATTCGAAGACTTGACGGGATTCTGTATCCAGGAATTGGAATCTGTGTTAAAATAACAGAAATACCAGCGAAAGTATGTACATCTATAAGAAAATCTCAAAAAACAGGGTGAATCAAAGAATTTCAGAAGGATTTTCATTTATGACAGAATTACAATTCGTCTGCCGCGGCAGAATGTATTGAGGTTTCATATTATGAGCAGAGAATATTTGTGGAATATCATTCAGATTTCGGGCCGCGCCTGCCGGATATTGCGCCGGGGCAATGGCGGGCCGGTATTTTTCTGGGCGTTTTTTCCTCACGAGGGAAATGAGGCCGAAAATTTGCAGAAGGCGCTGGAAGAGCTGCTTCCGGAAGGAAATTACGCGATAGCCGCTTTTCAGGTGGAAGACTGGAATCGGGAGCTGTCTCCATGGGAGGCGCCTGCGGCTTTTGGAACAGAGCGATTCGGCGGAGGGGCCTCCAATACCCTGCGCTGGCTCGGGGATGATTATTTGCCCTGGATCCGGGGACATTACCCGGACTGCGGGAAGTTTTACACCATGGGATATTCCCTGGCGGGACTCTTTTCTTTATGGAGTTTATATGAGACAGGCTGCTTCGACGGAGCAGTGTGCTGTTCAGGTTCTCTCTGGATCGACGGGTGGGACGCCTATGTGTCTAAAAATCGGATAACATCATCTGCGGACGTGTATCTGAGTCTTGGCGGCAGAGAAGAAAAAACAAAGAATGCCATGATGGCCCGGGTGGGGGACAGGACAAGGCAGCAGGAACGAATCCTCAGATCAGACCCGCGGATCAGACGCTGCGTTCTGGAGTGGAATGCCGGAGGACACTTCGCAGATTCCGGGAAGCGGCTGGCGAAGGGTGTGAGCTGGATCATTTCACAGCAGAGCAATGGCAAAGTACGTGAATCCGTTCCGGGAACGGATGAGGAGTAGGTTATTTAATCGAAGGAGGTCTGATATTACTGTGAAAGCGCTTGTGATAGGAAGTCAGGAAAGGTTTGAAAAGTACATGCCGGACATGGAATTTGCCCGGGAAATTGAGAAAATTTATGTGGATCTGAACATGCCTTTGGAAGAGTATCCACAGGAGGCCTTCGAGGCGGAATTTCTGGCGGCGGACGCCATAGCCGGGGTTCCCGGTGAACTGATGAGAAAAATGCCGAACCTGAAGCTGATTCATTCTGAAGGGGTAGGGTACAATGGAATCGATGTGAATACGGCGACAGAACTGGGAATTCCTGTGTGCAATAATAAAGGAATCAACGCTTCGGCGGTTGCAGAACAGTCCGTTCTTCTCATGCTGGGACTGCTGCGTACCGTAATACCGGGGGACAGGGCGGTGCGTCAGGGAAAACAGATTCAGATGAAGGAAAGAAGAATGATCGAGGGTATTACAGAGCTTTCAGAATGCAGGGTCGGTCTGATTGGCTTCGGCGATATCGGGAAGGCTCTGGCCGGGATGCTTCAGCCCTTCGGATGTCAGGTGTTCTACTATACCAGGACGAGAAAAAGCGCCGAAGTGGAGAATCGGTATCACGCTTCCTGGCTGCCGCTGGAAGAGCTGATAAGCACCTGCGACATGGTGAGTATTCACGTTCCTGTGAATGAGGAGACTGCCGGGATGGTAAACGAGCAGTTTCTGAAAAGCATGAAGCTCGGTGCGTATCTGATCAATACGGCCCGGGGAGAAATTGTAGACAATGCCGCGCTCAGAAAAGCGCTCACAGAAGGCTGGATCGCGGGGGCGGGGCTGGATACCATTGCTCCGGAACCGGTGTCTGCCGATAACCCTGTTGTGGATCTGCCGGAAGAGGTGAGAGATAAAGTGCTGTATTCCCCCCATCTGGGAGGCATTACTACCGGTACGTTCCGAAGGGCGCACAGGAATATCTGGACGGCTTTTGAGACTGTGGCGGCGGGCGGAAGACCGGAAAATATTGTCAATGGCTGAAATCCGGAGGCGGGTGCTTCTGCATCGGAATACTGGTAAAGGGCAGAAGAAGCGGATCTGAAAATCTGCAATGCAAATAAAAACACCGGAACGCCTGCGTCCTTGCAGCTGCTTCCGAATTTGAAAATCTGCAATGTAAATAAGAACCGCAGGTTCCTGCTGATGATAGACCAGAGGAATTCCTGCGGTTTTATCTGCCGGTGAATTTTTACTGTAATTAACAGTATAAGTACAATTAACAGGACAGGTGCGATCAGTTCTGGAATCGGATCTGCTGTCCCTCAATCAGAGGATAGCTGGCCAGTTCAGTCCCGTCCAGGTTCTCGCGATACATGTCCACGCCGGTGATCTGGCTGTTTTCATAGGTGGTGTAGTAATAAATCCCCTTGTCCGTATTGCAGCAGGAGGAGTAGATAGTGTACTCATAACCGTGCTCTACCTTGCAGCAGCCCTTCTGCTGGGCAACGGAGGCGAGAATATGGAAGAACTGGCTGACGCTTTCCGATTCGGATTCGCCGGAACGGGAATTCAGTCTGGTAAAAGCGGCTTTTATGAAGCGGGAGGCAGAGGAGAGATCTCCGGGCAGACCGATTCCGCCCATCCCTCTGCTGTAGGGCTTCAGATCCAGGCTGGCTGTCAGGTGATTATCCGGATCAGCAACGGACACTCCCATATAATTGATCAGGTTCGTCAGATGATAATCAAAGGTGGGGTTATTGGTCATGACGCCTACAGGATTGTCGTAAACCTTCAGGCCCTCTTTTACGGATTCCACTACAATGCTCTCATCCCTGTCGGAAATCATCCAGTGAAGAGGAGAGAGAGGAAGCTGCGCGCTGAAATTCTCTTTCAGCAGGCTGAGCCGGGAGAGCTTTTCTCTGGCTTCTGAGACGGTGGCGCACTGTCCAAGGATCCAGGGGATAAATTCGAAGGGGGAAACATTGTCCATGTCCGGGGCCTCCTCCTTGTAATCGGCATTTCCCGGGAAATTCAGACCGGCCATGCTCAGTCCCTTTTCATTGGTGGCGTCGTAATAGAGGGGATAGTTCTCCTGGACAAAGGCCATCCCGATCATGGCGTAATGGGATTTCATCTCCCCCATGCGCCGGAAACAGAACGGGTAGTTCCTAGGCGTTACGGTGACAGTCTGGTTGTAGGCAAACTCGTAGTCAAGATTCCGGCCGAAATAGTGGTCTCTGGTTTTATAGGTTGCGGCAGTACACATAAGTTTTCCCTCCATATTCTGTAGTTTTCCTGTTGCCTGGGCAATAGGAGAGTGATATTGTACGCAGAAATGCCATAACATTTCTGTGTTTTCCGTAATTATAACCGGATTTATCCGAAAATACAACCCTGTACAAATATGTATTGCCTTTGCACAAACAGATCAGTATAATTTGGACAGCGGGAGCTTTCTTCAAAACAATCCCTGCAGAGGTGTGATATGAATCCAAAGAAAAACGCTGAGAAAGTCAGCAATACAGACATTTTTGAATCCCTGCCGGTAGCCCGGGCGGTTCACACAATGGCGGTTCCGGCGGTGATCAGCCAGCTGATCGTTCTGATCTACAATATGGCGGATACCTTTTTCATCGGGCGCACGGCCAACCCTTATATGGTAGCCGGCGTTTCCCTGATCCTTCCGATCTTTAATATTGCGCTTTCCCTTTCCGGTCTGGCCGGGGTGGGCGGAGGAGCGCTGATCTCCCGTCTTCTGGGAAGAAAACAGACGGAAGAAGCGGGAAAAGTATACAGTTTCTGTATCTATCTCAGCGTGCTTGTGGCTGCACTGTTTTCTTTGGGTGTGCTGATTTTTATGAATCCGCTGATGAAGCAGCTGGGAGCCGGGAGCGATACCTACGAGTTCGCCAGCACCTACGCCTTTTGTGTTATTGTCTGCGGCGGTATTCCCACGGTTCTGTCCAATACGCTGTCCACACTGCTCCGCAGCGTCGGAGAATCAGGAAAAGCGGGGTTCGGCATCACTATGGGCGGAATCATTAATATTATTCTGGATCCGCTGTTCATGTTTGTCCTGCTGCCGGACGGGATGGAAATCGCAGGAGCCGGCGCGGCCACCTGTCTTTCCAACTGTATCGCGTGCGCATATTTTATAATTGTGCTGTTCAGAATGAGAAACACCTCCGTGCTCCGGCTCTGTTCTCCGCGGTTGCTCCCTGAAAAAAGAAGCTTTGTGGAGATATTCGCAGTGGGAGTGCCCTCCGCGATCACCACATTCCTGTTCGATCTGGATTATATCGTTATCGACCGTCTCATGTCCGGGTACAACGATATTGCCCTCGCAGCTGTGGGAATCGTTCTGAAGGTGGAGCGCCTGCCCCTGAATCTTGGCGTGGGAATCTGCCAGGGTATGATGCCTATCATTGCCTACAACTACTCGGCAAAGAATTTCCGGCGGATGAACGCTACCAGAAAGTATTCCATGAGACTGGGCTTGGTGTGCGCGGCGGCCAGCGTCCTGCTTTATGAGATTTTTGCCGGACAGATTATGGGAATCTTTATCAACGATGCCTCCACAGTGGCCCTGGGAACCGTTTTTCTCCGCATCCGTGTGCTCGCAACGCCTCTGATGTTTTTAAGCTTCTTCCACGTCTTTCTGTTCAACGGCTTCGGGAAAGGGGGCTACGCCCTGTTTCTGGGAATGATGCGGTGGCTTGTTTTCAATATTCCCATGCTGTTCCTCCTGAACCGGCTGCTGGGGATGAACGGAATCGTCTGGTCCCAGACAGCGGCGGATATCCTGACGGTGGCGCTGTCTCTGGCAGTCTACCGGAAATATGAAAGACGGGCAGTGCTGAGGGATGATGAAAGAAATTGAGATTTTCATCCCCGCGGACATGCCCATCGGAAAAGGAGGTGAAATCCGGACAGCAGATTTTCACCTTCTTTTTTTCGTCCGGCGGGAAAATATCAATCCGTGACAAAAGAAATGTTCCGGCAGGGGAAGCGCGGCCTTCCTTTTTTTTGTATGATGAAACAGAATCTGGAGTGTTATTATCTCTGTACCGGAAGGATAAAAATATCACATAGGAATTTGTCCTTTTGAACAGAAGACCCGAATTCTTCCGAAAACCTGGAAAAATTTTAAGGGAATAAAAGATAAATAAAAAAAAGAGAAATTGGACAAAAATTTCTAAAATAATAACACTGAGGGCAGCGTGCGGACGCTGAACACAGGTTCGAAAATACAAAGAAAGGGATGCGTAAGGCTGAAAAGCATTATGCGGGTAATGCAATGGACTATCGTATTTTAACCATCAATCCCGGCTCCACCTCCACGAAGGTGGGATGCTTTGAGGGAGAAAAGGAACTGTTTACTGTAAATGTCTCCCATGATGCGGAGAAACTGAAAGAATTTACAACCATCAGCGCACAGCTTCCGTACCGGAAGGAAACCATTCTGGACGCTCTGAAGAAGGCGGACATCGATCTGTCCACCATCGACGCCTTTGTAGGACGGGGCGGCGGTCTTCTGGCGGTAGAGGGAGGCACTTACAAGGTAGAGGAGACACTGCTGGACCATGCGGTGCGCGGAGCAAACGGCGTAGCTCATCCGGCGCAGCTGGGCTCCCAGATCGCCAACGAATTTGCCGTGCAGTATCAGAAACCCTGCTTTGTAGTAAACCCGCCGGATACCGACGAGCTTACCCTGTGCGCCCGTATGACCGGTATCAAAGGCGTATACCGGAACGTGCACCTTCATGCGTTAAACCTGAAAGAAACGGCCATCCGTCACAGCCATAAGAACGGATGGAAATATGAGGATAAAAATTACATTGTCTGCCATATCGGCGGCGGCATTTCCATTTCCGCTCATCAGAAGGGCAAAATGATCGACGGAAACGACATCGTAGGCGGGGAAGGCCCCATGGCGCCCACCAGATGCGGCGCGGTGCCTGCAGCGGAAATGATTCGTTACTGCTTTGCCAACGAAGATGATAAAAAGGCGGTATCCGCTCTCTGCACGAAGACCGGCGGATTTGTCAGCCATCTGGGAACCTCCGACGCCATCGAGGTTACCAAGCGGGCCGCTGCGGGCGATAAGAAGGCAGCTCTGATCTGGGACACCATGATTTATCAGATCATCCGCTACATCGGCGCCATGGCCGGCGTTCTCCACGGACAGGTGGATGGAATCCTGCTGGGCGGCGGTATGGTACATAATAAAGAGCTGGTGGAGAGAATCACGGAGGCCTGCTCCTGGATCGCTCCGGTCAGCGCGTATCCGGGAGAATTTGAGCTGGAAGCCATGGCGGCAGGAGCCATCCGTGTGCTGAAGGGCGAGGAAGAGGCGAAGGTTTATACCGGAAAGCCGGTGTGGACGCCGGAGGAAATTGGAGAGTAAACCTATGACAAAAAAACAGGAAATGTTGTTTGAAGTCATTCAGGATCTGATGCTGGCATTTGTGATCAATTCCGCGGCGACGATTCTGAACGGGGGATTTACAGATACCTGGGTATATCTGGTGGGAATGTTTGAGGCCTTCTCCATCAATTATGTGGCGGGTGCGGCGATCCCGGTTCCCAGGATCGGAAGGATGGCGGCGGACGGCCTCGGGTTAAAGGACGGTACCTTTATCCATAAGCTGATCCGGGTATTTGTCACCAATGCGATCTTCGTTACCATAATCAGCTTTTGCATCGCGCTGATCAACTGCGGGCCTGTTCCCAATATCGTATCCATCTGGCTGAAAACCTATCCGATTCTGCATCTGGTAGGGTTTGTGACTTCTCTGCTGATCGAGGATACCTGCATCCGTCTGGCGAAAACGGTCGCGCCGGAGAAGTAAATCGCCGGAAGCACGGTCAGGAGAAGCGAACCGCCGGAAATACGGTCAGGAGAAGCAATCCGCCGCAAATACTGGCGAGAGCAGCTCGTTCTAAACAAAGAGCATTCATGGTCCGGAAGTCAAAGATTCATTTTCATTGCGCTGCAGAGAAAATGAACCTTTTGACGGTCGGATCATCCATATAAAAATGATTCAAACGTGAAAGGAGAAACCTGATGAATCAGACGAAAATCAATAAGTATGCAAGAAGCGTGTCAATTATCGGAGTGGGCTGTACCCCCTTTATGTACACCGTTGACAGGGAAGAGACCAACGGCCTGACAGAGGGAGAAATGTTCGGATACGCAGCCCTGAAGGCCATGGAGGACGCCGGAGTGAATCCTCAGGATGTGGATTTCTATTTCCACGGCGAGGCAAGCCCCTTAAACGCCTCCAACTACCTCACCCCCAACATCCAGATTGCCAACTGGTTCGGCATGAAGGGAAAGGCATCCATCCATCATTCCGAAGCCTGCTGTACCGGTTATTACGCCATCGAGCAGGCCGTGAACGCGGTTGCCTCCGGCAAATATAACTGTGTACTCTCCGGCTGCGTGGAGTTCGGCGACAGCCTTGCGGTTCCCAATCATCCCTACAAGAGAGAAAAGGTTACCATGGAGAAATTCCTCCAGACCACCGCGTGGCTCTATGACCGTGCCTACACCAGAAGCCTCATGGCAGGACAGGAACTGATCTATGACGATGCGGCGGAATGGTACAAGAGAACCAGAGGTCTTACCGATCAGGAAATGGATGATACTCTGAACTGGATGTGCATCAACAACAGAAAGAACGCTTCCGTGAATCCTCTGGCCATCGAGCGCACCACCTATGAGGAGCTTGCGAAGGAAAAAGGCTTTGACAATGTGATGGACTACATGCGGTCTCCCTACAATCCCAAGATGGGCGACTTCCTCCGCGCAGGCGGCCTGGAGCTGAAATGCGACGGCGCTGCGGCAGTGATCGTATGCGCGACGGACATGGTTGACAAATACATGGGAAATAAGAGCCACAAGCCTGTGGAGGTTCTGGGTATCGGCTGCGCCGCTCTGGAGGCTTCCAATCCTCACTTCGAGGTTCGCGCCACAGAGGAAGCGGTTCGCCAGGTATATGAGCTGACAGGAGTGAAGCCCGAGGAAATCGACCTGTTCTATGCCAACGACTTTATCATCACTTCTCATCTGATCTCCGCGGAGATCGCAGGCTATCTGCCCTACGGCGAAGGCTGGAAGTACATCTGCGAGGGACGTACCGCTTACGACGGCGACAAGCCCATCAACACCAACGGCGGACGTACCTCCTTCGGACACGCTCATGCGGCTTCCGGACTTGCCGACCTCTATGAGGCAGTGAAGCAGATGCGCGGCGAAGCGGGAGACGGTCAGGTGAAGTTTGACGCGAAGACCGCCATGCTGAGAGGCTACGGCGGAGCTCAGAACATCTGTACATATATCATCAGAACCATCGACTGATAAAGGAGGAAATGAAAAATGGCAATTAAGCTGGAAAAAGTGGTAGAAACATTCTATCAGAATCTGGAAGAAGGAAAGATCATGGCGAAGAAATGCACAAAGTGCGGCGCCGTTGAATTTCCTCCTGTGTACGCCTGCAATTCCTGCGGCTGCTGGGATATGGAATGGGTGGAGATCAGCGGAAAGGCAAAAATGCACTCCATCGTAATGCCGGCCGCCCTCTCATCCAAGCCGGAGTATAAGGCTCTGGGCAAATTCGCCTACGGCGAGATCGAGCTGGAGGAAGGCTCCCGCTTCAACGGCGTGGTACGGGGAATCAACAAGAAGAAAAGAAAAGAAATTCTGGAAAACAATAAGCTGCCGGTGAGCTGCCATGCGGTCATCTGGCAGAGGGACGGATATAAGACAGTAGTATTTGATCTGGACGAGGATCAGTAGGATGGAAGAAAAGACGGGAAACCGGCGCGTATGAAAAAAGATATGACAGAAAAGGAGAAGAAAAATGGACAGAAAAGAACTGGAAGCAAAGGTTATTGAACTGGTAGAGATTTCTTATGGAAAAGATCCGGGAGAGGTTACTCTGGAGACCAGCTTTAAGGATGATCTGAAGGGCGCCTCCGTACAGATGGTGGCTCTGGTATCCGAGATCGAAAACGAACTGGACGCTATGGTTGCTCTGCAGGACGCTGCGGCGTGCACCACCGTTGCCGATCTGGTAGACGCTGTGGAAGCCGAGATGTAAGAGCGGAATTCTGACAGACAGTTGGTAGAAACAGTATGAGAATCTGCGGTTTTCCGGCAGGGAGCCGCAAACAATGGAGAAGAAAAATATGAGCAGTGTATTAGACAGGATTTACGCGAAAGCGAAGGAGAATCCTCAGAGAGTTGCTTTTCCCGAAGCGACCAATGAGAAAATGATGCAGGCGGCCTACGAGACCGGAAAAGAAGGATATATTATTCCCGTTCTGGTAGGAAACGCCGAGGAACTGAAAGCCCTTGCGCAGGAGCGGGGGTATGATCCGTCCGTATTTACGTTTGTGGACATTCATGAGGAAGAGTACAAAAACAAGGTCATTGCGGCTTATGTGGCCAAACCGGACACACGTCTGAAAGAAAAGGCCCTCGGCCGCCGGATGCAGGATCCGCTGTACTATGCCATGGCCATGCAGGCAGTGGGAGAAGCGGACGTTACCTTTGCGGGAATTGACAACACCACCGGTGATGTCCTTTTAGTGGGACAGATGATCATCGGCCTGAAGTCGGGCATCAGCACCGTATCCAGTATCGGACTGGCCGATATCCCGGGTTATGAGGGAAGCGAAGGCAGTCTGCTGGCAGTGGGCGACAGCGCCGTGTGCACCAATCCCAATCCGGAGCAGCTGGCCAGCATCGCCATCTCCGCCTGCGATACCGTTAAGGAGCTTCTCGGCTGGGAGCCCAGATGCGCCATGGTAAGCTATTCCACACTGGGAAGCGGCCAGGGAGAGCTGATCGACAAGGTGACGGCAGCGCTGAAGATTGCCAACGAGCTTCGTCCGGATCTGGCTATCGACGGAGAGTTCCAGCTGGATGCCGCCATCGTTCCCGCTGTTGCGGCCAAGAAGGTAAACAGAGAGAGCAAGGTGGCCGGAAAGGCCAACGTACTCATCTGGCCGGATCTGAACGTGGGAAACACCGCTGTGAAGCTGATTCAGCAGTTCGGTCACGCGGATGCGTACGGACCCATGCTTCAGGGCTTTAACAGCATCGTGTGCGACTGCTCCAGAGGAGCGCCTGTTTCCGAGATCAAGGGCAATGTGGTGATCTCCGCAGTGCGGGCAGCCGGAAGCAGGAAGTAAAGAGGACGAAGACAAAAATGACAAACAAAGAAGTAATCCAGGCTTTTTATCAGGAATTTTTCAATGACCATATTGTGGAATCCGCGGACAAATACGTGAAGGAGGACTACATTCAGCACAATCCCGGGGTCGGCCAGGGCAGAGAGTGCTTAAAGAAAGCCTTCGCGGAGAAATTCATCCAGATTCCCACCTTCCATCTGGACATCGTCCGGATGATCGCCGAGGACGACATGGTAGCCGTCTATCTGAAAAATGTGGGTCCGGACGGAAACACCAGATGCCGGGTGGTGGATATCTACCGCCTGGAGGACGGAAAACTGGCGGAGCACTGGGATGTGCTTCAGCCCTGTGAATAAGAAAGAGTCTTTTACCCAGGTCAAAAAGGCAACCCTTTTTTGACCTGGGTAAAATTTTGCCCTGTGAAAAAGGTCACAAAGATGAAAAAACACATTGCCTGGGGGGAAGTGTTCCAAAAACCTATTTGTTAAAATACAATCAGCAAAAATCAAAGATTCCAAAAACAGAGGAGGAAGATACATGAAAATTTTAGGTGTTTCCTTTGGAAAAAAGAACGCAAATACGGACATCTGCGTAAAAGAAGCTCTGTTCGGATGCAGAGAGGCCAATCCGGATGCTGAGATCGAGTTTATCAACACGGTCCGCATGAACATCGGCCGCTGCATCGGCTGCGGAGCCTGTTCCACGGCTCTGGAAAAGGGCAAGGACAATGTCTGCGTACAGTCCAGAAAAGACGACTATCAGATCCTGGAGGATAAGATCCGGGAGGCAGACTGTCTGATTATCGGCGCTCCGGTATATGCGCTGCAGCCGGTGGGTCAGTTTAAGGACTTTGTAGATCGTTTCTCCTGCAGACATGACTATTCCGCCATTACCTGGGTACTGGACAAGAGACGTAACGGCGAACTGCCCGGCGATCCCGACGCGTTCCCCATGGAAAGACTGAAAAAGAGAACCGTTTCCTATATTTCCGTAGGCGGAGCTTCCACAGACAACTGGACGTCCATGGGTACCGCCAGCCTTCACATCTTCGGCTTCCCGCCCATGATGAAGGTGATGGGCAACTACAACGCCAACAGTATGGGAACCATCGGCAATCCCTATCTGGATGAGAAGCTCATCAACGACATGCATGAACTGGGAAGACGCACCGTGGAAGGTTACAACGATGATTCCGTGAAATTCTTCCAGCCGGAAGGAAAGCCCGCGGAGGTTTGCCCGGTATGTCATCAGAGACTGATCACCATCCTTCCCGGAACCACCAAGGTAGAGTGCCCGATCTGCGGTATCGAAGGCGAGCTTTCCATTGAGAACGGCGCGGTGAAAGTGGAGTTTTCCGAGGCGCAGCAGAAGCGCGCGAGAGGAACCTTTGCCGGTCTTCGTGAGCACACCACCGAGATCCAGGGCTTCGGCGCCATCTGCGGTCCCAAGATCATGGCCAACAAGGAAATGCTGGACAAGATGATGAAGGAGCGGATCAAAGAGTTCGACACCGCCATCGCCAATAAATAAGCGGGAGATTATATAAGAAGGGTTCTTTTTTGTCCTTTTGGCCGTCTGGTGCATTTCTGGCGCCCATTAGGTCAAAAATGGACATACGAAATGAACTCCGGTATCTCTTCAGCAGACAGGAAGTTAAAATAGAGTGGATAAAACCTGTTTTCTGGAGAAGCAAAAATGAGCTTTCCCTGTTATGATACATAACAGCTGGAACGATAGAAGGTCCACAAGAAGAAGGAACCTCCAGGGCCGTCAGACGGGCGAAGGACGGACAGAAGAAAGGCCCGGGGGTAATCACCTGCGCGGGAACCGCGCACAGAAAAGGAGGAAAAAACATGAAACTTAAGAAAGTTATGGCTTTGGGAATGACATGCGCAATGATGCTTTCCATGGCAGCTCCCACATACGCAGAGGTTGTTGACGCGAATGTGGATCCGGCGAACACAGAGAAGACCGATGAAGCGATTACCATCGCTCTGGCATCCGAGCCTTCCACACTGCTTCCGCCCTTTACCGTTGCTACAGAGAATGAAGCCCAGATCGTATACGGCGCGCTGGTAGACACCCTGGTAGTGGAAGACAAGAGCACCGGCGAGATCCTGCCGAACCTGGCTGCCTCATGGGAGTGGACAGACGATACCCACTGCAAATTCACTCTCCGCGACGATATCGTGATGTCCGACGGTTCTCCTCTGGTGGCGGACGATGTTGCCTACTGTGTAAACGATATCTGGGTTGGCATGAACGCCAGCAACGATACCGGCCGTTTCATGATCGGCGCTGAAGTAAATGACGAGCAGAATGTAACCATCGAGTATAATATTGCCGCACCGGATCTGCTGAGCATGATGACCTGGACCAACTTCGGTATCGTGTCCAAGGAAGAGATCGAAGCTGCAGGCGGCCCGGAAGCTGCTGCAAAGAATCCTACTGTTGGCTGTGGTAAATATAAATTCGTAGAGTGGAAGAACGGCGAGTACATCACTCTTGAGAGAAACGAAGAATACTGGAACCCGGATTATGCCGGATATTTCAAGACCATCACCTTCAAGTTCATCAACGATCCGTCCTCCCGTGAAGCAAACGTGGAATCCGGCGACGTGGACGTGGCTTATGATATGCCCGTGATCCAGGCCTCCACCTTTGCTGAGAGCGAGAATGTAAAGACCGTTATTTATGACTATGGTCAGGTGGCTCATGTGTGGTACAACATGACCGAAGGTCATGCCACCGCAGATGTGAGGGTACGTCAGGCCATCGACAAGGCTCTTGATTTTGACAACCTGGCAGTTGTAGGTACCGCTGGCTACGGTGCTCCGGCGCTTGGATATGTTACGACTAAGAGTCAGTATCACTGCGATACCTACACCGCTGAGGAAAGAGCAGTGGATATCGAGGGAGCAAAGGCTCTTCTGGAAGAAGCCGGCTACGGCGACGGCCTCTCCATGACCACCCTTGGCATGCAGGATACCGAAATTCTGTACACGGTTATGAAAGAGAATCTTCGTCAGATCGGCATCGACCTGACCATCAATACCGTAGATACTCCTACCTTCGTGCAGGACGCCAACGGCGGAAATTATGACATCATCATGGTTGGTGAGTGAATTCCTTCCAGAATCCCCAGCGCCTTCACCTTCTTTACCTGGGATAACGTAAACGGCTTCCATATCGGCGGACCTCAGACCTGTACGGATGAACTGGATGCAGCTGTAAAGGCCATCATCTCCGAGAAGGATGAGGAGACGGCCAAGAGCCTGATCGCAGATCTGGAGAACTCTCTGAAAGAGGACTGCATCGTTTCCAACCTGTATCCGGAAATGAAAGCGACCATCACCAGCACCGATCTGAAGGGCTTCACCACCAGAGAGCGCGGATTCCTTGACGCTACCGCATTCTACAAATAAATAGCTGAACAGGCTTATTGCAAAATACCTGGGAATTTTGGGCGCCGTGCGGATTCCCGCATGGCGCCCGCTCATATAAAAGAATTGGAGAAAACATATGGTCAGATATATCATTAAACGAATTCTTCTTCTGATCCCGATTCTTCTGGGCGTATCTGCCATCATCTTCGCGCTGAAGACCGTCACGCCGGGAGATCCGGCCCGTCAGATCCTGGGCAACCAGGCCACGGAGGAGCAGGTAGCGGAAAAAAGAGAAGAGCTGGGATTAAATGATCCCGTAATTGTACAGTACGTGAAATATATCGTAGGCGTGTGCCACGGTGATTTCGGCGAATCCTACCGTACCGGCGAGCCGGTACTGAGCGAGATCGTTCCCCGTCTGGGCACCTCTGCCAAGATTACCCTGGGAGCCGTAGCCATCGGCGCCATCCTGGGAGTGCTCCTGGGAATCATTTCCGCACTGAAAAAGTACACCTGGGTAGACTCTCTGGTGCTTGTTATTTCCATGTTTTTCCAGTCTGTGCCGGAATTTGTAGTGGCTCTGGTGCTGATCATGATCTTTGCGGTAAGTTTGCATATTTTACCTGCATCCGGCATTGATTCGGCGAAGGGCTACATCATGCCCATGCTCACTGTGGGTCTGGCGTCCATCGCGAGCTATACCCGTATTACCCGTTCCAGTATGCTGGAGGTTCTGGGAGAGGATTACATCCGTACTGCCAGGGCCAAGGGTCAGACCGAAGGAAATATCACCTATCACCATGCTCTGCGTAATACCATGATTCCGGTAGCTCAGTCCATCGGTACCAGCCTTGGAAACTCTCTGGGCGGCGGAATGGTTCTGGAGACCGTATTCTCCGTGCCCGGCGTTGGTAAATATATCGTAGACGCCATCACGGCCCGTAACTATCCTTCCGTTCTGGGAGGCGCGCTGATGATCGCCATCATTCTGGTTGTGATCAACCTTCTGGTGGACATCAGTTTCGTACTGATCGATCCTCGTCTGAAGACCACGATCATCTCCGGCGGATCCAAAAAAACAAAGAAAGCGAAAGCAGCGTAAGGGAGGCGGTAAAAATGGCTAAAATGCATACTCCCGCGATGGAGAAAATAGAAAGAAAGAACGCGAAGCGGAAAAAACCGGTAAAATCCACACCCTCCTATGAGGCGTGGAAACGATTCAAGAGAAATCCCACGGCTCTGGTGGGTCTGGTGGTTGTCTGCCTCCTGATCCTGGTGGCAATTTTTGCCCCGCTGATCGCTCCTTATGATTATCAGGTGCAGGATTTCACCGCAATGATCCAGAAGCCCAGCAGCGCCCATCTTTTCGGAACCGATCATCTGGGCCGTGATATTTTCAGCCGCTGCATTTACGGCGCGAGATATTCTCTGATCATCGCCCTGTTCTGTACCATAGCCGCATTCTTCAGCGGCGGTCTGCTGGGAATCATCGCAGGCTATTTCGGAGGCAAGGTGGATACCATTATCATGCGTATTATGGATATCTTCCAGGCCATCCCCATGATTATGATGGCTATGTGTATCGTGGCGGTTCTGGGCAACGGCATTCCTCAGCTGGTGGCGGCTATCATGTTCGCTTCCATGCCTACCATGGCTAGAAATAACCGCGCGGCGATCCTGCGTGTGCGCGGAAACGACTACATAGAGTCCTCCGAGGCCATCGGCGTGGGCCAGGTACAGATGATCATCAAGCATATGATCCCCAACGCGGTAGGCGTTATGATTATTTATTTCGTTGGATTCCTGGCAGTATCCATCATGATGATGTCCTCCATGAGCTACATCGGCGTAGGTCTTGCGGCTCCCACACCGGAGTGGGGACTGATTCTGAACGACGGTAAGGCATACATGACTCAGGCGCCCTACATGATGATGTTCCCGGCCCTGATGATCATGATTACCTGTTTTGCTTTCAACCTTATGGGCGACGGTCTTCGTGATGCGTTTGACCCGAGACTGAAATAAGGAGAGGAGCGCAAAGATGAGTGATAAAATTTTAAGTATCAAAGACCTTGTGATCCACTACGAGACCGATGAGGAGGTAGTGGAGGCAGTTAACAATATCACCCTGGAGATCGGCAGAGGCCAGGTGCTGGGACTGGTGGGAGAGACCGGAGCAGGCAAGACCACCACGGCTCTGGGCATCATGGGTCTGCTTCCCGCCAGAGTGGGTCATGTCATCCAGGGCTCCATCGAGCTGGAGGGTTCGGATCTGCTGAAGATGTCCGCCAGGGAAATGCGTTCCATCCGCGGAAAGAAGATCAGCATGATCTTCCAGGATCCCATGACCGCACTGAACCCGGTAAAAACCGTCGGCGATCAGATCGCCGAGGTGGTTCTCCTTCATAACAAATGTTCCAAGGCGGAAGCCTTAAAGAGAGCTCAGGACATGCTTGCCATGGTAGGTATCGTTCCGGAGCGTTATAAGGACTATCCCCATCAGTTTTCCGGCGGTATGAAACAGCGTATCGTCATCGCCATCGCGCTGGCCTGCGAGCCTGACCTTCTGATCGCGGACGAGCCCACCACGGCTCTGGATGTGACTATTCAGGCACAGATCCTGGACATGATGCGCAAGCTCCAGAAGGAGCACGGCACCTCCATGATCCTGATCACCCACGACCTGGGCGTTGTGGCCGAGATGTGCGATCACTGCGCGGTTATGTATGCCGGCGAGATCGTGGAATACGGCACCACCGAGCAGGTGTTTGATAATCCCAAGCATCCTTACACCAGAGCGCTTTACAAATCCATTCCCAGTCTGGACAAAGATGTGGAGCGTCTGGAGGTTATCCACGGTATGGTGTGCGATCCCTCTGACCTGCCCACGTACTGCAGCTTCTGCGACCGCTGTACCGAGAAGAAGGGTATATGCGCGAAGGGTGATCCGAAGGTAGTTGAGGTGGAGGCCGGTCATACGGCCAAGTGTTTCCAGTATGCAAAAGAATGGGAGGGGAAATAAATGGACAGTAAGAATCTTCTTGAAGTAAAAAATCTGAAAAAATATTTCTCCACTCCCGGCGGTCTGCTGCATGCGGTGGATAATGTAACCTTCAATATTGAAAAGGGAAAGACCATCGGTATCGTGGGCGAGTCCGGCTGCGGAAAGTCCACCCTCGGAAAAACCCTGATGCGTCTGCACAATCCCACCTCCGGAGAGGTAATGTACAAGGGCGCGGACATCGCGTCCATGGATATCAAGGAGTTTAAGAAAAACTACCGTTCCCATATCCAGATGATCTTCCAGGATCCCTACGCTTCTCTGGATCCCCGTATGAACGTGCTCCAGCTGATCGAGGAGCCCATCAAGGTGAACAATAAAAAGCTGAGCAAACAGGAGGTTACCTCCAAGGCTCAGGCTATGATGGAACTGGTTGGTCTGGCAAAACGTCTGGAAAACGCCTATCCTCATGAGCTGGACGGCGGAAGAAGACAGCGTATCGGTATTGCAAGGGCTCTTTCCCTGAATCCGGAGTTCATCGTCTGCGACGAGCCGGTATCCGCTCTGGATGTGTCCATCCAGGCTCAGATTCTGAACCTCCTGCAGGATCTGCAGAAGGAGCGCGGTCTGACCTACATGTTCATCACCCACGACATGTCCGTAGTAAAGCATATCTCCGATGATATCGCCGTAATGTACCTGGGACAGATGATCGAGAAGTGCAGCGCGAAGGAGATCTTTAAGGATACCATTCATCCTTATTCTCAGGCTCTGCTTTCCGCCATCCCCATTCCGGATGTGCACCTGAAGAAAGAGCG